>NZ_JBVJOT010000012.1:0-156117 GCF_055583025.1 Streptomyces sp. NPDC104831
CTCACCCGGGTCCCCGTGCAGCGGGCGGGCGCGGCCGGCGGCGTCCTCCAGACGGGCCAGCGCGTCGGCTCGGCGGCCGGGATCGCGGTGGTGGGGGGGGGGGGGGTTCCCCCCCCCCCCCCCCCCCCCCCCCCCCCCCCCCCCCCCCCCCCCCCGCCCCCCTCCCCCCCCCCCCCCCCCCCCCCCCCCCCCCCACGCGGCGTACGGAGGCGTCAGCCGCCCAGACCGCCGAAGAAGTTGGTCTCCCCGCCGTTGCCGTTGCCGTTGTCGTTGTCGCCGTTCCCGTTGCCGTTCCCGTGACCACCGTCGAAGGAGATCGTGGTCAGCGTGACCGTCGTCGCGTTCGGGTCCGCCGTGCTGTCCGGCTGCGGGTCCTGCTGGGTGACGAACGCGTTGTCGTCACCGGAACTGCCGTCCGCGAACCGGATGTTGTTGAAGCCGGCCTGCTGAAGCAGCTTCTTGGCGTCCTTCACCCGCTGGCCCACCACGCGCGGCACCGACGACTGCTGCTGCTGGGCCTTGCCGACGTTGATCACCACGTTGGTGTTCTTGACGACCTGCTGGCCCGCCGTCGGGTTGGTGTTCTGCACCTTGCCGTCCTGGGCCGGGTCGGTGACCGGGGTCTCGTTGCAGGACGGCACCAGGCCCTGGGCCTGGAGCGCGGCCTTCGCCTCGTCACAGGACTTGCCGGTGACGTCGGGGACCGCGATCTTCTCCTCGGGCTTGGCGACCGTGAGGGTGATCGTGGTGCCCTTCTCCTTGTTCAGCCCGGGCTCCGGGGTCTGGTCGATCACGACACCCGGCGTGCGGTCCGAGACCTCCAGCTTCTTCTCGACGTCGAAGCCCTTGTCCTTGAGCTGGGTCTCCGCCTGCTCGAACTGGGCCCCGCGCACGTCCGGCACCTGGACCTTGGGCGCGCCGCTGGAGACCACCAGGGTGATCGTGTCGCCCTTCTCGACCTCCGTGCCGGACGCCGGGTCCTGGGTGCAGACCTTGCCCTTGGGCTGGTCCTCGCACTCCTTGCGGGTGGGCGGGGCCAGCTTCAGGTCGGAGTTCACCGCCATCTTCTGCGCCTCGGCGTAGGTGCGGCCCACGAAGTTCGGCGCCGGCAGGGACGTGTCGTCCCCCTTGCCGGGGAACGCGTACTTGCCGATCAGGATCGCGCCGACCAGGACCAGCACGCCCGCGACCACCAGCAGCACCGTGCCGGTGCTGGACTTCTTCTTCTGCTGCCGGCGGCGGTCCGGGCGGTCGTCGTAGCCGTAGCCGCCGTCGTCGGGGCCCATCGGCGGAAGCACGGTGGTCGCGCCCGAGTCCGCGCCGAGGGCGGTCGTCGCGTGGTCGTCGGGGTAGCCGCCGTAGCCCACCGCGCCCAGCGCGGCCGTGGCCGCGACCGGCTGGCCGTCCAGGCACGCCTCGATGTCGGCGCGCATCTCGTCGGCCGACTGGTAGCGGTAGTTCGGGTCCTTGACCAGCGCCTTGAGGACGATCGCGTCCATCTCGGGCGTGATCTCGGGGTCGAAGACCGACGGGGGCTGGGGCTCCTCACGGACGTGCTGGTAGGCCACGGCCACCGGGGAGTCGCCCACGAACGGCGGCCGTACCGTCAGCAGTTCGTAGAGGAGGCAACCGGTCGAGTACAGGTCCGAACGGGCGTCGACCTGCTCGCCCTTGGCCTGCTCCGGGGAGAGGTACTGGGCGGTGCCGATGACCGCCGCCGTCTGGGTCATGGTCATGCCGGCGTCGCCCATGGCGCGGGCGATGCCGAAGTCCATCACCTTGACCTGGCCGCCCCGGGTCAGCATGACGTTGGCCGGCTTGATGTCCCGGTGGACGATGCCGCTGCGGTGCGCGTACTCCAGGCCCTGGAGGATGCCGATGGTCATCTCCATCGCCCGCTCGGGCAGCAGCTTGCGGCCGGAGTGCAGCAGCTCACGCAGCGTGGAGCCGTCGACGTACTCCATCACGATGTACGGGATGGAGACCCCGTCGATGTAGTCCTCGCCCGTGTCGTAGACCGCGACGATCGCGGGATGGTTGAGCGAGGCGGCCGACTGGGCCTCCCGGCGGAACCGGGCCTGGAAGGACGGGTCGCGCGCGAGGTCCGCGCGCAGCGTCTTCACCGCCACGGTGCGGCCGAGCCGGGTGTCGTGCGCGAGGTAGACCTCGGCCATGCCACCGCGGCCGAGCACCTGGCCCAGCTCGTACCGGCCGCCGAGGCGACGCGGCTCTTCCATAGCTACCTACCAGCCCTCTCCGTCGGTCTCGGCCGCGCCCCTGTGCGCGGCCGGAGGCGCTGCCGTCCGGGCCTACCGTACCCGGCTCGCTCTGTGTGACCTGGCCAAGCCCGCAACCCGATACGGGACCGGTATCGCAACGTGCGACGATGTGAAAAGGGTGTGAGCGGCGTCACTCACCCGGGCCCCGGCGGTCACTTCTTGGAGTTGACGACCGCCTTCATGACGTTCCTCGCGATCGGCGCGGCCAGGCCGCCACCGGAGATGTCGTCGCGGTTGGCGCCCTCGTCCTCGATCACCACGGCCACCGCCACCGGCGAGCTGCCGTCGGGCAGCTTGGCGTAGGAGATGAACCACGCGTACGGGTTCTCGCTGTTCTCCACGCCGTGCTGGGCGGTACCGGTCTTGCCGCCGACCGTGACGCCGTCGATCTTCGCGTTCGTACCGGTGCCCTTCTCGACCACCGTCTGCATCATGTCCTGGAGGATCTGCGCGTTCTTCGGCGACAGCGGCCGGCTCAGCTCCTCCGGCTCGGTCTTGGCGACCGGGTCCAGGTTGGGGGACTGGAGCGCGTCGACCATGTACGGCTTCATCAGCTTGCCGTCGTTGGCGACCGCCGAGGCCACCATCGCCATCTGCAGCGGGGTGGCGGCGGTGTTGTACTGGCCGATGGAGGACAGCGCGGTCTGCGACTGGTTCATGTCGTCGGAGAACACCGAGGCGGTCGCGCGGACCGGGGTGAACTGCTCCGAGTCGAACCCGAACTTCTTCGCCTCCTCCAGCATCTTGTCGTTGCCGAGGTCGGAGCCGATCTTGCCGAAGACGGTGTTGCAGGAGAACTGGAGCGCGACCCGCATGGTCGCGTTCTCGCACGGGATGTTGCCCTCGTTCTTCAGCTCGGTCGTGGTGCCCGGCATGGTCCACGGCAGCGGCGTCTCGGTCCGCTGGTCGGCCGAGGTGTACTTGCCGTTCTCCAGCGCCGCCGCGGCCGTGACCACCTTGAAGGTCGAGCCCGGCGGATAGGTCTCGCGCAGCGCCCGGTTCAGCATCGGGTCGGCGGGGTTGTACTTCTTCTGGAGCTTCTTCCAGGCCGCCGCGTCGTCGTCGGTGTTGCCCGCGAAGGACGAGGGGTCGTACGACGGGTAGGAGGCCAGCGCCAGGATCTTGCCGGTGGAGGGCTCCAGGGCGACCACCGCGCCCTTGCCGCCCTGCTTCTTCAGACCCTCGAACGCGGCCTTCTGCGCACCCGCGTTGAGCGTGGTGACGACGTTGCCGCCCTGCTGCTCCTTGCCGGTGATCATGTCCAGGGTCTTGCGGAAGAACAGCCGGTCGTCGTTGCCGGTGAGGATGCCGTCCTCGAGGGACTCCAGCTGCGTGGCGCCGAATGCCTGCGAGGCGTACCCGGTGACCGGCGCCCACATGGGGCCGTTCTTGTAGGTCCGCTTGTACTTCAGGTCGTTCAGACCGCTCTTGCTGGACTCGGCCGATCCGGTGATCGGGTCGCCGCCGACGATGATGTCGCCGCGCGGGGTGGCGTAGCGGGCGATCGTGACACGACGGTTCTTCGGATCGTCCTTCAGGCCGTCGGCCCTGACGTACTGGAGCCAGTTGTCCCGCAGCAGCAGGGTCAGCACCAGCAGGCCGCAGAAGATCGCGATCCGGCGCAGGGGCTTGTTCATGACGGGCGGACCACCTGGGTCATCTCGGCGTCGGGGTTGGTCGCGGGGGCCGGGGCGGGGCGGCGGGCGGTGTCGCTGATCCGGATCAGGATGGCGATCAGGGCCCAGTTGGCCAGCACGGAGGAACCGCCGGAGGCCAGGAACGGCATGGTCATACCGGTCAGCGGGATGAGGCCCATGACACCGCCGGCCACCACGAAGACCTGGAGGGCGAAGGCGCCGGACAGGCCGATGGCGAGCAGCTTGCCGAACGGGTCGCGGGCGGCGAGGGCGGTGCGCACGCCGCGCTCCACGATCAGGCCGTAGATCAGCAGGATCGCCATGACGCCGGCCAGGCCCAGCTCCTCGCCGAACGTGGCGAGGACGAAGTCGGAGTTGGCGGCGAACTTGATCAGGTCCGAGTGCCCCTGGCCCCAGCCGGTGCCGAGGGTGCCGCCGGAGCCGAACGCCCACAGGGACTGCTGGAGCTGGTCGGAGTGGAGGATGCCGTCATGGGTGATCTGGCGGCTCAGCTCGTACTCGCGCATCGGGTCGAGCCAGGCACGCACACGCGTCTGGATGTGCGGCTCGAAGCTCGCCACGCCGACCGCGCCGGCCGCGGACATCAGCAGACCGAAGACGATCCAGCTGGTCCGCTCGGTGGCGACGTACAGCATGATGACGAACATTCCGAAGAACAGCAGCGAGGTGCCGAGGTCCGTCTCGAAGACCAGGATCAGGATCGAGATCGCCCAGACGACCAGGATCGGACCGAGGTCGCGGCCGCGCGGCAGGTACAGGCCCATGAAGCGGCGGCTGGCCAGGGCCAGCGCGTCCCGCTTCACCATCAGGTACCCGGCGAAGAAGACGGCGAGGACGATCTTGGCGAACTCGCCGGGCTGGAGGGAGCCCAGTCCGGGGATCCGGATCCAGATCTTCGCGCCGTAGATGTTGGCCCCGAGGCCCGGCACCAGCGGCAGGATGAGCAGCACCAGGGCGCAGAACATCGAGATGTAGGTGTAGCGCTGCAGGACCCGGTGGTCCTTCAGGAAGACCAGCACGACGGCGAACACGGCGATGGCCAGCGCGGTGTACAGCAGCTGGCGCGGCGCGGCCGGTGAGAAGCCTCTGAGCGACTGCAGCAGCTTGGACTGGTCCAGCCGCCAGATCACGACCAGCCCCAGCCCGTTGAGCAGGGTGGCCAGCGGCAGCAGCAGCGGATCCGCGTACGGCGCGAACTTCCGTACGACGAGATGGGCGACGCCGGCCAGCAGACCGAGGCCCAGGCCGTAGCTGAGCAGCCCGGACGGGACCTGGTCGCTGATGGCCAGGCCCACGTTGGCGTAGGCGAACACCGGGATGGCCACGGCGAAGACCAGCAGGGCCAGCTCGGTGTTGCGGCGGCTCGGCGCGCCGATGGCGCCGATCGTGGACGTGTGATGCGTCGGCGTATTCGTAGAACTGCTCATCGTGTGACGGGGCCTCTCACGGCTTGCCTACTGCTTACCGCACAGCGAGACGACCTTCTGCTCATCCTCCGAGAGAGTGGGGCCGGGGCTGGGGGTCGCGGACGGGGTCGTGGACGGAGACTTCGAAGAGGACGCCTGGGGCGTCTTCGAGGCCGACGGGTTCGGGGTCGGGGACGCCTTCGTGACGAGGGAGGCGTGGACGGCGAAGGCGGTGACCGGGCCGGCGGGGTCCGCGGAGAACGCGGCCTGCGTGCCCGTGCCCGCGGTGGTGCCGGTGCCGTTGCCGGCTCCCGTGGTGCCGCCGGTGCCCTCGCCGGCCCCGGCGCCCCCGGTGGTCCCGGTGGTGCCGGTGTTCCCGGTGCCTTCGGGGCTCCCGGCCTTGTCCTTGCCGTTCTTGGCGTTGCGCGCGGCCTCGTCCGCCGCCTTGCGCTCGGCCTGCTTCCGGCAGGCGGAGGCCTGTACGGCCAGCTCGTCGACCTTCGTCCGGGCCGCCTGGAGGCCGCCCTCGGCGATCGTGGCCTTCACCTGCTTCTGCTGGTACGGCGGCAGGTACTTGAGTTCGATCTCGGGGTGGTCCCGCTCCACCTTCGACAGCGACACCCAGGCCAGGTCCTGGCTGATCCCGCGGTAGAGCGCGACGTGCTCCCCTTTGGCGCCGACGTAGTACTGCGTCTGCGTCCAGCGGTAGCCGCCGTACAGACCGCCGCCGACCACCGCCAGGGCGAGGGCGCCGTAGAGCGAGGTCTTCAGCCATCTGCGCTGCTTGCGCGGCTTGGAGAAGTCGTCGTCGGCGTACTCGCCGAAGCCGTCGGCCGGGGCGTAGCCGGGGTCGCCGGAGCCGGGCGGGCCGAACTCGCCGCCGCCGTGCCCCTGGCGGCCCAGGTGGGCGGCGCGGCCGGCCGGGGTCTGCATGATGCCGTTGTCCTGCGTGTGGTGCTGGTTCTCGGCGACCGCGCCGACCACCACCGGCTGGTCCGACAGCTGACCGGCGAGGGTGTCGCCCTGGTCCAGGTCCAGCACGTCGGCCACGATGACGGTGATGTTGTCGGGGCCGCCGCCGCGCAGCGCGAGCTGGATCAGCTCCTGCACGGTCTCCTGCGGGCCCTGGTAGCTGGCGAGGGTCTCCTCCATCGTCTGGTGGGAGACCACCCCGGACAGGCCGTCGGAGCAGATCAGATAGCGGTCGCCGGCGCGGACCTCGCGGATGGAGAGGTCGGGCTCGACGTGCTCGCTGCTGCCGAGGGCGCGCATCAGCAGGGAGCGCTGCGGGTGGGTGGTGGCCTCTTCCTCGGTGATGCGGCCCTCGTCGACGAGCCGCTGCACCCAGGTGTGGTCCTGGGTGATCTGGGTGAGGACGCCGTCCCGCAGCAGATAGGCGCGCGAGTCGCCGACGTGGACGAGGCCGAGCCGCTGACCGGTCCACAGCAGGGCGGTGAGGGTGGTGCCCATGCCCTCCAGCTGGGGGTCCTCCTGGACCATCGCGCGCAGCTGGTCGTTGGCGCGCTGCACGGCGACGCCGAGGGAGGTGAGGATGTCGGAGCCGGGCACGTCGTCGTCGAGCGGGACGATGGTGGAGATCACCTCGGAGGAGGCGACCTCGCCGGCCGCCTGGCCGCCCATGCCGTCGGCGATCGCCAGCAGGCGCGGGCCGGCGTAGCCGGAGTCCTCGTTGTGGCCCCGGATCATGCCCTCGTGCGATCCGGCGGCGAAGCGCAGTGACAGACTCATGCGCACCTCGCCCGTCGGCTCCGAATGCAGCCGGTCGTGTCGAGCCACACTGCCCACCCTCCGGTCGGGAGCGCGCCGGAGACCGGGTGGCGGCCTGCCGCGGCGTGCTCGCTCCGCTCGCGCTTATTCATGACGTAGCACTACTTCCGCAGCTCGATTGCGGTCTTGCCGATGCGGATCGGCGCGCCCAGCGGGATCGGTGTGGGGGTCGTCAGCCGGGTCCGGTCCAGGTACGTGCCGTTGGTGGAACCGAGGTCCTCGATGATCCACTGGCCGTTCTGGTCCGCGTAGATCCTGGCATGGCGGCTGGAGGCGTAGTCGTCGTCCAGCACGATCGTGGAGTCGTGCGCCCGGCCCAGGGTGATGGTCTGGCCCTGCAGCGCGACGGTGGTGCCGGTGAGCGTGCCCTCGGTCACGACCAGCTTGGTGGGGGCGTTGCGGCCGCGCCGGCCGCCGCCGCCCTGCTGGCCGCGCTGCGGCGGCGGCGCGGCCTGCTGCCGGGCCTGTTGCCGGGCCTGCTGGCGCCCGCCCTGCTGCGGCCGGGCCGCCTCCCTACGCGATCCGCGCTGGGTGACGCGCGTACCGAACAGGTCGCTCCGGATGACCTGCACGGCCACGATCACGAACAGCCACAGTACGGCCAGGAAACCCAGCCGCATGACCGTGAGGGTCAGCTCTGACATTGCCCCCGCTTCACCCTTCGGCTTGCCTATAGATAACGGTGGTGCTGCCCACGACGATCCGCGAGCCGTCGCGGAGCGTAGCGCGGGTGGTGTGCTGCCCGTCCACCACGATGCCGTTGGTGGAGCCGAGATCCTGGATCGTCGAGGGCGTTCCGGTCCGGATCTCGCAGTGCCGGCGGGAGACGCCGGGGTCGTCGATCCGCACGTCGGCGTCGGTGCTGCGGCCCAGCACCAGCGTCGGGCGGGAGATCTGGTGGCGGGTGCCGTTGATCTCGATCCAGTAGCGGGTGCGCGCGCCGCCCATCGGGGCCGCGGCGGGCCGCTGGGTGGCGGGCTGCGGATAGCCGTACCCGCCGGGGCGGGCGCCGGGCGGCGGCGTGGACGGCATCGGGGGGGCGCCGGCGGGCGGGGCGGGCTGCGGATGGCCGTAGCCGCCGGGGGCGCCGGCCGCGGGCCGGCCGGGCGCCGGGGCGGACGGGGCCTGCTGGCCCTGCTGGTCGCTGGAGGAGGCGAGGGTGCGCGAGCGCACCCGGTACAGGCCGGTGTCCAGGTCCTCGGCCTTCTCCAGGTTGACCTTGATCGGGCCCATGAAGGTGTAGCGCTGCTGCTTGGCGTAGTCGCGCACCATGCCGGCCAGCTCGTCGCCGAGCTGCCCGGAGTAGGGGCTGAGGCGCTCGTAGTCCGGCGCGCTCAGTTCCACGATGAAGTCGTTGGGTACAACGGTGCGGTCGCGGTTCCAGATGGTGGCGTTGTTGTCGCACTCCCGCTGGAGCGCACCGGCGATCTCCACGGGCTGGACCTCGGACTTGAAGACCTTGGCGAAGGTGCCGTTCACCAGACCTTCGAGACGCTGCTCGAACTTCTTCAGGACTCCCATGGGGCACCTCCTCCGTCCCTGCCGTCGTCTTGCCTTGCTGTGTGCCGCTGCCTTGCCGGGGTACTGCCGGGTACTGCTCACTGATCGTATCTACGCGCCCGCCAATCAGCCGGTTCCCCCAGCGCCTCCCCTTCGAACTCCTGCGGCGTGTCCTGCTGCCATGGATCGTAGAGGCGGGCGAAGACCAGTGTCCCGCACCCGGCTGTGCGCCCGGCCCGCCTTCCGGGGAGACGGCCGGGACCGGTACGAGGTTGATACGTGAACCGAGTCTCCCCGAGACGGACGGGACGGGCGGGGGACGCGGGGGACGGCCGGGCGTGCCCACCGGCCGTCCGGCGGGCCCCCGACCGGGAGAAGGCGGCTCCCGGGGGCCGCCGGGAAGGGATGTGAATCCACCCCGGACGTCGTGCTAATGTTCTCGATGTCGGAAGGGGCCAGCCCGAAAGGGAAGGAACCGGAAGACACACCCAATGCGCGGGTGGCGGAATAGGCAGACGCGCTGGATTCAGGTTCCAGTGCCCGCAAGGGCGTGGGGGTTCAACTCCCCCCTCGCGCACAATGCGGAAGTGGGCGGTCTCTCAGAGACCGCCCACTTTCGTTTTCCCGGTGCGGTGTTCCTGTGAGGAAGCTCTCAAGGGCCGCCGCGGTCGCCCCGGTTGGTGGGCCGGGTCACAGGCGCAGGTCGCCGAGGTGCTCCCGGGCCCGGGTGACGAGGGTCGTGAGATCGGGCTCGCCGTTCCGTTCCGCCCAGTACATGAGGGTCTCGGTAGTCACCGCGGTGAGGACGGCCGCGGTCAGCCGCACCTCGTACGCGTCCTCGTCCCTGCCGGTGCGCCGGGCGAGCAGCGCCGCCGCGTGCGCCACCTGCGCCTCCTGCCGCTGCCACAGCCGCGCGCGCAGGGGCCGGACCCGTGCGGCCAGCCCGAGCCGGGCCAGCAGGGTGTCCCGGTCCCGGCCGGTGCCGCGAGCGAGCAGATCGTGGAGCGTCGCCCGCACCGCGTCGTCCGCCGGCGACTGGGCCGGACCGGGTGCGGCGGGCGTTTCCCGCGTGAGCCGACCGGGGACGTCGAGGCCGTCGGAGGTGTCGGAGGTGTCGGAGGCGTCGAGGTCCTCGGGGTCGTCGGTGAGGACCACGTCCTCCTTCGTCGGGAAGTAACGGAAGAACGTGCTCGGCGATATGTCGGCCGCGTCGCAGATCTGTTCGACGGTGGTGTTGTCGTACCCCTGCTCGACGAAAAGGCGGAGGGCTTCCTGGCGCAGAAGGCGGCGGGTCTTGGCCTTCTTCCGCTCCCGCAGACCGGGTCGGGTGGTCATGGGCCTACACCTTCCTGACGCATGAGGCCGCCGTCCATTGTCCCATCGCGCTTTCCGGAGAACCGGGGGCCGGGCCGGGAGCCGGTCGGGGCGGTGCCGGGCGTGGTGCCGGGGGCGGCCGGCGGGCAGGGCGGTGCCGGGGGCCGGCCGCCGGTCAGGGTGACGGGGAACGCCGTTTCCGCATCCCTCCGGCCCGCGCGGACCCTGGGAAGCGCGAGGAGCGTGACCCGCGCCGGCTCTCTCGACACGTCCCCGATCACGGCCGTCGCCGGCCCAGGGCGCGGTTCGCCGCCCGCGCGGGGCTGATGCGTTCCGGCCACCGGCTGTACCGTCTCTCCGACCTGATGTTCGTACCGGCACTCGGTCGAGGGTGTGCGGGCAGTGTGGGGGAGGCGGTCGCGGTGACCGGAAGCGGTGCGGGGACGGCGGACGCGGCGGACCGGGGCGCGCGTCGGCTGCCCCGGGTGCGGGGGTTCGCCCCGTGGCCGCCGCGGGCGTCGACGGGCGGGCCGGGGGCGCCGGATGCCCCGAGGTCGCCGAAGGGGGAGGGCAAGGCGCTGCGGCGGAGCGTGCCGCGGTCCGCCCACCACGCGTTCGACCCGGACACCGGCCGCCCGGACGCGGTCACCGCGGTACGCGAGTCCGGCGCCGGCCGCATCCCCGAGCTGACGCCGCTGCGCGTGGGCCGGATGGCGGCCGGGCCGTTCGCCTTCCTGCGCGGATCGGCCGGACTCATGGCGTACGACCTGGCCCGCACCCCCGTCACCGGGATCGGCACCCAGATATGCGGGGACGCGCACGCGGCCAACTTCGGCCTGTACGGCGACGCCCGCGGCGACCTCGTCATCGACCTCAACGACTTCGACGAGACCGTGCACGGCCCCTGGGAGTGGGACCTGAAGCGGCTCGCGGCCTCCCTGGTGCTGGCCGGGCGGGAGACGGGCGCCGACGAGGACACCTGCCGCGCGGCGGCCCACGACGCGGCCGGCGCCTACCGCCGCACCATGCGGCTGCTCGCCAGGATGCCCGTGCTCGACGCCTGGAACGCCATCGCGGACGAGGAACTGGTCTCCCACACCGACGCCCACGACCTGCTCGGCACCCTCCAGCGGGTCTCGGAGAAGGCCCGGTCCAACACCAGCGGCCGGTTCGCGGCGAAGTCGACGGAGCCCGTCGCGGACGGCGGCCGCCGGTTCGTGCCCGCCCCGCCGGTACTGCGCCCGCTCCCGGACGCCGAGGCCGCCGCGGTCGCCCTCGCCCTGGAGGAGTACGCCGGCACGATCGGCGAGGACCTGCGTCCCCTGCTCGCCCGGTACGCCGTGCACGACGTGGCCTTCCGGGTGGTCGGCACCGGCAGCGTCGGCACCCGCTCCTACGTCGTCCTGCTGCTCGACCACCGCGGGGAGCCGCTGATCCTCCAGGTGAAGGAGGCCCGCCCCTCCGCGCTGGTCCCGCACCTGGCCACGGCCGGTTTCCCGGTGGCGCCGGTGGCGCACGAGGGCCGCCGGGTGGTCCTCGGCCAGCGGCGGATGCAGGTCGTCAGCGACATCCTGCTCGGCTGGACCACCGTCGAGGGCCGCCCGTTCCAGGTGCGCCAGTTCCGCAACCGCAAGGGCAGCGTCGACCCGGCCGCCCTGCCCGCCGACCAGCTCGACGACTACGGCCGGATGACCGGCGCGCTGCTGGCCCGCGCCCACTCCCACAGCGCGGACCCGCGGCTGATCGCCGGGTACTGCGGCAAGAACGAGGAGCTGGACGAGGCCGTCGCCGCGTTCGCCGTCACCTACGCCGACCGCACCGAATCCGACCACGCCGACCTCCTCGCGGGCATCCGGGCGGGCCGGATCGCGGCGGAGACGGGGGTCTGAGCAGCCTTCCGGGGCGCGGCGTCTCCCAGGCGCGGGCCGCGACTGGCAGGGGCGCGGGTCGCCGCGTGCCCGGTTCCGACGGGTCGGCACCGGGCGGCACACCGCCACCGCTGCGGAGGCACGGGCTGCGACTGGCAGGGGCGCGGGGCGCCGTGCTGCCCGGCTCCGGCGGGTCCGCGCCGGGCGGCACACCGCCACCGCTGCGGAGGCGCGGGCTGCGACTGGCAGGGGTGCGGGGCGCCGCGTGCCTGGCCCCGGCGGGTCGGCACTGGGCGGCACACCCGCACCGCTGCGGTGGCGCGGTGCCCGGCCGCTCCCGGAGGGCGGCGCACCGAAGCCCCGGTCCCCGGTTCGGGCCCGGGCCCGGCGCTTCCCAGGCGCGGGGCGCGACTGGCAGGGGCGCGGGCCGCCGTGCTGCCCGGCTCCGGCGGGTCGGCACCGGGCGGCATATCCGCACCGCTGCGGTGGCGCGGTGCCCGGCCGCTCCCGGAAGGCGGCGCACCGAAGCCCCGGCCCCGGCCCGGGACCGGCGCAGCGCCCCACGGCGCTACGCTGAGCGGGTGACCACCCCCGAAGCCGGCCAGCCGTCCGAGAAGCCGCGTCCCGAGGAGCGGCTGGAGCAGGCCGTCCGGGCCGCCGAGCAGGCTTTGATCGAGTACGAGATCGCCGTGGAGACGTTCCGCGTCGAGGTGGAGAACTTCTCCCGCCTGCACGACCAGCGGCTCGGCCCGCTCTACGCCCGGATCGAGGAGCTGGACGCGCGGATCGCCGAGGCGCGGGCCGCCCGCACCGGTGACCCCGAGGACATCCGCCGCGCCGACGAGGCCCGTGCCCGGGTGCTGCCGCTGCCGGGCGTGGAGGAGCTGCTGCACGGCTGGATGGACGGGGACGGCCTGTTCCCGGAGGCCACCGCCATGCTCACCGGCCAGGCGGTGCGGCCCCCGCAGCGGGTGCGGCCCGATGAGCGGGTCCGCAAGCTCTACCGCGACCTCGCCCGCAAGGCCCACCCGGACCTGGCCCAGGAGGAGGACGAGCGCAAGCGGCGCGAGGAGTTCCTCAGCCGGGTCAACGACGCCTACGCCCGCGGTGACGAGACCCTTCTCACGGAGCTGGCAGCCGAGTGGGCCGCCGGACCGCTGCCGCCCGAGCGCCGTCCGAGCCCGGCGGAGGAGCTGTACGCCCGCCTCGAATGGCTCGCCCAGCGCAAGGAGCTGATCACCCTGGTCGCCCGTGAGCTGGAGGAGGGCGCGATCGCCGGGCTGCTCCGGCTCGCCCCGGACGACCCCGACGGCCTGCTCGACGAGATCGCCGGCCGGCTGCACGCCGACATCGCCCAGCGGGAGACGGAGCTGGCGGGGCTGCTGGGACAGGGCTGAGCCGGGCGTCGGGTAGCGTCGGAGCCATGAATTTCGGAGCTGGTGTGCCCACGGTCCAGGTCACGGATCTCAAGGACGGCGCGTTTCTGCTGGATGTCCGCGAGGACGACGAGTGGCAGGCGGGCCACGCCGAGGGAGCGCTGCATATCCCCCTCAGCGAGTTCGCGGCCCGCTATGGCGAGCTGGCCGAGGCCGCCCCGCAGGACGGCCGCGTCCACGTCATCTGCCGCTCGGGCGGCCGCTCGGCCCAGGTCACCATGTACCTGGTCCAGCAGGGCATCGACGCGGTGAACGTCGACGGCGGCATGCAGGACTGGCAGCGGGCCGGCCGGCCGGTCGTCACCGACGACGGCGCCCCGGGCTTCGTCGCCTGACCGTCCCGTGGCGGGACGCCCCTTTCCGTTCCGCCGGCCGAGGGGCCGGGCGGCCGGCCGGCCGCCCGGATCCGCCCCTCGCAGGCCGGCGCGACATCCGCCCCTCGCAGGCCGGCGCGACCGTGCTCTGATGGTGCGTCAGGCGGTAACGGTCCCGGGAGCAAGTTCCCAGGAGAAGGTCCCCAGGTGAAGGGGACGGACGGCGTCTCAGCGGTCGAAGTCCAGCTCCACCCTTTCGGTCAGCGGATGCGACTGGCAGGCCAGCACATACCCGGCCTCGGTCTCCTCCGACTCCAGCGCGAAGTTGCGGTCCATGCGCACCTCGCCCTCGACCAGGAAGGCCCGGCACGTCCCGCACACCCCGCCCTTGCAGGCGTAGGGCGCGTCGGGCCGGTTGCGCAGCACGGTCCCCAGCAGCGACTCGCCCTCCCGCACCGGCCAGGTGCCGCCACGGCCGTCGAGACGTGCGGTGACGGTGCTGTGCGCGGGAACCGCCGTCGTCGCCACCGGGGCCGAGCCCGCGTCCACGTGGAAGATCTCCTGGTGGATCCGCTCGCGCGCCACGCCCAGGTCGCGCAGTGCCTCCTCGGCGCCCCGCACCAGCCCGTACGGCCCGCACAGGAACCAGCCCGCCACCTCGTCCACCGGCAGCAGCGCGGGCAGCAGCCCCGCGAGCCGCTCCCGGTCGAGCCGGCCCGACGGCAGGCCCGCCTGCTGCTCCTCCCGGGAGAGCGCGGTCACCAGCTGGAGCCGCTCGGGGTAGCGGTCCTTCAGGTCGGCGACCTCTTCCAGGAACATCGTCGAGGCGGCCGTCCGGTCGCCGCGTATCAGACAGAACCGGGCCGCCGGTTCCCGGGCCAGCAGCGTGGCGACGATGGACAGCACCGGGGTGATGCCGCTGCCGCCGGCCACCGCCGCGTACAGCCCGGGCGCCGGTTCCAGCGTGAAGCGGCCCGCCGGGGTCATCACGTCCAGCTCGTCCCCGACGTTGATCTCCTTCAGCGCGTACGTCGAGAAGGCGCCGCCCTCCACCAGCCGCACCCCCACCCGCAGGGCGGCCGGGCCCTCGCCGGCCGGGTCGGGGGCGGGGGAGCAGATCGAGTAGGTGCGCCGGACCTCCGCGCCGTCGACCCGGCGGCGCAGGGCGAGGTGCTGGCCGGGCGCGTGCCGGTACTCCTCGCGCAGCTCGGGCGGGACGGAGAGGGTGAGGGCGACGGAGTCGTCCGTGAGCCGGTCGACCGCGGCCACCGGGAGCGGGTGGAAGCGTGCCATCACAACTCCTTGAAGTGGTCGAACGGTTCACGGCAGGCCAGGCACCGGCGCAGCGCCTTGCACGCGGTCGAGGAGAACCGGCTCAGCAGCTCGGTGCCGGCCGATCCGCAGTGCGGGCAGCGGACCGGTTCCGTCCCGGCCTCCGGGCGGGTGTTCCCGCCGGTGTGCGCGGACTCGGTGCGGGTCGGGCCGAGGGTGAGCGGCACCGGGCCGGCCGCGCGGTGCGTGCGGGGCGGGGCGATGCCGGACTCCCGCAGCTTCTCGCGTCCTTCGGGGGTGATGTCGTCGGTCGACCAGGCGGGCGCGAGCACCGTGCGGACCGTCACCTCGCGCATGCCGTGGGCGCGCAGCACCCGCTCTATGTCGACGCTCATCGCCTCGATGGCGGGGCAGCCGGTGTAGGTGGGGGTGAGATCGACCTCCACCGCGCCCGCGGCGCGGACACGGACCGCGCGGAGCACGCCCAGCTCCCGCAGCGTGAGCACGGGCAGCTCGGGGTCGGGCACCGACCCGGCCAGCTCCAGCAGCTCCGCCTCCAGGGCGGTGGAGGTCACCATGACGCCCCCGGGTGGCTGCGGTGCAGGTGCTGCATCTCGGCGAGCATCCGGCCGAACGGCTCGGTGTGCAGGCCCTGCCGGCCGGCACCGGCCGACCAGGCCCCCGTGCGCGGCCCCTCGGGCAGGGCGAGGGTGGCACGGGCGAGCACACCCCCGACGGACTCCAGCCAGCGTTCCTCCAGCAGTGCCCAGTCGGCGGCCAGGCCCTCCACCGGCTGGAACATCTCCCCGGTGTACCGCCACAGCGCGGCGCAGGCACGGGTCATCCGGTCCCGGCTGGTCTCCGTGCCGTCGCCGAGCCGCAGGGTCCACTGCTCGGCGTGGTCGCGGTGGTAGGCGACCTCCTTCACGGCCTTCGCGGCCAGCGGGGCGAACGGGCCGTCACCCGCGGCGAGTTCCGCGTAGAGGAGGTGTTGGTAGGTGGAGAAGTACAGCTGGCGGGCGATGGTGTGCGCGAAGTCGCCGTTCGGCTGCTCGACCAGCTGGAGGTTGCGGAAGGCGCGTTCCTCGCGCAGATAGGCCAGTTCGTCCTCGTCGCCGGCCAGCGACAGCAGCACCCGGGCCTGGCCGAGCAGGTCCAGGGCGATGTTGGCGAGGGCGACCTCCTCCTCCAGGACGGGGGCGTGACCGGCCCACTCCCCGAGGCGGTGGGAGAGCACCAGGGCGTCGTCGCCGAGGGCGAGCGCGGCGGTCACCGGGACGGTGGCGGGGCCGGTGGCGGTCACAGGTGCTTCACCCCTTCCGGGATCTCGTAGAAGGTCGGGTGCCGGTAGGGCTTGTCGGCGGCCGGCTCGAAGAAGGGGTCCTTCTCGTCCGGCGAGGAGGCGGTGACGGCGGCGGCCGGGACGACCCAGATGGAGACGCCCTCGCCGCGCCGGGTGTACAGATCGCGGGCGTTGCGCAGGGCCAGCTCGGCGTCGGGCGCGTGCAGGCTGCCGGCGTGGGTGTGGGACAGGCCGCGCCGGGAGCGCACGAAGACCTCCCACAGGGGCCAGTCGGTGGTGCTCATGCTCGCGTCGCTCCCGTCCCACCGGTGTCGCCGGTGTGCTTGGCCGCGTAGGCCGCGGCGGCTTCCCGTACCCACGCGCCCTCGTCGTGGGCGCGCCTGCGCTGGGTGAGGCGCTGGTCGTTGCAGGGGCCGTTGCCCTTGAGCACCTCCCAGAACTCCGTCCAGTCGATCGGACCGAAGTCGTAGTGCCCCCGCTCCTCGTTCCACCGCAGGTGCGGGTCGGGGAGGGTGAGGCCCAGGGACTCGGCCTGCGGGACGCAGATGTCCACGAAGCGCTGGCGCAGCTCGTCGTTGGAGTGGCGCTTGATCTTCCACTCCATCGACTGCGCGGAGTGCTGGGACTCGTCGTCGGGCGGGCCGAACATCATCAGCGACGGCCACCACCAGCGGTCCACGGCGTCCTGCGCCATGGCGTGCTGCTCCGGTGTGCCCTTGCTGAGGGCCAGCAGCAGTTCGTAGCCCTGGCGCTGGTGGAAGGACTCCTCCTTGCAGATCCGGACCATCGCGCGGGCGTACGGGCCGTAGGAGCAGCGGCACAGGGGGACCTGGTTGGTGATCGCGGCGCCGTCCACCAGCCAGCCGATCGCGCCGACGTCGGCCCAGGTCAGGGTCGGGTAGTTGAAGATCGAGGAGTATTTCTGGCGGCCGGTGTGCAGTTTGTCCAGCAACTCGTCGCGGCTGGTGCCGAGCGTCTCCGCAGCGCTGTACAGGTACAGGCCGTGGCCCGCCTCGTCCTGGACCTTGGCCATCAGGATGGCCTTGCGGCGCAGGGAGGGCGCGCGGGTGATCCAGTTGGCCTCCGGCTGCATGCCGATGATCTCGGAGTGCGCGTGCTGGGCGATCTGCCGGACCAGGGTCGCGCGGTAGGCGTCGGGCATCCAGTCGCGTGGTTCGACGCGTTCGTCCGCGGCCACGGCCGCGTCGAAAGCGTGCTGGTAGGCCGTCGTGCCGGCGGTGTCCGGCGCGCCGTCCGCCCCGGTGCGGGCCGTGCGCTGCGCGGCTGCTGTGGCCATGCGGTCCCCCTGACCTCGGCTGTGCGGTGAACGCTGTCCGTCTGCTCCGGCCCGACCGATCGTTCGGTCCGTGCGCAACCATGGTGTGCCGGGCCGCCGCGGGGTGTCAACCGCTGTGGAAAACTCCCGGCCCGGCCTGTGGACAACTCGCGGGGGCGGGGCTGCGGGGCTGGTGCCGAGGGGATGACGGCGGTGGCCGGGGCCGGTGGGGAGGAGGGCGGCCGCAGTCGGGGCCCGACCCGTGGCGCCGCGTGGCAGGAGGCAGGAGGGGGACCGGGGTCGGAGGGCTGGGCCGGGAGAGGGGCCGTGTCCGCGTCACCGGCGTCGGCCGGGGCGCCACAGGCCGTGCGACCCAGCCTTGGGAACCGCCGGGCGGGCCGGTCCGGGTGCTCGGTCCGTACCCGGGGCTGCGCCCGGTGCCTCCGGCTGAGTACCGTTCCGTGCGGGCGCCGAGACGTGGTGCTCGTGCAGCATGTGACGCCTGTGACGACCCTGCGCCGCCGGGCGTCCCCGCCGGGCCGGATGCCGGGCGGGGACACCGAGCGGAACGACCGGGCCGGACGAGAACGAACCGAGACGGGGGACGGGACGGAATGGACGCGTACGACAAGGACTCGCGGGAACCGCAGGCTCCCGACGGGCCGGCCGGGACGCGTCTCCCGGATCAGCCGTCACAGCCACCACGGTCACCGCAGCCGCCCCCACCGCCCGCCGCCGGCTCCGGGCCCCGTACCGGCCCGACCCCGCCCGAGCCCCGTACCGACGCCTCCGGTCCCCGCAGCGGCGCTCCCCGGCCCCGTACCGGAGTGGCCGCGCTCTCCCTGCCCTACCAGGTCGGCGCCGCGCTGGCGCTCGCGGTGGTGGGGGTGGCCGCCTGTGCGCATCTGCTGATGGTGTTCCTCAGCCTCGCGCCCTCCAACACCGTGACGAAGCAGCACGGCGAGGCGATAGAGGAATGGGTGTACCCCGAGTTCGAGCAGAACTGGAAGCTGTTCGCCCCCAACCCGCTCCAGCAGAACATCGCCGTACAGGTCCGCGCCGAGGTGCGGACGCGGGACGGCGGGCTGCGCACCACCGGGTGGACCGACCTGTCCGCCCAGGACGGCGCCGCCATCAAGGGCAATCCGGTGCCCAGCCACACCCAGCAGAACGAGCTGCGCCGCGCCTGGGACTTCTTCTCCGCCACGCACGGCACCGACAACCGTGCCGTGGGCCTGCGGGGCTCGCTGTCCGAGCAGTACCTGCGCCGGCTCGTGGTGATGCGCCTGTACCGGAGCGACCCGACGAGCCGGGACGGCGTGATCCGGCGCGTGCAGGTCCGTTCCAGCACCCTCAATGTGCAGCCACCGCCCTGGAGTCGTGAGCGCGTGCCCGACAAGCCCGTCCACCGCCTGCTGCCCTGGTGGTCCGTGACGTCCGACGAGGCCGCGGGAGGCGTGCGGTGAACCAGCTCTCCCTGACCCTGTCGCGCGGCATCGCCCGGATCACCGGCGCGGCCCTCGGCCCGTACCAGAGCGCCGTGATCCGGATCGGGTTCGCCGGTACCTGGCTGCTGTTCCTGCTGCGCGAGTTCCCGCACCGCCAGGAGCTGTACGGCCCCTCCGGGCCCTGGGGCTGGAACCTCGCCAGGCAGCTGACCGACGACAACCACGCCTTCTCGGCGCTGCTGTGGTCCGACGGACGCCTGTGGTTCGAGGTCTGCTACGCGCTGGCCGTCCTCGCCGCCGCCGCCCTGGCGCTCGGCTGGCGCACCCGCACCTCCTCCGTGCTGTTCATGGTGGGCGTGCTGTCGCTCCAGAACCGCAGCGTGTTCGTGGGCGACGGCGGCGACAACGTGCTGCACCTGATGTCGATCTACCTGGTGTTCACGCGCTGCGGACAGGTGTGGTCCCTGGACGCCCGCCGCGCGGCGCGCGAGGCGGCGGCACGCGCGCGTGGGGAGCGGGTGCCCGCCGACCGGGTGGGGCCGGTGCTGTGGGCGGTGCTCGGTACGGCACTCGGCGCGGCGACGCTGACCGGGCGGTTCCACGGCAACGACCGGCTGATCCCGGTGCTGCTGTGGACGGCCTGGGCGGGACTCGGCCTGTGGTGGGCCGCCGGGCGCCGGGCGGCCTGGCGGGAGCCGCGGACCCTGCTGGACGTCGTCGCCAACATCCTGCACAACGGCGCCCTGGTCGTGATCATGGCGGAGGCGTGCCTGATCTACGCCACGGCCGGCTGGTACAAGGTCCAGGGCTCGCGCTGGCAGGACGGCACCGCCGTCTACTACCCGCTCCACCTGGACTACTTCTCGCCCTGGCCCGGCCTCGCCGACCTGATGTCCTCCAGCGGCACGATCATGATGGCCGTGGCCTACGGGACGGTCATGGTGCAGGTCGCCTTCCCGTTCAGCCTGTTCAACCGGCGGGTCAAGAACGTCCTGCTGGTGGTGATGATGGCCGAGCACCTGGTGATCGCCGTCGTCCTCGGCCTGCCCTTCTTCTCGCTGGCGATGATCGCCGCCGACTCGGTGTTCCTGCCGACGTCCTTCCTGCGCCGGCTCGGCGGCCTGGCGGCACGCGCGCGGGGGCGGCTCGCCCGCCGCGCGGTGCCGGCGCCGCGCTCCGCGCAGGAGGGCACGCCCGACCACGTAGGGTTCACCGCATGACCGACCCGCTGAGCCGCTGGCGCGCGCACGAGGAGGGCGCCGTCCTGCTCGACGGCTTCCACGCCCTCAAGCACGCGCTGCGCTTCGGCGCCGAGGTGCCGGTCGCCGTCACCACCGACCGCGGGGCCGCCCTCGGGCTCGCCGAGGAACTGGCCGGGGACGTCCGTGACACGCTGGACGCCCTGCTGACGGAGGTGTCCGGGCAGGCGTACGCCTCCCTCGTCCCGCGCCCGCACCCGACCGGGGTGGCCGCCCTCGCGGTGCGGCCGTCCCGGGAGGCCGGTCTGCGGGCGCTCGCCCGTACGCCCCGCACCGCACCCGTCGTTGTCCTGGACCACCCGCGCAATCTGGGCAACGCCGGCGCCGTGATCCGGCTGGCCGCCGGGTTCGGGGCGACCGGGGTGGTCACCACGGGCACGCTCGACCCCTGGCACCCCACCGTGGTGCGCGGCGGCGCGGGCCTGCACTTCGCGACCGTCGTGGAGCGCCTGGAGCCGGCCGGCCTGCCCGCCGGGCCGTTGTTCGCGCTGGACCCGGAGGGCGAGGACATCCGGGGCACCCGGCTGCCGGACGACGCCGTGCTGGCCTTCGGCTCGGAACGCACCGGCCTCTCGGCGGAGCTGCGCGCCCGCGCCGACCATCTGCTGCGCCTGCCGATGCGCCCCCAGGTCTCCAGCTACAACCTCGCCACCAGCGTGGCGATGACGCTGTACCACTGGAGCGCGACCGGGGGCGTGCCCGTCACCTAGACCTCCCGCCGCACCTCCACCATCCGGAAGCGGTTGGCCACGAAGGCGCTGTCGGTGAGGGCCGCGTTGGCCGCGGGGTTGCCGCCGGAGCCGTGGAAGTCGGAGAAGGCGGCCGTCTGGTTGACGTACACCCCGCCGGTCAGGTTCAGGGAGAGCTGGGCCGCCTCCTCCAGGCAGACCTCCTCGACGGCCCGCTCGGTCGCGGCGTCCGTGGTGTACGCGCCGACCGTCATGGCGCCCTTCTCGCGGACGGTGCGGCGCAGCAGCTCCACGGCGTCCGTCACCGAGTCGACGGCGACCGCGAAGGAGACCGGGCCGAAGCACTCGCTCATGTACGCCGCCTCGTCGTCCGGCTTGGCGCCGTCCAGCTTGACGATGACGGGGGTGCGGACCACCGCGCCCGGGAACTCCGGGTTGGCGATCTCGCGGGAGGCGAGGGCGACCTCGCCGAGACCGGCCGCGGCCTCCAGGCGGGCCTTGACGTCCGGGTTGACGATCGCGCCGAGCAGCGCGTTCGCGCGGGCGTCGTCGCCGAGCAGGCCGTCGACCGCGCGGGCGAGATCGGCGGTGACCTCGTCGAAGGTCTTGTGCCCCTGGTCGGTGGCGATGCCGTCGCGGGGGACGAGCAGGTTCTGCGGGGTGGTGCACATCTGGCCGCTGTACAGGGACAGCGAGAACGCCAGGTTGGACAGCATGCCCCGGTAGTCGTCCGTGGAGTGCACGATCACCGTGTTGACGCCGGCCTTCTCGGTGTAGACCTGCGCCTGGCGGGCGTTGGCCTCCAGCCAGTCGCCGAACGCCGTGGAGCCCGTGTAGTCGATGAGCTTGATCTCGGGGCGCAGCGCGAGGGCCTTCGCGATGCCCTCGCCGGGGCGCTCGGCGGCCAGCGCGACCAGGTTCGGGTCGAAGCCCGCCTCGGCGAGCACGTCCCGCGCGATCCGGACGGTCAGCGCGAGCGGGAGCACCGCGCGCGGGTGCGGCTTGACCAGGACCGCGTTACCGGTGGCCAGGGAGGCGAACAGGCCGGGGTAGCCGTTCCACGTCGGGAAGGTGTTGCAGCCGATGACCAGGCCGATGCCGCGCGGGACCGCGGTGAACCGCTTGGTGAGGACCAGCGGGTCGCGCTTGCCCTGCGGCTTGGTCCACTCCGCCTGCTCCGGAGTGCGGATCTGCTCCGCGTACGCGTACGCCACCGCCTCCAGGCCGCGGTCCTGGGCGTGCGGGCCGCCCGCCTGGAAGGCCATCATGAACGCCTGGCCGGAGGTGTGCATGACCGCGTGCGCGAACTGGTGCGTGCGGTCGCTGATCCGCTTCAGGACCTCCAGGCAGACCGCGGCCCGCAGCTCCGGGCCCGCGTCCCGCCAGGCGCGCTGCCCGGCCCGCATCGCGGGCAGCAGCACGTCGATGTCCGCGTGCGGGTAGGTCACGCCCAGCTCGATGCCGTACGGGGAGACCTCCCCGCCCACCCAGTCGTCGATGCCCGGCTGGTCGGCGAGGTCGAGGCGGTTGCCCAGCAGGGCGTCGAAGGCGGCCTTGCCCGCCGCCGCGTCCAGGCTGCCGTCCTCGCCGTACGCCTTCGGGTGCTCGGGGTGCGGGGACCAGTAGGCGCGCGTGCGGATCGCTTCCAGCGCCTGGTCGAGCGTGGGCCGGTGCTTCCGGAGCAGCTCGTGGGCGGTCGGTTCGGCGGCCATGCGGGACCAACTCCTCGTCTGGAGAGTCTCTTCGTCGAGTCCGTGACCTGGGCAGCGGCTGCCCGTCAGAGCTAGAGTAACCGAACGATCGGTCGGGACAAGGGGGTCCGGCGCATCTGTGGAAAACGTCGTGCGGGAGGATCGCGCACATGACAGGACTCGACCTCAGCAGCCCCGTGGCCGTCGTCGGCACCGGCACCATGGGCCAGGGCATCGCCCAGGTCGCGCTGGTCGCCGGCCATCCCGTACGGCTGTACGACGCCGTTCCCGGGCGGGCCCGGGACGCGGCCGGAGCGATCGGCGCCCGGCTCGACCGGCTCGTGGACAAGGGCCGGCTCGCCGCCGGCGACCGGGACGCGGCCCGCGCCCGCCTCACGCCCGTGGACGGCCTCGCCGAGCTGGCCGGCTGCGGACTGGTCGTGGAGGCGGTCCTGGAGCGCCTGGACGTCAAGCAGCGGCTCTTCGGCGAGCTGGAGGACGTCGTCGCCGAGGACTGCCTGCTGGCCACCAACACCTCCTCGCTGTCGGTGACGGCGATCGGCGGCGCCCTGCGCCACCCGGGCCGCTTCGTCGGCCTGCACTTCTTCAACCCGGCGCCGCTGCTGCCCCTGGTGGAGGTGGTCTCCGGCTTCGCCACCGACGTCACGTCGGCCACGCGCGCGTACGAGACCGCTCGCGCCTGGGGCAAGACCCCGGTGGCCTGCGCCGACACCCCCGGCTTCATCGTCAACCGCATCGCCCGGCCCTTCTACGCCGAGGCGTTCGCCGTCTACGAGTCCCAGGCGGCCGACCCGGCGACCATCGACGCGGTCCTGCGCGAGTCGGGCGGCTTCAGGATGGGCGCGTTCGAGCTGACCGACCTGATCGGCCAGGACGTCAACGAGTCCGTCACCCACTCGGTGTGGCAGTCCTTCTTCCAGGACGTGCGCTTCACCCCCTCCCTGGCCCAGCGGCGCCTGGTGGAGTCCGGCCGGCTCGGCCGCAAGAGCGGACGCGGCTGGTACGACCACGCCGAAGGCGCCGAGCGGCCCGAGCCGCACACGGCCGACAAGGAGCGGCCGCCCGCCCACGTCGTCGCCGAGGGCGGCCTGGGCCCGGCGGCCGAGCTGCTCCCGCTGATCCGGGAGGCGGGCATCCAGGTCCGCGAGGAGGACGAGAACCAGGGCACCCGACTGGTGCTGCCCGGCGGCGGCGACCTGGTGCTGGCCGACGGCCAGACCTCCGCCGAGTTCGGCGACGTCGTCTACTTCGACCTCGCGCTGGACTACCGCAAGGCCACCCGGATCGCCCTGTCCGCCTCCAAGGACACCTCGCCGCGGACCCTCGCCGAGGCCACCGGGCTCTTCCAGGCGCTCGGCAAGGACGTCAGCGTCATCGGCGACGTCCCCGGCATGATCGTCGCGCGTACCGTCGCCCGGATCATCGACCTCGCCCACGACGCCGTCGCCAAGGGCGTGGCCACCGAGGAGGACATCGACACCGCGATGCGCCTCGGCGTCAGCTACCCGCTCGGCCCCTTCGAGTGGGACCGCAGGCTCGGGCGCGACTTCGCCTACGACATCCTGGACGAGATGCACGAGCGCGACCCTTGTGGGCGCTACGCGCCGTCCCTCGCGCTCTACCGGCACGCCTACGCCAACGACCGGCGGGAGAGCACCTCATGACCACCGCCCGACGCGACACCTACACCCCCGAGACGCTGCTCTCCGTCGCCGTGCGGGTCTTCAACGAGCGCGGCTACGACGGCACCTCCATGGAGCACCTGTCCAAGGCCGCCGGCATCTCCAAGTCGTCGATCTACCACCACGTCAGCGGCAAGGAGGAGCTGCTGCGCCGGGCCGTCAGCCGCGCCCTGGACGGGCTGTTCGCGATCCTGGAGGAGGAGCACGCGCGCGCGGGACGCGCCGCCGACCGGCTGGAGCACGTGGTGCGCCGCATGGTGGAGGTGCTCACCGCCGAGCTGCCCTACGTCACGCTGCTGCTGCGCGTGCGCGGCAACACCGAGACCGAGCGGTGGGCGCTGGAGCGGCGCCGCGACTTCGACCACCGGGTGGCCGGGCTGATGAGGGCGGCGGCGGACGAGGGGGACATACGCGGCGACGTGGAGGTGCGGCTGGCCACCCGGCTGGTCTTCGGGATGATCAACTCCATCGTGGAGTGGTACCGGCCGGACGTCCGCGGCGCCAGCGACCGGGACGTGGCCGACGCCGTCGTCCGGCTGGTCTTCTCGGGGCTGCGCCGAGGCTGACCTCAGCCGTCCGGCTCCAGGTCCTCCTCCTCGAACACCAGCAGCGTGCGGGTGCTGAGCACCTCGGGGATCGCCTGGAGCCGGGTCAGCACCAGCTCGCGCAGCGCCCGGTTGTCGGGCGTGTGCACCAGCAGCAGCACATCGAAGTCGCCGCCCACCAGGGCGATGTGGGAGGCGCCGGGCAGCCGGCGCAGCTGCTCGCGGACCGTGCGCCAGCTGTTCTGCACGATCTTCAGCGTGATGTAGGCGGACGTGCCGTGGCCCGCCCGCTCGTGGTCCACGCGGGCGCCGAACCCCCGGATCACCCCGTCCTCGACGAGCCGGTTGATCCGGGCGTAGGCGTTGGCGCGCGAGACGTGGACGCGCTCGGCGACGGAGCGTATCGAGGCGCGGCCGTCCGCCTGGAGGATCTTCAGGATGTCCTGGTCGACGGCGTCCAGCGGGCGTGGCGGCGGCAGCGCCCCGCCCTCCCGCGGCCCGTCGGCCATTTGTTCAGGCGCCATGTCCCCCCGCTTCCTCGCCGTGGACGTCCTGCGTTCATTCCAGGCTGTGCAGAACCGTTTGTCCACAGCCCGAGGGCGCCTGTAGCCAAAATGTGCCGACGACCGAACAATCGGTAGGTGAGACGGGTCACAGCCGACCCGTCTCCGTAGCCACTCCCACGAGGAGGTGCCGTCATGACGGTTCTGGAGCAGCGGGGCGCGTACCGGCCGTCGCCGCCGCCCGCCTGGCAGCCCCGTACGGACCCCGCGCCGCTGCTGCCCGACGCCGAGCCCCACCGCGTCCTCGGCACCGGCTCGGCCGCCAGGACCGACCCCGACCTGCTGCTGCGGCTCTACGCCCAGCTGGTGCGCGGGCGCCGCTACAACACGCAGGCCACCGCCCTGACCAAGCAGGGCCGGCTCGCCGTCTACCCGTCCAGCACCGGCCAAGAGGCCTGCCAGGTCGGCGCCGCCCTGGCCCTGGAGGAGCGCGACTGGCTCTTCCCGAGCTACCGCGACACGCTCGCCGTCATCGCCCGGGGCGTGGACCCCGTCGAGGCGCTCACCCTGCTGCGCGGCGACTGGCACGGCGGCTACGACCCCTACGCCCACCGGGTGGCCCCCCTCAGCACCCCGCTGGCCACCCAGCTGCCGCACGCCGTCGGCCTCGCCCACGCCGCCCGCCTCAAGGGGGACGACGTGGTGGCGCTCGCCATGGTCGGCGACGGCGGCACCAGCGAGGGCGACTTCCACGAGGCGCTGAACTTCGCCGCCGTCTGGCAGGCCCCGGTCGTCTTCCTGGTCCAGAACAACGGCTTCGCCATCTCCGTCCCGCTCGCCAAGCAGACCGCCGCGCCCTCCCTGGCCCACAAGGCCGTCGGATACGGCATGCCGGGCCGGCTGGTCGACGGCAACGACGCCGCGGCCGTGCACGAGGTCCTCGGCGAGGCCGTACGGCACGCCCGCGCGGGCGGCGGTCCCACCCTGGTGGAGGCCGTGACGTACCGCCTGGAGGCCCACACCAACGCCGACGACGCCACCCGCTACCGGGAGGACGCCGAGGTGGCGGCCTGGCGCGCGCACGACCCGGTCGAGCTGCTGGAACGCGAACTGACCGGACGCGGACTGCTGGACGAGGCCGGCATCGAGGCCGTCCGGCAGGACGCCGAGGCCATGGCCGCCTCCCTGCGGGAACGCATGAACCGGGACCCCGAGCCGGACCCCATGGACCTCTTCGACCACGTCTACGCCGAGATGACCCCCCAACTGCGCGAGCAGCGCGCCCTGCTGCGGGCCGAGCTGGAGGCCGGGCAGGAGCAGTCCGGCGGATTCGGCGAGGAGCCCGGCGCGCGGGAAGGCGGCGCCCGATGACCACCGTCGCCGTCAAGCCCGCCACCCTGGCCCAGGCGCTCACCCGCGCGATGCGCGACGCCATGGCCGACGACCCCGCCGTGCACGTCCTGGGCGAGGACGTCGGCACCCTCGGCGGCGTCTTCCGCGTCACCGACGGACTGGCCAAGGAGTTCGGCCAGGACCGCTGCACCGACACCCCGCTCGCCGAGGCCGGCATCCTCGGCACCGCCGTCGGCATGGCGATGTACGGCCTGCGCCCGGTCGTGGAGATGCAGTTCGACGCCTTCGCCTACCCGGCGTTCGAGCAACTGGTCAGCCACGTCTCCCGGATGCGCAACCGCACGCGCGGCCGGATGCCCCTGCCGATCACCGTCCGCGTCCCCTACGGCGGCGGCATCGGCGGCGTCGAGCACCACAGCGACTCGTCCGAGGCCTACTACATGGCCACCCCGGGCCTGCACGTCGTCACCCCGGCCACCGTCGCCGACGCCTACGGCCTGCTGCGCCAGGCCATCGCCTCCGACGACCCGGTGGTCTTCCTGGAGCCCAAGCGGCTCTACTGGTCGAAGGACTCCTGGAACCCCGAACGGCCCGAGGAGGTGGCGCCCCTCGGACGCGCGGTGGTGCGCCGCCCGGGCACCAGTGCCACGCTGATCACCTACGGCCCCTCGCTGCCGGTCTGCCTGGAGGCCGCCGACGCCGCCCGGGCCGAGGGCTGGGACCTGGAGGTGATCGACCTGCGCTCCCTGGTGCCGTTCGACGACGAGACGGTGTGCGCGGCCGTCCGGCGCACCGGCCGCGCGGTCGTCGTCCACGAGTCCACCGGGTTCGGCGGGCCGGGCGGAGAGATCGCGGCCCGCATCACCGAACGCTGCTTCCACCACCTGGAGGCCCCCGTGCTGCGCGTGGCCGGCTTCGACATCCCCTACCCGCCGCCCATGCTGGAGCGGCACCACCTGCCCGGCGTCGACCGCATCCTGGACGCCGTGGCCCGGCTGCAGTGGGAGGCGGGGAGCTGATGGCCCAGGTGCTGGAGTTCAAGCTGCCCGACCTCGGCGAAGGACTCACCGAGGCGGAGATCGTCCGCTGGCTCGTCCAGGTCGGCGACGTGGTCGCCGTCGACCAGCCGGTGGTCGAGGTGGAGACGGCCAAGGCGATGGTCGAGGTGCCCTGCCCCTACGGCGGCGTGGTCACCGCCCGCTTCGGCGAGGAGGGCA
This sequence comes from Streptomyces sp. NPDC104831, assembly GCF_055583025.1. NCBI lineage: Bacteria > Bacillati > Actinomycetota > Actinomycetes > Kitasatosporales > Streptomycetaceae > Streptomyces > Streptomyces sp. NPDC104831. Next base: position 27,823 of record NZ_JBVJOT010000012.1, read on the forward strand.
CCGAACTGCCCGTCGGCGCCCCGCTGCTGACGGTCGCCGTCGGCGAACCGGAGGGCTCGGGCAACGTCCTGGTGGGCTACGGCACCCAGCCACCGGCGGCCCGCCGCCGTCGGGTCCGGGCGGGCACGGCCACCGCCGACGGACGGCCCCGGCACACCGCGGCCGCCGAGACGGCGCCCCACGCGCGCGTGGCCGCGCCGAAGACGGCACCGGCGTCCCCGCCCGTCGAGGGGCCGGTCCCCGTGATCTCCCCGCTGGTGCGCAAGCTCGCCCGGGACAACGGCGTCGACCTGCGGCACCTGACCGGCTCCGGCCCGGACGGCCTCATCCTGCGCGCGGACGTCGAGGACGCCCTGCGCACCCGGGCCGCCGGCCGGGCGGTGCCGGTTTCCGCGGGGAGCGAACCGGCCGCATCGGCCGCCGCGGCGGTTCCCGGCGGCGAGGACGGGGTGCGGATCCCGCTCAAGGGCGTCCGCGGCACCGTGGCCGACAAGCTCGCCCGCAGCCGCCGGGAGATCCCGGACGCCACCTGCTGGGTCGACGCCGACGCGACCGGACTCATGCGGGCCCGCGCCGCGATGAACGCGGCCGGCGGCCCGAGGATCTCCCTCCTCGCGCTGCTCGCCCGGATCTGCACCGCCGCGCTGGCCCGGTTCCCCGAGCTGAACTCCTTCGTCGACACCGGGGCCCGCGAGATCGTCCGGCTCGACCGCGTCCACCTCGGGTTCGCCGCCCAGACCGACCGCGGGCTGGTCGTGCCGGTCGTCCGGGACGCCCACACCCGCGACGCCGAGTCCCTGACCGCCGAGTTCGCCCGGCTCACCGAGGCCGCCCGCACCGGCACGCTGACCCCCGGGGAACTCACCGGCGGCACCTTCACGCTGAACAACTACGGCGTCTTCGGCGTCGACGGCTCCACCCCGATCGTCAACCACCCCGAGGCGGCCATGCTCGGCGTCGGCCGCATCGTGCCCAAACCGTGGGTGCACGAGGGCGAGCTGGCCGTCCGGCAGGTCGTGCAGCTCTCGCTCACCTTCGACCACCGGGTGTGCGACGGCGGCACGGCGGGCGGCTTCCTGCGGTACGTGGCGGACTGCGTGGAGCAGCCGGCGGTGCTGCTGCGCACCCTGTGAGGGACGAGCGTGCGCATCCCGTGACCCCCGCCCGGCCCGGACGGAGGGGTCGACGGGACATACTCGTGGGGTGACCGACGCCGCACCCGCCGCACCCGGGACACCCGCCCCGTACGACGCCGTCGTCCTGGCCGGCGGGTCCGCCCGGCGGCTCGGCGGGGCCGACAAGCCCGGCGTCCGGGTCGGCGGCCGGGCCCTGCTCGACCGGGTGCTCGCGGCCTGCGCCGACGCCCGGACGACCGTCGTCGTGGCCGCGCCCCGGCCCACCGCCCGCCCGGTGCGCTGGACCCGCGAGGAACCGCCCGGCGGCGGCCCGCTCGCCGCGCTGGCGGCCGGACTGCGGCACACCACCGCCGACCGCACCATCGCCGGGCGCACCGAGCACACCCCCGCCGACCGTGGCACCGTCGAGCGCACCACCGCCGACCGCACCGTCGCCGAGTACACCGCCGTCCTCTCCGCCGACCTGCCCTTTCTCCGGCCGGCCACGATCGGGCGGCTGCTGACGGCCCTTCGGGGCACCGGCGCCGACGGCGCGCTCCTCACCGACGCCGACGGCCGCGACCAGCCGCTCGTGGCCGTCTACCGCACCGCCGCCCTGCGCCGCGAGCTGGCCGCCCTCGCCGCCGCCCACGACGGGCTCACCGGGCTGCCCCTGCGCCGGCTGACCGGCGCCCTCCGCCTCACCCGAGTCCCGGACCCGCTCGCGTCCTTCGACTGCGACACCTGGGACGACATCGCCGACGCCAGGGCACGCATCAGGGAGCATGGGCACGTGTTGGATGAATGGATCTCCGCAGTCAAGGACGAGTTGGGCATCGACCTGGACGTCGACACCGGCGTCCTGCTCGACCTGGCCCGGGACGCCGCCCACGGCGTGGCCCGCCCGGCCGCCCCGCTGACCACCTTCCTCGTCGGCTATGCCGCGGCCCGGGGCGCGGGCGACCCCGAGGCCGTCGCCGAAGCCGCCCGCCGGGCCGCCGCGCTGGCCCTGCGGTGGCAGGAGGAGAACGACGGGGACGGCAAGAGCGCGAGCGGCGGGGGCCCGAGCGCCCCGGACGCCGGATGACCGCCCCCGGCACCCGGGCCGGGACGCCCGCCGGCGCCGCCGGCGCCGACGACCTCGACGTCGAGGAGGCCCTGGCGCTGGTGAGGGAACCCCACAGGGAGCCCGGGGACGACGGCCCGGCAGGCGGCCCGCCCGCGGATCCGTCCGCGCGGCGGCCCGGCGGGCCCGCCGATCGGCACACGTCCACCCCCTGGCCCCGCGCCCGCGAGATCGCCGCCCGCGCCGCCCGCACCGCGCGCGCCCACGGCCGGGACGACCCGGCGGGCACCCCGGCCGGGTCCCGGCGCGGCCCCGTCTCCGCGGCCCTCGGCGACGCCCTCGGGCTGGTCCTGGCCGCCCCCCTGGACGCCCTCGCCGACCTGCCCTCCTTCGACACCTCGGCGATGGACGGCTGGGCGGTCGCCGGCCCCGGCCCCTGGCAGGTACGGGAGGAGGGCGTCCTCGCCGGGCACGCCCAGCCGGAGCCGCTCACCGACGGCGAGGCGGTCCGCATCGCCACCGGCGCCCGCGTTCCCGCCGACACCACCGCCGTCCTGCGCACGGAGCACGGCCGGACCGACGCCCAGGGACGGCTGCACCCCACCCGCGAGATGTTCCACGGCCAGGACATCCGCCCCCGGGGCCAGGAGTGCCGCACCGGTGACCAGTTGCTGCCCGTCGGCACCCTCGTCACCCCCGCCGTCCTGGGCCTCGCCGCGGCGGCCGGCTACGACACGGTCACCGTCGTCCCCCGCCCCCGCGCCGAACTGCTGATCCTCGGCGACGAATTGCTGAGCGAGGGCCTGCCGCACGACGGGCTGATCAGGGACGCCCTCGGCCCCATGCTGCCGTCCTGGCTGCGCGCGCTCGGCGCCGACGTCGTCGCCGTGCGCCGGATCGGCGACGACGCCCGGGCGCTACGCAAGGCGGTCACCGGCTCCCGGGCCGACCTCGTCGTCACCACGGGCGGCACCGCCGCCGGACCCGTCGACCACGTCCACCCGGTCCTGGAACGCATCGGCGCCGAACTCCTCGTCGACGGCGTCAAGGTGCGTCCCGGCCACCCCATGCTGCTGGCCCGCACCAAGGACCACCAGCACCTCGTCGGCCTGCCCGGCAACCCGCTCGCGGCCGTCTCCGGCCTGCTCACGCTCGCCGAGCCGCTGCTGCGGACCCTCGCCGCCCGTCCCGCGCCCGAGCCGTACACCCTGCCCCTGAGGGAGGCGGTGCAGGGGCACCCGTACGACACCCGGCTCATCCCCGTGGTGCTGCGCGGGGACCACGCCGTGCCGCTGCGCTACAACGGTCCGGCGATGCTCCGCGGCATCGCCGCCGCCGACGCGCTGGCCGTCGTGCCGCCGGGCGGGGCCCGGCAGGGCGAGGAGGCGGAACTGCTGGACCTGCCATGGGCGACCGCCGGAATCGGGGTGTGTTTCACGTGAAACTTCCGGGCCACGACGCCATCGCCCGCCAAGCGGACGAGCATCTGGTGACCCATCGGGTGCAACTGCCGAGGAAAGTGGTGGAGCGCCCGGTCCGCCAGGTCGTCAAGCGACTGGTCATGGCCCTGGTGGTGCTGGTGGCCACCGCGCTGATCGTCTACTTCGACCGCGACGGCTACCACGACAACGCCGACGGCTCCGTCGACCTCCTCGACGCCTTCTACTACGCGACCGTGACCCTCTCCACCACGGGGTACGGCGACGTCACCCCGGTCGGCGACGGGGCCCGGCTCGCCAACATCCTGCTCATCACGCCCCTGCGCGTGCTGTTCCTGATCATTCTGGTCGGCACCACGCTGGAGGTCCTCACCGAACGCACCCGTGAGGAATGGCGCCTGAACCGCTGGAGGTCCACCTTGCGCGATCACACCGTCGTCATCGGCTTCGGCACGAAGGGGCGGTCGGCCGTCCAGACCGTCTGCGCGACCGGGCTGAAGAGGGAGCAGGTCGTCGTGGTCGACCCCAGCTCCAAGGCGATCGACGCCGCGAACGCCGAGGGCTACGCCGGGGTCATAGGCGACGCCACCCGCAGCGACGTGCTCAAGCGCGCCGAGGTGCACAAGGCCCGGCAGATCATCGTCGCCCCGCAGCGCGACGACACCGCCGTCCTCGTCACCCTGACCGCCCGCCAGCTCAACCGCGGCGCCAAGATCGTGGCCGCCGTCCGCGAGGAGGAGAACGCCCCGCTGCTGCGCCAGTCCGGCGCCGACGCCGTCATCACCAGCTCCGGCGCGGCCGGCCGGCTGCTCGGCCTGTCGGTGCTGAGCCCGGCCGCCGGCATGGTGATGGAGGACCTGATCCAGCAGGGCAGCGGGCTGGACCTCGTGGAGCGGCCGGTGGTGCGCGCCGAGGTGGGCAAGACGCCGCGCGAGACGGACGACCTGGTGCTGAGCGTCGTCCGCGGCCACCGGGTGCTCGGCTACGACGATCCGTCCGTCGGCACCCTCCAGCCGACGGACCGGCTCATCGCCATCGTCCGGGCCACCCCGGGCAGCCAGGTCACCCCGGACACCCGCCCCCTGCCGCACGGCTGACGGGGCCGGTGGGGAGTAGCGTCACCCGCATGCATGCGATCACGATTCCCGAACCCGGTGGTCCCGAGGCGCTGGTGTGGGCGGAGGTCCCCGATCCGGTGCCCGGCGAGGGCGAGGTGCTGGTCGAGGTGGCGGCCAGCGCCGTCAACCGCGCCGACATCCTCCAGCGCCAGGGCGCCTACTCCCCTCCGCCCGGTGCCTCCCCCTACCCCGGCCTGGAGTGCTCCGGCCGGATCGCCGCGCTCGGCCCCGGCGTCTCCGGCTGGGCCGTCGGCGACGAGGTGTGCGCGCTCCTCGCGGGCGGCGGCTACGCCGAGAAGACCGTCGTACCGGCCGGGCAGCTGCTGCCGGTGCCCGAGGGCCTCTCCCTCCGGCAGGCGGCGGCGCTGCCCGAGGTGGTCTGCACCGTCTGGTCCAACGTGTTCATGGTCGCCCATCTGCGTCCGGGGGAGACGCTGCTGGTGCACGGCGGCTCCAGCGGCATCGGCACCATGGCGATCCAGCTCGCCAAGGCCGTCGGCGCCAGGGTCGCGGTGACCGCCGGCACGCGGGAGAAGCTGGACCGCTGCGCCGAGCTGGGCGCGGACGTGCTCGTCAACTACCGCGAGCAGGACTTCGTCGCCGAGATCAAGCAGGCCACCGACGGCGCGGGTGCCGACGTCATCCTGGACAACATGGGGGCCAAGTACCTGGACCGCAACGTCCAGGCCCTCGCCGTCAACGGACGCCTGGCCATCATCGGCATGCAGGGCGGCGTGAAGGGCGAGCTGAACATCGGCGCGCTGCTGAACAAGCGGGGCGCCATCAGCGCGACCTCGCTGCGCGGCCGTCCGCTGGAGGAGAAGGCGGCCATCGTCGCCGCCGTGCGCGAGCACGTGTGGCCGCTGCTCGCCGACGGGCACGTCCGGCCGGTCGTGGACCGGGAGGTGCCGATGCCGGAGGCGGCCGAGGCACACCGGCTGGTGGAGGACAGCGGTCACATCGGCAAGGTGCTGCTGGTCGCGCCGTAGCGGCCGCCGCCCCCGCGCGGTTCGCTCAGGTCCTGCGCAGTCTCAGGCCCAGCAGGGCCAGGCCGAGACCCAGCCCGATGAGCACGAGCCCGCTGCCCAGCGGCAGGATCCGCAGCATCGGCTCCGCGGCGGCCTCGCTCCGCGGGGCCGCCTGCCGGGCGCCGGTACGCGGCGCGGGCGGGGCGGAGCCGGGACCGGCCTCCTCGGGCGGCTCCCCGGAGACGGTGGGCACGTCCGTGGTCTCCGGCTCCGCCGGCTGGACGGCCGGGGTGGCGGTGGCGGAGCCGTCCTCGTCCTCCGCCTCGGCCGGGGGTCCGTCCGGCCGGCCCGGACGCATCCTCCCCTCCCCGGGCCTGCTGCCCGCCCGGGTGGGCTCGGTCCAGGCGAGGGAGCGATAGGGGTGGACCGACGCCGACGCGGAGCCGGTCGGCGGGGGAACGGGGGCGGCCGAGCCCTCCTGCGCGAGCCCGGCGGACGGGGAAGGCCCCCGGCCCGGCCGGTCGTGGTCCGGGCGGTCCCGTTCCGGAGGACGGTCCCGGTCCGGATGGTCCCCGTCCGGACGGTCCCGGCCCGGATGCTCGCCCTCGTGACGCTCCCCCTCCCGGGCGCCGTGCCCCGCGTCCGGGGGGCCGCTGTGCGGACGGGCCGCGGCGGAACGGGTCCCGGCCGAGTGGACCGGGGGGTGGCCCGGCAGCGACCGCCCCGGCGGCGCGTCCCGCACGGGTTCCGGCCGCTGCTCGCCGTGGTGCGCGGACGTGGCGGGGCCGGGCTCGGCGGTGTGCGCGGGCGGGCTGCCGTACACGACGGCGATGCCGTACCACGGCAGCGCCGCCGCCGTGAGCACGGCCGGCAGCCGCAGACAGCGGAGCGTGAGTCGCAGGCGTGGAGTCACGTCGGTGACCTCCCGGAGCCCAGGTGTCGTGACCGATGGATAACCGACGGGAACAGCCTCACATCCGATCCCGGAGAGGGCATGCCGGATTGGGCCGATGGGTCGAATCGGCCGAACGGCGCCACGAGGGGGCGCCACGGTGCCCGGGTGGGGGCGTGCGAGAGAATGACGGCATGGAGATGCCGAGGAACGAACGGTCGCCGGAGAATCCCCAGATCCTCGTCGTGGGTCAGGACGGGATGGCACTCGGCGGCGGGGACGAGGACTCCCGCGAGACCCCGGTGACGGAGCAGGTGGAGCAACCGGCCAAGGTCATGCGGATCGGCAGCATGATCAAGCAGCTGCTGGAGGAGGTGCGGGCGGCTCCCCTCGACGAGGCCAGCCGGGTGCGGCTGAAGGAGATCCACGCCAGTTCCGTGAAGGAGCTGGAGGACGGCCTGGCCCCCCAGCTGGTCGAGGAGCTGGAGCGGCTCTCCCTGCCGTTCACCGACGACGCCACCCCGAGCGACGCGGAACTGCGGATCGCGCAGGCGCAGTTGGTGGGCTGGCTGGAGGGCCTCTTCCACGGGATCCAGACGACGCTGTTCGCCCAGCAGATGGCCGCGCGGGCCCAGCTGGAGCAGATGCGCCGCGCGCTCCCGCCCGGCGTCGCCGGTCCCGAGGGCGGCGACGAGCACCACGCGGGCGGCCGTTCGGGCGGCCCGTACCTGTAATCCGCGCCCGAAGCGCTCACCCGACCCGACTACGGCACGAACGGGCCCGGCGGACGACCGCCGGGCCCCTGTCGTGTCCGGTGGCCGCGGGGCGGGCGCGCGAGGGCCGCGCCCCGGCCGCCGGTCACTGCGGGGGATTGCCCGTGGACACGTTCAGCTGGATGGTGCCCACATCGTCCGGGTCGACGTCGGCGCCCTGCACGGGGAACTGCTTCAGGACCGTGCCCTCGCCCCAGGTGTTGTCGTCCTCGCGGCCGATCTTCCACTTCCAGCCCGCGGCCTGGAGGCACTGCTTCACGGAGGCGATGTCCTTGTACCGGAAGTCGGGCAGCTCGATCTTGTCCGAGTCGCGCCAGGACTCCTGCGGGTCGGTGCACGCGCTCTTGTCGATCCGCCGCGTGGGGTCCGGCCCGCGGTAGCCCGCCCGGTGGGACGCGGACGCCGAGGCACCGGTGCCCCCGGCCTCGGCGTCGCCGCCGTTGCGCAGCGTCAGCGCGACGACCACCCCGGCGACCACGATGGCCGCCACCGCGACCGAGGTGACGACCACCGGCCGCCTGCCGCGCCCCGGCCCGGCGGACGGCCGGCTCTGCCGGGGCGGCTGGGGCGACATGGTGTACGGCGGCGGGGTCGGGGCGGTGCCCTGCGGGCCGTAGACGGCGGGCGGGTTCTGGTAGCCGCCCTGCGACGGGTAGCCGTAGGCCGGGGCGGGGGCCGGGTGGCCGTACGGGCTGGGCGGCGGGGCCGGCTGGTACGGCGTCCGGACCTGCCCGTGCGGGGCGGGGGCCGCCTGGTCGACCGGCGGGAACACCGCGGAGCCGACGCCCGAACCGCTCTGCCGCGGCCCGGCGTCCGGCACGATGTTCGGCGGCGCCGCCTGCAGGGAGGCCGCGACGCGCAGGCACTCGTCGCGCATGGCCTCGGCGGTCGGGAAGCGTTCGTTCGGGTTCTTCTTCAGCGCGCGGGCCACCAGCGCGTCCACGGCGGGCGGCAGCGACCGGTTGACCGAGGAGGGCGCCACCGGCTCGTCCTGCACGTGCGCGTACGCGATCGCCAGCGGCGAGTCCGCGTCGAACGGCAGCCGCCCGGTGACCAGCTGGAAGAGCATGATGCCGACCGAGTACAGGTCGGAGCGGGCGTCCACGCCACGGCCCAGGGCCTGCTCGGGCGAGAGGTACTGCGGGGTGCCCACGACCATGCCGGTCTGGGTCATCGAGGTGACGCCGGACTGCATGGCGCGGGCGATGCCGAAGTCCATGACCTTGACCACACCGCGCTTGGTCGTCATCACGTTGCCCGGCTTGATGTCGCGGTGGACCAGCCCCATCTCGTGGCTGATCTCCAGGGCGGCGAGCACGTCGGCGGTGACCTTCAGCGCCTTGTCGGCGGGCATCGCGCCGTACTGCCGGACGTCCTCCTCCAGGACCGAGCCCAGCGGCCGGCCCTCGACGTACTCCATGACGATGTACGGCGTGGCCATGCCGTCCAGCTCGTCCTCGCCGGTGTCGAAGACGGAGACGATGTTGGTGTGCGTGAGCTTGGCCACGGCCTGCGCCTCGCGGCGGAAGCGCTCGCGGAACGCCGGTTCCCGGCCGAGTTCGGTGTGCAGGGTCTTGATCGCGACCGGACGGTCCAGCACCGTGTCGTGCGCCAGGTGCACCGAGGCCATGCCGCCCTCGCCGAGCAGGTCGCGCAGCTGGTAGCGGCCCTGGGCCAGGGCCTGCCCCGCGTACCGGCCCCGTGCGCCGTGCTGGCTCATCTCTCCGCGTCCCCCAGTGGCCGTCCGGCGCCGTGATCCAGCGGACAGGCCTTGATCGAATGTCTCATTCCCGGCCAAGTCTGCCCGAGGGCACCGGCACGTCAAGCTCGGTGCCCGTTCCGTGACCGTACGCGCAAGAAGCGTCGCGCAAGCGTTACAGGGGACGTACGACCAGCACACGGAATTTGCACGACAGCGCGTGCTGGGGGTTTCATGACCGGTCCCGTCTCGGGTCCGTCCCGGTCGCGGTTCCGGACCGGCGGCCCCCACGAAGGCTGTAGCGTGGCCGACGGAGACCGTAACAACACCGCGCGCACCGCGGGCAGAAACGACGGCGAGGACTGATGGCACAGACGCAGCGCTCTCAGGGCCCGTCCGACCCCGAGGCGACTGGCGGCGGCATGTCGGACGCGCCGGAGCTGTGGGGCAACGGCGGGCTCGTCGGAGACGGCCGGTACCGGCTCACGCACCGCCTCGGCCGGGGCGGCATGGCCGAGGTGTTCGCCGCCGAGGACGTCCGCCTGGGCCGCACCGTCGCGGTCAAGCTGCTCCGCGCGGACCTGGCCGAGGACCCGGTCTCCAAGGCACGCTTCACCCGCGAGGCACAGTCCGTCGCGGGCCTCAACCACCACGCGATCGTCGCCGTGTACGACTCCGGCGAGGACACGGTGGGCGGTCAGGCCGTGCCGTACATCGTCATGGAGCTGGTCGAGGGCCGCACGATCCGCGACCTGCTGCTGAACGCCGAGGCGCCGGGCCCCGAGCAGGCCCTGATCATCGTCTCGGGGGTGCTGGAGGCGCTCGCCTACTCGCACCAGCACGGCATCGTGCACCGTGACATCAAGCCGGCGAACGTCATCATCACCCACAGCGGCGCCGTCAAGGTGATGGACTTCGGCATCGCCCGCGCCCTGCACGGCGCGTCCACGACGATGACCCAGACCGGCATGGTCATGGGCACCCCGCAGTACCTCTCCCCGGAGCAGGCGCTCGGCAAGGCCGTCGACCACCGCTCCGACCTGTACGCCACCGGCTGCCTGCTGTACGAACTGCTCGCGCTGCGGCCCCCCTTCACCGGCGAGACCCCGCTCTCCGTGGTCTACCAGCACGTCCAGGACATCCCGGTGCCGCCGTCGCAGGTCACCGACGGCACCTGCCCGCCGGAGCTGGACGGCCTGGTGATGCGTTCCCTCGCCAAGGAGCCCGACGACCGGTTCCAGACGGCCGAGGAGATGCGCGGCCTGGTCCAGTACGGCCTGCAGATGCTGTACGAGCAGGGCGCCCACACCGGCACCTGGAACACCGGCCCGGTGGAGGCGCACGACGGCCGGCACACCCCGTCGGCCGGCTTCGCGGGGACGACCGTCATGCCGCACCCGGTGGACGCGGGCGGCACCGCGCAGATCCCGCAGCCGATCCTGCCCACGGGCTACGGCAGCGGCGACGACGGCGGCTTCGAGGGGCACGGCAACAAGGGCGGCGGCCGCGGCAAGCTGTGGATCCTGGCCGTCCTCGCGGTCATCGCGATCTCGGCGGGCGTGGCGCTGGCGCTGCACAACACGGGCGGCGGCGACGGCGGCAAGGGCACCGACACCAAGCCGACGACGACGCACTCCAAGGACACGAAGAAGAAGTCGCCCTCCCCGACCCCGAGCGAGGAGGACACCGAGGACTCGCCGGACGTCTCCACGAACACCGATGGCTCGAACAGCACCGGCGGCGGTGGCGGTTCCGGCTGGCCGCCGGCCACCACGCCGTCGTACCCCCGGTCGCACACGGCCTCCTCCACCCCGAGCACCCAGCCGTCGAGCCCGCAGACCACCCAGTCGCAGCCGACGGACCCGGTGAACGGCGGCACCGACGCGGGGACCGGGGACGGCGGCACGGACGCCGGTACGGCCGACGGCGGCACCTCCGAGGGGACCACGACCGACGGCGGCACCTCGGAGGGGACCACGACCGACGGCGGCACCACCGGTGAGACCACCGGTTGAAGCGAGCCCGCGGAGACCGGCCCGGCGACCCCCTGAGGTGACGCCGGGCGTTCACCGCCCGCCGGCCGTTCACCCCACGAACGCGTCGCACACCGCGTCGTACTCGCGCGTCCACCACACCGCGAGCGCCGACGCGGCCGGGAACTGGCAGTCCGCGCGCGTGTCGCCGCGCTCGTAGTGCCAGCGCAGCATCCAGAAGTCGTTCAGCCGCTCCCACCACACGCGGTGCACGGCCGCGGCCAGCTCCGAGGGCGTGGCACCGGCCGCGCGCCGGTACGCGCGCGCGTAGGCGCGCACCTTCGGCAGGTGCAGCCGCCCGGAGGGCCGCACGAAGAAGAGGGCGGCGGCGCGCACGGCCTCCTCCGCGCGCGGCTGCACCCCGAGCCGGTCCCAGTCCACGATGGCGGCCGGGGCGTCGTCCTTGTAGAGCAGGTTGAACGGGTGGAAGTCGCCGTGCACCCAGCCCACCGGTCCGCCGCGCGGCGGGCGCCGGTCCGCGTGCCGCTCCAGCAGGGCGCGGCGTTCCAGCAGCCGGTGCCGGGCGAGCTCGTCGAAGGCGTCGGCGGGCCGGCGCCGCCGCACCCGCGCGAGCAGGGCGTCGATGAGGGCGAAGGTGCCGGCCGGATCGGCGCTCTCCACGGGGTGCGGGCCCGTCGCCGGGCGGGTGCGGCCCTTGGGCGGCATCACCCGCTCCAGACAGGCGTGGACGGCCCCCAGGAGCGCGCCCAGGCGGGCGCTCTCGGCGCGGGTGAGCTGGCCGCCGTCGCGGTGCCCGCCGTCGATCCAGGGGTGCAGGGCGTAGGCGTGGCCGCCGACGACCGCGACCGTGCGGCCCCCGCGGTGCGCGAGCGGCGGGGCGACGGGGACGCCGAGGTCGGCCAGGCGCCGGGTGGCCCGGTGCCGGCGCTCGATGGCGGCCGGGTCGGCGGTGTCCGGATCGAAGTGGTGCTTGAGGAAGTAGCGGCCGCGGGTGGTGCGCAGCCGGTAGCCGCGGTTGAGCAGCCCCTGGTCAACCGGCTCGCAGGCGAGGGCGGTACCCGCGGCATACAGGCGCAGCAGGGCGCCCAGAGGGGGCGCGTGAAGCACGGCAGGTGGTACACATGAGCGCGGCACGCGCCAGATGCTAGGGCACGCGAGGCGGCCGTGAGCTGGGCGTTGTCACGGGCTGTCATCGCCGGTCGCTTTCGGATACCGCTCGGGCATTTCCTCGCGCATACGGGTGACGGTGACGGCCGTCCGGTAACGCCACCGCAATGCGCACTCCGCCAACCGGGCGGTAATAACGGGATTTCTCCCGCTTTGTGTACGAGTCCCGTTTCACATGAAACCCTTCCCGTGACCTGGGTCGGCGGGATAACGTGCGCTTGCTCGGGCCTGTCGCAAGGCTGTGACCAGCGCGCTTTCCCACCACCTCGATTTACTTGGAAATCCAAGCAAAATCGCAGGTCAAACGGGGTTTCACAGAAATGTGGGGCACTGGGTAACGTGATGGTTGCAGGGCGCTCGCCGGGGCACCTGTCACGCCTGTTCCCGGCCGAGTGGCACCCACCCCGTGCCCGGTGGTCGAAACAGGTGAGCCGCACTGGCCTACCGGCAACCCCGGGGGCCGGAACGACGGAGGAGCACACGTGACCGTGGAGAGCAGTGCCGCGCGCAAGCCGCGACGCACCGCCGCAGGCAAAGCCGGCACCACCGGCAGCAAGACCGGAGCCACCGGCACCAAGCGCACCACCCGTACCACCCGCAGTACCGCGAAGAAGAGCGCCGACCCCGACCTCGTGCAGCTCCTGACCCCGGAGGGCGAGCGGGTCGAGAACGCCGAGTACGGCGGCTACGTCGCCGGCATCACCCCCGAAGAGCTGCGCGGCCTGTACCGCGACATGGTGCTCACCCGCCGCTTCGACGCCGAGGCCACCGCCCTGCAGCGCCAGGGCGAACTGGGCCTGTGGGCCTCCCTGCTGGGACAGGAGGCCGCCCAGATCGGCTCGGGCCGCGCCACCCGTCCGGACGACTACGTCTTCCCGACCTACCGCGAGCACGGCGTCGCCTGGTGCCGCGGCGTGGACCCGACCAACCTGCTCGGCATGTTCCGCGGCGTGAACAACGGCGGCTGGGACCCGAACGGCAACAACTTCCACCTGTACACGATCGTCATCGGCTCCCAGACGCTGCACGCCACCGGCTACGCGATGGGTGTGGCCAAGGACGGCGCGGACTCGGCGGTCATCGCCTACTTCGGCGACGGCGCCTCCAGCCAGGGCGACGTGGCCGAATCGTTCACCTTCTCCGCGGTCTACAACGCCCCCGTGGTGTTCTTCTGCCAGAACAACCAGTGGGCGATCTCCGAGCCGACCGAGAAGCAGACCCGCGTCCCGCTGTACCAGCGCGCGCAGGGCTACGGCTTCCCGGGCGTCCGGGTCGACGGCAACGACGTGCTGGCCTGCCTCGCGGTCACCAAGTGGGCGCTGGAGCGCGCCCGCAACGGCGAGGGCCCCACGCTGGTCGAGGCGTACACCTACCGCATGGGCGCCCACACCACCTCCGACGACCCCTCCCGCTACCGGGGCGACGAGGAGCGGCTGGCCTGGGAGGCGAAGGACCCGATCCTGCGCCTGCACCGCTACCTGGAGGCGTCGAACCACGCGGACGAGGGATTCTTCGCGGAACTCGAGGCCGAGTCCGAGGCGTTGGGCAGGCGAGTGCGCGAAGCGGTCCGCGCCATGCCCGACCCGGACCGGTTCGCCCTCTTCGAGAACGTGTACGCGGACGGACACGCGCTCGTGGACGAGGAGCGCGCCCAGTTCGCTGCCTACCAGGCGTCGTTCGCCGATGAAGGGGGTCACTGAGATGGCCGAGAAGATGGCGATGGCCAAGGCCATCAACGAGTCGCTGCGCCGCGCCCTGGACGCCGACCCCAAGGTCCTGGTCATGGGCGAGGACGTCGGCAAGCTCGGCGGTGTCTTCCGGGTGACGGACGGCCTGCAGAAGGACTTCGGCGAGAGCCGGGTCATCGACACCCCGCTCGCCGAGTCCGGCATCGTCGGCACCGCGATCGGCCTGGCCCTGCGCGGCTACCGCCCGGTGGTGGAGATCCAGTTCGACGGCTTCGTCTTCCCGGCCTACGACCAGATCGTCACCCAGCTCGCCAAGATGCACGCCCGCTCGCTGGGCAAGGTCAAGATGCCGGTCGTCGTCCGCATCCCCTACGGCGGCGGCATCGGCGCGGTCGAGCACCACTCGGAGTCCCCGGAGGCGCTGTTCGCCCATGTGGCCGGCCTCAAGGTCGTCTCCCCGTCGAACGCCTCGGACGCGTACTGGATGATGCAGCAGGCCATCCAGAGCGACGACCCGGTGATCTACTTCGAGCCCAAGCGGCGCTACTGGGACAAGGCCGAGGTCGACCCCGAGGCGATCCCGGCGCCGCTGCACAAGGCGCGCGTCGTCCGCGAGGGCACGGACCTGACCCTGGCGGCCTACGGCCCGATGGTGAAGCTCTGCCAGGAGGCCGCCGCCGCGGCGGCCGAGGAGGGCCGCTCCCTGGAGGTCCTGGACCTGCGCTCGGTCAGCCCGCTGGACTTCGACGCCGTCCAGGCCTCGGTGGAGAAGACCCGCCGCCTGGTCGTGGTGCACGAGGCGCCGGTGTTCTTCGGCTCCGGCGCGGAGATCGCCGCCCGGATCACCGAGCGCTGCTTCTACCACCTGGAGGCACCGGTCCTCAGGGTCGGCGGCTACCACGCCCCGTACCCGCCGGCCCGCCTGGAGGAGGAGTACCTGCCCGACCTGGACCGCGTGCTCGACGCCGTCGACCGCTCGCTGGCGTACTGAGGAGAGGGACGTGACGACGATGACGGATGCGTCCGTACGCGAGTTCAAGATGCCCGACGTGGGCGAGGGGCTCACCGAGGCCGAGATCCTCAAGTGGTACGTCCAGCCGGGCGACACGGTCACCGACGGCCAGGTGGTCTGCGAGGTGGAGACGGCGAAGGCGGCCGTCGAACTGCCCATCCCCTACGACGGCGTGGTCCGGGAACTGTGCTTCCCCGAGGGCACCACGGTGGACGTGGGCACGTCGATCATCACGGTCGCCGTGGCCGGCGCCGCCGCGCCCGAGGCGCCCGCCGAGCAGCCGGCGGCGGAGCCCGCCCCGGCCGCCGAGGAGCCGAAGCCGGAGGCCCGCCAGCCCGTCCTGGTCGGCTACGGCGTGGCCACCACCTCCACCAGGCGCCGCCCGCGCAAGGGCCCGCAGACCGGTGGCACGGGAGCGGCGCAGGCGATCCAGGCCGAGCTGAACGGCCACGGCGGCACGGTCGCCGAGAAGTCCCGCCCGCTGGCCAAGCCGCCGGTGCGCAAGCTGGCCAAGGACCTGGGCGTCGACCTGGCCGCGATCACCCCCTCCGGCCCGGACGGCGTGATCACCCGCGAGGACGTGCACGCCGCGGCCGCCCCGCCGGCCGCCGAACCGGCCGCCCAGGCCCAGGCCCCGGCCGCGCCCGCCCCGGCCGCCGCACCCGCGGTCCCGGCGCCCGCGGCGTCGTACGACACGGCGCGCGAGACGCGCGTCCCGGTCAAGGGCGTGCGCAAGGCCACCGCGCAGGCGATGGTCGGCTCGGCGTTCACGGCCCCGCACGTCACCGAGTTCGTGACGGTGGACGTGACCCGCACCATGCGGCTGGTCGACGAGCTGAAGCAGGACAAGGACATGCAGGGCCTGCGGGTCAACCCGCTCCTGCTGATCGCCAAGGCCCTGCTCGTCGCCATCAAGCGCAACCCGGGGATCAACGCCTCCTGGGACGAGGCGAACCAGGAGATCGTCCTCAAGCGCTACGTCAACCTGGGCATCGCGGCGGCCACCCCCCGGGGCCTGATCGTCCCGAACATCAAGGACGCGCACGACAAGACGCTCCCGCAGCTGGCCGAGGCGCTGGGCGAGCTGGTGACGACGGCCCGCGAGGGCAAGACCTCGCCGGCCGCGATGCAGGGCGGCACGGTGACCATCACCAACGTCGGCGTCTTCGGCGTGGACACGGGCACCCCGATCCTCAACCCGGGCGAGTCGGCGATCCTCGCGGTCGGCGCGATCAAGCTCCAGCCGTGGGTCCACAAGGGCAAGGTGAAGCCGCGCCAGGTCACCACCCTGGCCCTCAGCTTCGACCACCGCCTGGTCGACGGCGAACTGGGCTCGAAGGTGCTGGCGGACGTGGCGGCGATCCTGGAGCAGCCGAAGCGGTTGATCACCTGGGCGTGACCGCCCGCGCCGGGTGGTCCGCGACACCTGGAGGGAACACGAAGGGGCCCGCCGCTCGCCGCGGCGGGCTCCTTCGTCACGCGTGCGCGTCAGCCGAGGCGCGCGAAGCCGTAGTTGAGGAGCTTCTTGGCGTCCGCCTCGCGGTTGGCGATGGAGGAGGAGGCGAGGACGGTGCCGATGACCGTCTTGTTCTTCCGGGTCGCGGCGAAGACCAGGCAGTACTTGGCCTCCGGGCCGGAGCCGGTCTTCACGCCGATGGTGCCGCTGTAGCTGCTGAGCAGCCCGTTGGTGTTCTTCCACGGCGCCATCGTGCGGGTGCCGCCCGACTTGGTCTGGGTCTTGGCGGTGTACGACTTGGTCTTGACGATCGTGCGGAACGTGGAGCTCTTCATCGCGCTGCTGGCGATCTTCGTCAGGTCGCGCGGCGTCGAGTAGTTCTTGCCGTTGCCGATGCCGTCGAAGGAGTCGAAGTGGGTGTTCTTCAGGCCCAGGTTCTTGGCGGCGGTGTTCATCTTGCCGATGAAGTTGCTCACGCGCGCCGCCCGGGTCGAGCCGGAGCCGTACTTGTCGGCGAGCGCGTAGGCCGCGTCGCAGCCGGACGGCAGCATCAGCCCGTACAGCAGCTGACGGACGGTCACCCGGTCGCCGACGATCAGGTGGGCCTGGGAGGCGTTGTTCTTGACGACGTAGTCGCTGTACGCCTTCTGGATCGTGACCTTGGAGTCCAGGTTGAGGTTCTTCTGCGCGAGCACGACCTTGGCGGTCATGATCTTGGTGGTGGAGCCGGTGGCCAGCCGGGTGTCCGCCTTCTTCGTGAACAGCGACGAGCTGTTGGCGTTGTTCATCAGGTACCCGCCCTTGGCCACGATCGAGGGCGCGGTGACGGCCTGTGCGGGCGCCGCGGTGAGGGCACCGGTGGCGGCCAGCGCGCCGGCGGTGACGGTGACGACGGCGGCTTTGCGAAGACTGGTGCCCTTAATGCCGGTAATCAACTGATGTACCCCGAATGTGTTGAATGCCCCTGGTGTGCGGCCGAGTTGAGGTGGGTGCGAAAAAGGGGCCGCATGTGTGTGACACGTAAGTAGCACAGAAGGTTGTGCGGTTCCCGGGTGAGGGGTGATGAATCGCCACGTCCGCATGATGGACGGCTCCCCCGCTTGCGTACGTGTTGTATCTATCCTGTGGGCATGAGAACGGCCGTCGAGCACTCCGCGCCCCAGTCCCTCAAGCAGCCACCCGCCGCCGACCGTGTGTACGCCCATGTCAAACAGGGCGTGCTCGACCGCCGCTACGAGGGCGGCACGCTGCTCACCGAGGGCGAGCTGGCCGAGGCCGTGGGGGTCTCGCGGACGCCCGTCCGGGAGGCGCTGCTGCGGCTGGAGGTCGAGGGCCTGCTCCGCCTCTACCCGAAGAAGGGCGCCCTGGTCCTGCCGGTCTCCGCGCAGGAGATCGCCGACGTGGTGGAGACCCGGCTGCTGGTCGAGGAGCACGCGGCCCGCAAGGCCGTCCCCGCCCCGCCGGGCCTGCTGGAGCGGCTGACCGAGCTGCTGGAGCGGCAGAAGGCACAGGCCGCCGCCGGTGACCTGGCCGCCGCCGCGGTCACCGACCGCTCCTTCCACGCCGAGATCGTGCGCAGCGGGGGCAACGAGATCCTCTCCCGCCTCTACGACCAGCTGCGCGACCGCCAGCTGCGGATGGGCGTCGCCGTCCTGCACTCCCACCCCGACCGGATCGCCAAGACGCTCGCCGAGCACGAGGAGATCCTGAACGCGCTGCGCGCCGGGGACGCCGAGGCGGCCGTCGGGATCGTGCACCGGCACGTGAGCTGGTTCTCGCACCTCGCGCGAGGTGAGGTCCGATGAGCGCCACGGCGCGCAACGCCACCCTTCCGGGAGACCCCCCGGGGGGCCGCCGGGCGGTCGCCGTGTGGTCCACCGGCGTGGCGGTCTACTTCGTGGCCGTCATCTTCCGTACGTCCCTGGGGGTGGCCGGCCTCGACGCGGCGGACCGCTTCCACGTCAACGCCTCCGCCCTGTCCACGTTCTCCATACTCCAGCTGCTGGTCTACGCGGGCATGCAGATACCCGTCGGCCTGCTGGTCGACCGGCTCGGCACCAAGAAGGTGCTGAGCATCGGCGCGCTGCTGTTCACCGCCGGACAGCTGGGCTTCGCCTTCTCCCCCTCCTACGGCACCGCGCTCGCCTCCCGGGCACTGCTGGGCTGCGGCGACGCGATGACCTTCATCAGCGTGCTGCGGCTGGGCACCCGCTGGTTCCCGGCCCGGCGCGGTCCGCTGATCGCGCAGCTCGCGGGACTGATCGGCATGGCGGGCAACCTGGTCTCCACCCTGCTCCTGGCCCGGCTGCTGCACGGCATCGGCTGGACCCCCGCGTTCGCGGGCAGCGCGCTGGCGGGCGCGGTCGTCCTGGTGCTGACCCTGCTGTTCCTCAAGGACCACCCCGAGGGACAGGAACCGCAGCCGTCCCCGCACCGGGGCGCCGCCTACGTCCGCGGGCAGATCGCCGCGGCCTGGCGGGAGCCGGGCACCCGGCTCGGCCTGTGGGTGCACTTCACCACCCAGTTCCCGGCGATGGTGTTCCTGCTGCTGTGGGGCCTGCCGTTCCTCGTCGAGGCGCAGGGCCTCAGCCGCGCCACGGCCGGTGAACTGCTCACCCTCGTCGTGCTGTCCAACATGGTGATCGGCCTGGTCTACGGCCAGATCGTCGCCCGCCACCACGCGGCGCGGCTGCCGCTGGCGCTCGGCACGGTGGGCGCGACCGCGCTGCTGTGGGCGGCGACCCTCGCCTACCCCGGGCGGCACGCGCCGCTGTGGCTGCTGGTGACGCTGTGCGCGGTGCTCGGCGCGTGCGGGCCGGCGTCCATGCTCGGCTTCGACTTCTCCCGGCCCGCCAACCCGCCCGAGCGGCAGGGCACGGCGTCCGGCATCACCAACATGGGCGGCTTCATCGCCTCCATGACCACGCTGTTCGCGATCGGCGTGCTGCTGGACGCGACCGGGGACGACTACACCGTGGCGTTCGGCTCCGTGTTCGTGCTGCAGGCGCTCGGGGTGAGCCAGATCCTGCGGCTGCGGGGGCGGGCGGCCCGGCGGGAACGGGAGCGGCTGATCTCCAGCCGCGTGGAGACGGTGCACGTTCCCGCCTAGGCGCCCGCGGTGCCCGCTGCCCGGTGGCCGCGGCCGGGGCGGGGCTACGGCGTGACCGCGAAGTGGCGCAGGATCGCCGCCGCCAGGTCCTGGTCGCCCTCCGTCTTCACCCGGTCCCCCACCGCCTCCGGGGAGACCCGGCCGCAGGCCAGGCGGACGTAGGTCTCCCAGTCCAGGGTGAGCGTGGCGGCGGGGCCGAGGGCGGGGACGGTCTCCACCGTGCCCCGGCCCTGGATGTCGACGCGGACCGTGCGCAGGAACTCGACCGGGCCGTGCACGTCGAACACGATCGCCGAGCTGCGCGGGGCGTCGGCGTCCCGCGCGACGACCTTGGGCAGCGCGTCCAGCAGCACGTCCCGGGTGACGTACGCGCCCGGCGAGTCCAGGTTGCCGGGGCGGCCGAGGGCCGTGCGCAGGTCCTGCTCGTGCACCCACACGTCGAAGGCCCGCATCCGGTAGGACTGCTCCAGGGTGATCTCCTTGCCGAGCGGTCCGCGCACCAGGGTCCCGGGGTCCCGGGACTCGCCCCGGAGCTGGCGGTTGCGGCGGATGACCGTGTACTCCAGCTCGGCCGTCATCTCCGGCGCGGTGTGGTGGCGGCGGACGTCGACCTGCATCTCCATGTAGCGCTGGTGCTCGGTGGCGACGTGGAAGAGGTCGCGCGGCAGGGCGTGGATGGGGCGCGGGTCCCCGAGCATCTCGCAGTCCATGCCGATGACATGGGAGACGATGTCGCGCACCGACCAGCCGGGGCACGGGGTCCGCCGGTTCCACTCGCCCTCGACGAGCGACTGCGCCATCTCGGATATCGCTTCGATGGAGTGCGTCCAGGCGTCGGCGTAGGGCTGGAGAGTGGGATGCAGACTCACGGAACGGGACCCCTCGGCGGTCGGTACACGGGCGGGTTTGCGGCGGCGTTGCCGGCGGACGGCGGCTGCACTTCGGCGGGTGTCTTGAGACGCTAAGTTACGCTGCGGAAAGGCACCCCGGCAGTGCTTTCGTGTGACGATCGTAGGCCCGTGTGGACGACTCGAAACCCAGGACGGTGGTAGTGTGCGCGCCTCGCTGATCCAGACAGCCGTGGACGAGAGGGAGCCGGTCGACTCCCGGCGGCAGCGCGTGGCCGCGCTGGTGCGGGAGCAGAGCGGCGCCGACCTCGTCGTCCTCCCGGAACTGTGGACCACCGGAGCCTTCGCCTACGAGGAGTTCGGCCGCGAGGCCGAGCCGCTCGAAGGCCCGACGTACGAGACGATGGCCAAGGCGGCGAGCGACGCGGGCGTGTGGCTGCACGCGGGCTCCATCCCGGAACGGGACCCCGAGGGCCCCCTCTACAACACCTCCCTCGTCTTCTCCCCCTCCGGTGAACTGGCCGCGGCCTACCGCAAGATCCACCGCTTCGGCTTCGACAAGGGCGAGGCCGTGCTGATGGGCGCGGGCCGGGACCTGGTGACGGTCCGGCTGCCCGGCACCACCATCGGCGTGGCCACCTGCTACGACCTCCGTTTCCCCGAACTCTTCCGCTCCCTCGTCGACGCGGGCGCCGAGACGCTGGTGATCCCGGCGGGCTGGCCCGAGCGGCGGCGCGCGCACTGGACGCTGCTGGCCCGGGCGCGGGCGGTGGAGAACCAGGCGTTCGTGCTCGCCTGCGGAACGGCCGGGACGCACGCCGGGGTTCCGCAGGCGGGTCACTCGATCGTGGTGGACCCGTGGGGCGAGGTGCTCGCGGAGGCCGGCTCCGGCGAAGAGGTCCTCACGGTCGACATCGACCCGGCGAAGGTGGCCGCGACCCGCGAGCAGTTCCCCGCCCTGAAGGACCGGGTCCTGGGCCTGGAGCCGCCCCGGCAGCGGGGCTGAGCGCCCTCGCCGAAGCCGCGTCCGACCCGGATCAGTCCTCCGCTCCCTCCTTCTCGGAGAGGTGGATGACGCACACCGCCACCGCGATCAGCAGCGCCGGGTCGGCGTCCTCCCGGACGACGTCCACGCCGTAGGTGTCGCGGACGGCCAGCCAGCGGCGGGAGATCACCGCGAGCAGTTCGCCGTCGTACTCGACGGCGAACTCCCGGTCCAGGATCTTGCCGCTGACGTCCAGCTCGGTGCCGTCCACCAGGGCGACCCGGTAGTGGTTGCGCAGCAGGGACAGCCGCTTGCGCCGGATCCGGGCCAGGACCTCGCCGTCCCGTTCGATCACCATGGTGTCGCGCAGCGCGAACATCTTCTGGTGGATGTCGATCAGGACCCGCCCCCCGGCGTCCTTCAGCTCGAAGGTGTCCCGCAGCCGCATGGCCTTGCCGTCGACGAGGTAGACCTTGCGGCCGTGCTCGTCCTCGATCCACCAGTCGTCACCGATGCCGAGGATCCGGTCGCGTACGAGGAATCTCATACGGAACAGGCTTCCCCGGCGACGGGCGATCGTCACAAAGCCGTCATACCCGCCGACGGGACCGTGCCGCGCCTCCGGGCGTCCGGCCGGCGGAATCCGTCCGGCCGCGCGGTGACGGCCGGATGAACTTCCCGTGCGCAGGGTGCCGTTGCCCAACCGGGCGGGTGGGAAGCGAGTCGGAAGGTACGCAAGGCGCACGACCGCGCACGTCCTTTCGGAGGTTTCCCATGCCCGTCCGTCCCGCCCGCAGCCGGGCGCTCCGCGCCGTTCCGGCGGCGATGCTGGTCCTCGGCACGGCCCTGGCCGTCCCGCTCACCCTGGCCGGCGCCGCCGGCGCCGCCACGGCCCCGGCCACCGCCGAGGTCAACGAGTACGACTGGCAGCTCACCTACCGGGCCGCCGCCGGCCAGACCAACAAGGCCACCGTCACCGCGACGCCCACCGCGGACCGCGCGGGCATCACCTACCTCATCGACGACGTGGTGCCGGTCGAGGCGGGCCACGGCTGCGCCCATCCCGTCGCCGCGGACCGCACCAAGGTCTCCTGCACGGTCACCGGCGTGGACAGCCAGGACCCCTACGCCGCCCTGGTCATGAACCTCGGCGACCGCGACGACACGGTCGCGTACGAGAACGGCACCGACCAGATCTACTCCTACGCCCAGATCTCGCTGGGCGCCGGCGACGACAGGGCGACCGACTCGGGCCGCCTCGACGGCGCCTACGTCTCGGGCGACGCGGGCGACGACACCCTCACGGTCGGCAAGGAGGGCCTGGCCTGGGGCGGCGACGGCAACGACACGATCAACGCGTCCGGCGGCGGCAACATCGCGCAGGGCGGCAGGGGCGACGACACGCTGCGCGGCGGCTCCGGGGGCCAGTACCTGTCCGGCGACAACGGCAAGGACACGATCACCGGCGGGGCCGGTGCCGACAGCCTCTACGGCGGCAAGGGCAACGACGTGCTGTACGGCAACAGCGGCAACGACACCCTCTACGGCAACAGCGGCGACGACCGGCTCTACGGCGGAGCGGGCCGCGACACCCTCTCCGGCGGCCCCGGCCGGAACGTGGTCCGCCAGGACTGACTCCCCGGTCGGTCGTCCCCGGCCGGGCCCCGCCGGGCCGGGTCGTCCACGGGCGCCCGAACGTCCGCCGGCGCCGGGTGGCACCCTTGGTTCCATGACCGACTCCGCACCCCGACGCGCCCGAGTACGCGCCCCCGAGCTGATCGGCAAGGGCGGCTGGCTGAACACGGGCGGCCAGCAGTACACCCTTGCCGACCTGCGCGGACGCATAGTCGTCCTGGACTTCTGGACCTTCTGCTGCATCAACTGCCTGCACGTCCTGGACGAGCTGCGCGAGCTGGAGGAGAAGCACCGGGACACGCTGGTGGTGATCGGGGTGCACTCGCCGAAGTTCGCCCACGAGGCCGACCACCGGGCGGTCGTGGACGCCGTCGAGCGCTACGGCGTGGCGCACCCGGTCCTGGACGACCCGGAGCTGGCCACCTGGAAGCAGTACGCGGTGCGCGCCTGGCCCACCCTCGTGGTGATCGACCCCGAGGGGTACGTCGTCGCGCAGCACGCCGGCGAGGGCCACGCGCACGCCATCGAGCGCCTGGTCGGGGAGCTGGAGGCCGAGTACGGGGCGAAGGGCACCCTGCGCCGCGGCGACGGCCCCTACGTACCGCCGGAGCCCGAGCCGACGACGCTGCGCTTCCCCGGCAAGGCGCTGCTGCTGCCGTCGGGGAACCTCCTGGTCAGCGACACCACCCGGCACCAGCTGGTGGAGCTGGCCGAGGACGGCGAGACGGTCGTGCGCCGGCTCGGCACCGGCACGCGCGGCTTCGCCGACGGCGGCCCGGACCGGGCGTCCTTCAACGAGCCGCAGGGCCTCGCCCTGCTGGACGACGGTTCGGTGGTGGTCGCCGACACCGTCAACCACGCCCTGCGCCGGCTGGACCCGGCCACCGGCGAGGTGACCACCCTGGCGGGCACCGGCAGGCAGTGGTGGCAGGGCTCGGCGACCTCGGGCCCGGCCCGCGAGGTGGACCTCTCCTCCCCGTGGGACGTGGCGGTCTTCGGCGGCAGGGTGTGGATCGCGATGGCGGGCGTCCACCAGCTGTGGACGTACGACCCGGCCGAGCGGACGGTCGCGGTGGCGGCCGGCACCACCAACGAGGGCCTGGTGGACGGTCCCGCCGCCGAGGCGTGGTTCGCCCAGCCCTCCGGCCTCGCGGCCACCGCCGACCGGCTGTGGCTCGCCGACTCGGAGACGAGCGCCCTGCGCTGGGTGGACACCGACGGGCGGGTGCACACCGCCGTCGGCACCGGCCTGTTCGACTTCGGCCACCGGGACGGCGCCGCGGAGCAGGCCCTCTTCCAGCACCCGCTGGGCGTCACCGCCCTGCCGGACGGCTCGGTCGCCGTCGCGGACACCTACAACCACGCGCTGCGCCGCTACGACCCGGCCACCGGCGAGGTCACCACGCTCGCCACCGATCTGCGCGAGCCGAGCGACGCCGTCCTCGTGGGCGAGGACATCGTGGTGGTGGAGTCGGCCCGGCACCGGCTGACCCGGCTGAGGCTGCCCGAGGAGGCGGTGCGCGTGGAGTCGGTCGCCCACCGCACCCGGCGGGCGGCCACCGAGGTCGCACCCGGCCGCCTGGCCCTGGACGTGATCTTCCAGGCCCCGGCCGGCCAGAAACTCGACACCCGCTACGGCCCCTCGACCCGTCTGCTGGTCTCCGCCACCCCGCCCGAGCTGCTGCTCAAGGGCGAGGGAGCGGACACGGACCTGTCCCGCGAGCTGGAACTGAACCCGGCCGTGCCCGAGGGCGTCCTGCACGTCTCCGCCATGGCCGCGAGCTGCGACGACGACCCCGCCAACCCGTATCCCGCCTGCCACGTGCACCAGCAGGACTGGGGCGTCCCGCTCCGCCTCGCGGCGGGCGGGACGGACCGCCTGCCGCTCGTCCTGGCGGGCATGGACGAGCAGTAGGCGAAGTCCGTCAGACGCCGTAGCCGTCCGTGTAGCCGTCGACGCGGTGGTGGTGGCGGTGGGGCTCCTCCTCCACCACCGGTGTGGCCGGCGGGACGACCACGCGGCGGCGGCGGGCGATCCCGCTGAACGTCGCGACGCCGATCAGGCCGACGGCCATGAGGATCAGGCCGACGACGGTGACGTTGACGCCCTTCATGTGCCAGTCGGTCGCGAACGTCAGAATGGCCCCCACGCCGATGAGGATGATGCATCCGCCGAGACCCATGAGACCTCGCCTCCCCTTCCGGTGCCGGAATCTCCGGTGCCGTCCGGGTACCCGGTGGGGTCGCGGCTAGGCCCCGCCGCCGAATCCGGTGCGCGCGGCGGGAGTTCGGCGCGGGGGCCTAGCCCTCCAGGAAGGCCGTCAGGGCGTTCGCGAGGAGGAACGGGTCGTCGGCGCCGCACAGTTCGCGGACGCTGTGCATGGAGAGGATCGCCACGCCGATGTCCACCGTGCGGATGCCGTGCCGGGCCGCGGTGATCGGGCCGATGGTGGTGCCGCACGGCATGGAGTTGTTCGAGACGAAGGTCTGGAACGGCACGCCCGCCTTCTCGCAGGCCGCGGCGAACACCGCGCGCCCCGAACCGTCGGTCGCGTAGCGGTTGTTGACGTTGACCTTGAGGATCGGGCCGCCGTTGACCCGCGGGTGGTGCGTCGGGTCGTGCCGCTCGGCGTAGTTGGGGTGCACGGCGTGACCGGTGTCGGAGGACAGGCAGACCGAGCCGGCGAAGGCGCGGGCCCGGTCCTCGAACGTGCCGCCGCGCGCGAGCACCGAGCGCTCCAGGACGGAGCCGAGCAGCGGGCCGTCCGCGCCGGTGTCCGACTGGGAGCCGTTCTCCTCGTGGTCGAAGGCGGCCAGCACCGGGATGCGGGGCAGCGGGGCGCCGGAGGCCGCGACGGCGGCGAGGGCGGCGGCACCGGCGTGCACGGACAGCAGGTTGTCCATGCGCGGACCGGCGACCAGCTCCCGGTCCCGGCCGAGGTAGGCCGGCGGTTCCACCGGGTGGGTCATCAGGTCCCAGCCGGTCACCGAGCCCGCGGCCAGCCCGGCCTCCCGCTCCAGGAAGGCGATCAGGTCCCCGTCGCGCACGTCGTCGCCGAGGCCCCACACCGGCTGCAGGTGCCGCTGCTTGTCGAGCTTCAGCCCCTCGGAGCCGACCGTCCGGTCCAGGTGGATGGCGAGCTGCGGCACCCGCAGCAGCGGCCGGTCCACGTTGACCAGGACGGAGGAGCCGTCCCGCAGGGACAGCCGCCCGGCCAGCCCGAGGTCGCGGTCCAGCCAGGAGTTGAGCAGCGGGCCGCCGTAGATCTCCACGGCGACCTGGCGCCAGCCGTGCGCCCCGCTGTCCGGGCGCGGCTTGATCCTCAGGCTCGGGGAGTCGGTGTGCGCGCCGACGATGTGGAACGGGGTGTGCGGCTCGGCCCCCTCGGGCACGTACCAGGCCACGATCGCGCCGCCGCGCAGCACGTACCTGCCGCCGTGCGTCCCGTCCCAGGCGTCCGTCTCCGCGACCTGCCGGAAGCCCGCCTTCTCCAGCCGCTCGGCGGTGTTCGCCACGGCGTGGTACGGCGACGGGCTCGCCGCCAGGAAGGACATCAGGTCGTCGGTGTGGCCGCGGTCGAAGCGGGCTGGTGCGCTCATGGGATTCACCTTAACGACGTGCACGGGCCCGCTCCCGGAAAGAGAGCGGGCCCGCGCGAGGAATCGACGGGGACGTCCGGAACGTCGGAAAACCGGACGCCCGGAACGCCGGGACCTAGAAGGCGGCCTCGTCCAGCTCCATCAGGTCCAGCTCGACGTTGCCGGCGACCTTGCGGGCGAGGGTGACGCCCGGCAGGACGTTCGCCGCGAAGAACTTCGCCGCGGCGATCTTGCCGGTGTAGAACGCCTTGTCCTTCGCCGAGGCGGTGGCCAGCTTCTCGGCGGCGATCGCGGCGCCCTTGAGCAGGAGGTAGCCGACGACCACGTCACCGGAGGCCATGAGCAGGCGGGTGGTGTTCAGGCCGACCTTGTAGATGTTCTTGGTGTCCTGCTCGGTGGCGGCGAGGTCGGTCAGCATCACGCCGACGATCGCCTCCAGCTCCACGGCGGCCTTGGCCAGCTGCTCCCGGGCGCCGGCCAGCTCCTCGCCGCCGGTGCCGAGCGCCAGGAACTTCTTGATGTCCTCGGCGAGGGAGTTCAGCGCGGCGCCCTGGTTGCGGACGATCTTGCGGAAGAAGAAGTCCTGGCCCTGGATCGCCGTGGTGCCCTCGTACAGGGTGTCGATCTTGGAGTCCCGGATGTACTGCTCGATCGGGTACTCCTGCAGGAAGCCGGAGCCGCCGAAGGTCTGCAGCGACTGGGCGAGCTGCTCGTAGCCCTTCTCGGAGCCGTAGCCCTTGACGATCGGCAGCAGCAGGTCGTTCAGCGCGTGCTCGGCGGAGGCGTCCTCGCCGTTCGCCTCCTTGATCTGGATGGCGTCCTGGATCGAGGCGGTGTACAGCACCAGGGCGCGCATGCCCTCCGCGTAGGCCTTCTGGGTGATCAGCGCGCGGCGCACGTCGGGGTGGTGGGTGATGGTGACCTTGGGCGCGGTCTTGTCCATGAAGTTCGCCAGGTCCGGACCCTGGACGCGCTCCTTGGCGTACTCCAGCGCGTTCAGGTAGCCGGTGGACAGCGTGGAGATCGCCTTCGTGCCGACCATCATGCGGGCGAACTCGATGATGCGGAACATCTGGCGGATGCCGTCGTGCTTGTCGCCGATCAGCCAGCCCTTGGCGGGGTGCCGGTCGCCGAAGGTCATCTCGCACGTGTTGGACGCCTTCAGGCCCATCTTGTGCTCGACGTTGGTGGCGTAGACGCCGTTGCGCTCGCCCAGTTCGCCGGTCTCGAAGTCGAACAGGTACTTCGGCACGAGGAAGAGGGACAGGCCCTTGGTGCCGGGGCCGGCGCCCTCGGGGCGCGCGAGCACGTAGTGGAGGATGTTCTCCGACATGTCGTGCTCACCCGAGGTGATGAAGCGCTTCACGCCCTCGATGTGCCAGGAGCCGTCCTCCTGCTGGACCGCCTTGGTGCGGCCGGCGCCCACGTCCGAGCCCGCGTCGGGCTCGGTGAGTACCATCGTGGAGCCCCACTGCTTCTCGGTGGCGATCTTCGCGATGTGCTTCTGGACCTCGTTGCCCTCCTCGAAGAGGATGCCGGCGAACGCGGGGCCCGAGGAGTACATCCACACGGCCGGGTTGGCGCCCAGGATCAGCTCGGCGTAGGCCCAGATCAGGGAGCGGGGCGAGGTGGTGCCGCCGATCTCCTCGGGCAGGCCGAGCCGCCAGTACTCGGAGTCCATGTAGGCCTGGTAGCTCTTCCTGAACGACTCCGGGACCGGCGCGGTGTTGGTCTCCGGGTCGAAGACCGGCGGGTTGCGGTCGGCGTCGGCGAAGGACTCGGCCAGCTCGTTCTCCGAGAGGCGGGTCATCTCCTCCAGGATGCTCTTGGCGGTCTCGACGTCCATCTCCTCGAACGGGCCGGTGCCGTACACCTTGTCGCGCCCGAGTACTTCGAAGAGGTTGAACTCGATGTCGCGGAGATTCGACTTGTAGTGCCCCATGGCGACGGCTCCGTAGAGGGATCGGCGAGGCACTGACTCCTCGCACCTAGTTCACGTACCAACAAGTAGCTACGATGATGCTACCCGCCGGTAATAAGACGCAACCCCGATCCGGTCATCTGTGACGCGTCTCAAGTACCGCCGCGGGTGCCTTGTACATGCCAGGTGCATGCCCCTCCGGGGCGCGCCGTGAACGCCTTCGGGGCCGGGGTTTCGGCGCCGTGGCCCACCCGGGGGGCGGGGCGGCTCGGTACGCTTCTGCCCATGTACGGCTACGACCAGAACGTGGGCGCCCAGCAGCAGTACGCCCCGCCGCAAGCGCAGATGCCGGGCGGGTACGGCCAGCAGCCGCCGCTCTATCCGGAGCCGTCCCCGCCCTCGCTCGCGGACGCGGTGCGCGCGTTCACCACCGGGCAGATGGCCGCCGAGGACTTCCAGCAGATCTTCGCCACCTCCAAGGTGTACTGCCCGCGCGGCGACACCCCGGGCTTCCTCGCCCTGCACAACACCCAGCAGCCGGTGATCCCGATGTTCACCTCGCTGAAGGAGCTGCGCCGGTACGCGGGCAAGGAGTCCAAGTACTTCGTGATCACCGGCGCGGAGGTGATCGACCTGCTGCCGACCGGCTACGGCTTCGTCCTGGACATGGAGGGCGAGCACCGGATCGTCTTCGACGCCAAGGCGGTCGAGCAGATGGTCGACTTCGCGATGCGCCGCATGTACGGCGGCGGCTGAGCCGCCACCCGGACGCGGGCCCGGAGGGAATTCCCTCCGGGCCCGTACCGTTGTGGGTGGCAGAAAGTTCAACGCTCAACTAAAGTGGGCGTACCAAGGAGGTACCCGCCATGCCCGCAGTGACCGTCGAGAACCCGTTGACGCTGCCCCGAGTGACCGCTCCCGCCGACGCCGTGGCACGTCCCGTGCTGACCGTCACGACCGCCCCGAGCGGTTTCGAGGGGGAGGGATTCCCGGTGCGCCGGGCGTTCGCGGGGATCAACTACCGCCACCTCGACCCGTTCATCATGATGGACCAGATGGGGGAGGTGGAGTACGCGCCGGGCGAGCCCAAGGGCACCCCCTGGCACCCGCACCGCGGCTTCGAGACCGTCACCTACATCATCGACGGCGTCTTCGACCACCAGGACTCGCACGGCGGTGGCGGCACCATCACCAACGGCGACACCCAGTGGATGACGGCCGGCTCCGGCCTGCTGCACATCGAGGCGCCGCCGGAGTCCCTGGTCGTGTCCGGCGGTCTCTTCCACGGCCTCCAGCTGTGGGTGAACCTCCCCGCCAAGGACAAGATGATGGCCCCGCGCTACCAGGACATCCGCGGCGGCACGGTCCAGCTGCTCGCCTCCCCCGACGGCGGCGCGCTGCTGCGGGTCATCGCCGGCGAGCTGGACGGCCACCAGGGCCCCGGCGCCACCCACACGCCCATCACGATGATCCACGCGACCCTCGCCCCCGGCGCGGAACTCACCCTGCCGTGGCGGGAGGACTTCAACGGCCTGGCGTACGTCCTCGCGGGCCGCGGCAGCGTCGGCACGGAACGCCGTCCGGTCCGCCTCGGCCAGACGGCCGTCTTCGGCGCCGGCTCCGCGCTGACCGTCCGCGCGGACGAGAAGCAGGACGCGCACACCCCCGACCTGGAGGTCGTCCTCCTCGGCGGCCGGCCCATCCGGGAGCCGATGGCCCACTACGGCCCGTTCGTCATGAACACCAGGGACGAACTGGTGCAGGCCTTCGAGGACTTCAAGAAGGGCCGCTTCGGGCAGATCCCGGCGGTGCACGGCATGACCGAGGACGGCATCTGATCCCTCCCGGCGTCCGGACGGGCCGATGTCGCCCGTCCGGACCCGTGCGGCGGGACAGCCGGCGGGCGGCGTGATCGGCTGGGACCGTGCTCCTGCTGCCCGAACCCGTGCGCCGGCTCGCCGCCTGGTGCGTCGTCCTGCTGCTCGTCGCCGCGGTGGGCTGGGTCGGCGTCCAGCTCTGCGGTGAGCTGCGCACCGCCGTCACGCCGGTGCTGCTCGCCCTGCTCGGCACCGCGCTGCTCGGGCCGCTGTACCGGTGGCTGGTGCGGGCCCGGGTGCAGCCCTCGGTGGCGGCCGGGCTCACCTGCGTCGCCGTGGTGGCGGTCGTCGGCGGCGCCGTCTACATCGTCGTCGCCGCCCTCGTCGACACCGGCGCGCAGATCCTCGCCTCGCTGCGCAGTGCCGCCCAGGCCGTCGCCCGGCACTTCGGGGCCGCCGGCACCGGGCTGGACGACCTCGCCCCCCACGCGCGCGAACTGCTGCGCAGGTTCGGCGGGACGGCCGCGTCCAACGTGATCAGCGGGGTGAGCCTGGTCGCCGAGAGCATCGCCATGGCCGTGCTCGCGCTGCTGCTCGTCTTCTTCTTCCTGCGCGACTCCCACCGGGCCCTGGCCGGCCTGCGCGCCCTGGCGCCCGGCGACCGCGCCGACACCGCGGAGGCCGTCGCCCGGCGGGCCTTCGCCGCGGTGGAGGGGTTCATGCGCGGGACGACCCTCATCGCGCTCATCGACGCCGTGTGCATCACCGTCGGCCTGCTGGTGCTCAGGGTGCCCGGCGCGATCGGGCTCGGCGCGCTCGTCTTCGTCGGCGCCTACATCCCCTACCTCGGCGCCTTCATCTCCGGCGCGGTGGCCGTGCTGGTCGCCCTCGCCGACCGGGGCCTCGTGATCGCGCTGTGGGCGTTCGGGGTGGTGCTCGCGGTGCAGGTGCTGGAGGGGCACGTGCTGCAACCGGTGATCCAGAGCCGGACCGTGCAGATGCACCCGGCCCTGGTGCTGGTGGCGATCACCGCGGGCGC
Source organism: Streptomyces sp. NPDC104831 (assembly GCF_055583025.1). NCBI lineage: Bacteria > Bacillati > Actinomycetota > Actinomycetes > Kitasatosporales > Streptomycetaceae > Streptomyces > Streptomyces sp. NPDC104831. The sequence goes on from NZ_JBVJOT010000012.1 coordinate 59,164, forward strand.
CTCCGTCGCGGGCATCCTCGGCATGCTCCTCGCGGTACCGGTGACCGCGGCGGTCTTCGGGGTCTGGGCCGAACTCCGGGACCGCCGCGGCGAAGGGCCGGCCGACGGCCCGGGCGCCGCGTGAGGACAGGCCCTAGCGGACGCACGACCCCGGCGGCCTGCCGGGTGCCCCCGCGCCCTCCCGGAGTTCGAACCAGATGCTCTTGCCCTCGCCCCTGGGGGCCACCCCCCACGCGTCCGCGAGGAGTTCGACCAGCATCAGGCCGCGGCCGGAGGAGGCCAGTTCGCCGGGGCGGCGCTTGTGCGGGAGGTCGTCGCCGGTGTCGAAGACCTCCACCCGCAGCCGCCGCCCGTCCGTGCCGCGGAGCACCTCGGCGAGCAGCAGCGCGTCGGCGTCGGTGTGCACCAGCACGTTGGTGATCATCTCGGAGACCAGCAGCACCGCCGAGTCCACCTGCTCCGCCGAGGCCCAGTCGTGCAGCAGTTCGCGCAGGTGCTGGCGGGCCTCGGCGATCCGGTCCGGCTCGTCCTGGGCCACCGACAGCAGGGTGCGCCGCACCGGCGGCCCCGCCGGGACGGTGCCGCCGCGCCCGCGGGCGGCCGCCGGCCGGCACAGCAGCAGGAGCGCGATGTCGTCCTCGCGCCGGTCGGCCAGCGGGCCGGGGGTGTGGTGCGAGGACGGCCCGTGCACCGCCTGCACCAGGGCGTCGGCCAGCGCCTCCAGGTCCTCCTGGCGGTACTCGCCGGCCCGGTGGTCCTCCAGCGGCTCGCGCAGCCTGCGCCAGCCGCTCTCCAGGTCGTGCCCGCCGGTCTCGATCAACCCGTCGGTGCACAGCATCAGCGTCTCGTCGGGTTCGAGCGTGAACCGGGTCGTCGGGTAGTCGGCGTCCGGGTCGACGCCCAGCGGCAGCCCGCCCGCCGTCGGCCGCATCATCACCGTGCCGTCCGCCATCCGGATCACCGGGTCCGGGTGCCCGGCGCGGGCGATCTCCAGCATGCCGGTCACCGGGTCGGCCTCCACGTACAGGCAGGTCGCGAACCGCGGGTCGGCCAGGCCGTCGGGCCCGCTGCCGTCCGTGACCCCGTGCAGGAAGCGGGCCGCGCGGGAGAGGACGGCGTCCGGGCGGTGTCCCTCGGCGGCGTAGGCGCGCAGCGCGATCCGCAGCTGGCCCATGATCCCGGCCGCGCGCACGTCGTGCCCCTGGACGTCCCCGATGACCAGCGCGAAGCGGCCGGAGGGCAGCGGGATCATGTCGTACCAGTCGCCGCCGACCTGGAGTCCGCCGCCGGTCGGGATGTACCGGGCGGCGATCCGCATCCCCGGGATCTCCGGGCCCAGCGACGGCAGCATGGAGCGCTGCAGGCCCTGCGCCAGCTCCCGCTCGGACTCGGCGGCGCCGGCCCGCGACAGCGCCTGGGCGAGCATCCGGGCGACCGTGGTGAGGACCGCGCGCTCGTCGGGGGTGAACGCCACCGGGTAGGTGAACGCGGCCATCCAGGCGCCCCTCGTGCGCCCGGCGGCCGTCAGCGGCAAAAACGCCCAGGAGCGGCGGCCGAAGCGGCGGGCCAGCGGCCAGGTGGCCGGGTAGCGGTCCCGGTACTCCTCCGGGGAGGAGAGGTAGACGGCCCGTCCGGTGCGGACCACCTCGGCGGCCGGGTAGTCGGTGTCCAGCGGCATGTGGGAGAAGGGGCCCATGTCGCCGGGCTGGTGTCCGTGCTGGCCGGTGATCGTCAGCCGGTCGCCCTCCACGCCGTAGACCACGAGCCCGTCCGGGGAGAAGCCCGGCATCGACAGGCCCCCCGCCACCCGCAGCACCTCGGCCGTGGACCGGGCCTCCGCCAGCGCCCGGCCCGCGTCCAGCAGGAACGCCTCCCGGGAGCGCCGCCAGTCGCCGGTCACCGCGCTGCGGGCCGCCGCCGTGCCCGGGGCGGGCTCGGTCACCTCCTGGAGGGTGCCGATCAGCTCGTAGGTGCGCCGCTCGGGGTCGAAGGAGGGCTTGGACCGGCTGCGCACGACCCGCAGGATGCGGCCGTCGGCGTCCATGACCCGGATCCGGACCTCGGCGAGGGTGCCCTCGGCGACGGCGAGCCGCACGACCCCGGTGATCTCGTTCCAGTCGACGGGGTGCAGCCGGGCACGGACCCGGGCCTCGGTGAGGGTGACCCGCTCGGCGGGCAGCCCGAGCAGCCGCGCCGCCTCCGCGTCCAGGGCGACCAGTCCCGCGGCCGTGTCCCAGTGCCACAGCCCGGTCGCGAGGGCGGCGAGGACCTCCCCGACGGACGGCAGGGGCTCGCCTGTACGCATTGCCCCACTTTATGGAGAGGTGAGCGGTGGGTGCCACCTGATGGGACGACGGCCGGCGCCCGGTGCGGGGACGGCTGCCGCCCGGTGGGCGGGCGGGAACGGTGGGGAGCCGTTCTTGGGGTGCCCGGTACCCTTGGGATGGCCTAGGCCGTACCCGCCTGGCGACACCCGATCCGCACAGACTGGATGAACGACGATGCATCGGTACAGGTCCCACACCTGCGGCCAGCTCCGCGCCTCTGACGTCGGCACCGACGTCCGGCTGAGTGGCTGGCTGCACAATCGGCGCGACCTGGGCGGCATCCTCTTCATCGATCTGCGCGACCACTACGGCATCACGCAGCTGGTCGCCCGCCCCGGCACCCCGGCCTACGAGGCCCTCGACACGATCTCCAAGGAGTCCACGGTCCGCGTCGACGGCCGCGTCGTCTCCCGTGGCACCGAGAACGTGAACCCCGACCTGCCCACCGGCGAGATCGAGGTCGAGGTCGCCGAGGTCGAGCTGCTCGGCGCGGCCCAGCCGCTGCCCTTCACGATCAACACCGAGGACGGGGTCAACGAGGAGCGGCGCCTGGAGTACCGCTTCCTGGACCTGCGCCGCGAGCGCATGCACCGCAACATCATGCTGCGCACGGCGGTCATCGGCGCCATCCGCCAGAAGATGACCGCGCTCGGCTTCAACGAGATGGCCACCCCGATCCTGACGGCGACCTCCCCCGAGGGCGCCCGTGACTTCGTGGTCCCCTCCCGGCTGCACCCGGGCCGGTTCTACGCCCTGCCGCAGGCCCCGCAGCAGTTCAAGCAGCTGCTGATGATCTCCGGCTTCGACCGCTACTTCCAGATCGCGCCCTGCTTCCGCGACGAGGACGCCCGCGCCGACCGCTCGCCGGGCGAGTTCTACCAGCTCGACGTCGAGATGAGCTTCGTCGAGCAGGAGGACGTCTTCCGGCCCATCGAGCAGCTCATGACCGAGCTGTTCGAGGAGTTCGGCGGCGGCCGTCACGTCACCTCCCCCTTCCCGCGCATCCCGTTCCGCGAGGCGATGCTCAAGTACGGCTCCGACAAGCCGGACCTGCGCGCCAAGCTGGAGCTGGTGGACATCACCGACGTCTTCGAGGGCTCGGAGTTCAAGGCGTTCGCCGGCAAGCACGTGCGCGCCCTGCCCGTGCCGGCCGTCCAGGACCAGCCGCGCAAGTTCTTCGACCAGCTCGGCGACTTCGCCGTGTCGCTGGGCGCCAAGGGCCTGGCCTGGGTCCGCGTCGGCGAGGACGGCACGCTGTCCGGCCCGATCGCGAAGTTCCTCACCGAGGAGAACGTCGCCGAGCTGACCAAGCGCCTGTCGCTGGCCCCCGGCCACGCGGTCTTCTTCGGCGCGGGCGAGTTCGACGAGGTCTCCAAGATCATGGGCGCGGTCCGCGTCGAGGCCGCCAAGCGCGCCGGCCACTTCGAGGAGAACGTCTTCCGGTTCTGCTGGATCGTCGACTTCCCGATGTTCGAGAAGGACGAGGAGACCGGCAGGATCGACTTCTCGCACAACCCGTTCTCGATGCCGCAGGGCGGCATGGAGGCACTGGAGTCCCAGGACCCGCTGGACGTCCTGGCCTGGCAGTACGACATCGTCTGCAACGGCGTGGAGCTGTCCTCCGGCGCGATCCGCAACCACGAGCCGGACATCATGCTGAAGGCGTTCGAGATCGCGGGCTACGACCGCGAGACCACCGAGCGCGAGTTCGCGGGCATGCTCCGCGCGTTCCGTTTCGGCGCCCCGCCGCACGGCGGCATCGCCCCCGGCGTGGACCGCATCGTCATGCTCCTCGCGGACGAGCCCAACATCCGCGAGACGATCGCCTTCCCGCTCAACGGCAACGCCCAGGACCTGATGATGGGCGCCCCGACCGAGCTGGAGGAGTCCCGCCTGCGCGAGCTGCACCTGGACATCCGCAAGCCGCAGCCGAAGTAACAAGACCGCGGGGCTCAGCCGCCCTGCTCGTCGGACGGCGCGTCCGGGGACGCGCCGTCCTCCAGCAGCCGTTCCGCGATGTCGTCGGACCACTGCTGGGCCCAGACGCGTAGGGCGGCGATGTCGTCCCCGGACAGGCCGTAGCGGAGGAAGTCCCGGTCGGCGTAGAAGTCCGTGCCCGTCAGCCGCGACTGGAGGGTGGGCAGGTCGAACGGGTCGTGGGCGTGCCGACGGCCCAGCTCCTCCAGGTCCGGCAGCGAGAACCGGGCCGCGCAGGCGCGGGCGTCGACGAGGTCGACGGCCGCGCCCCGGTCGTACAGCGCCCGGATCTTCGTTCCCACGGCGTCCGCGAGGCCGAGCGCCGGACCGTACCCGGTCTGCTCCGGCGGCTGCCAGAACGTCTCCTTGTGCAGCGCGAGCGCGCACCGCTCGCCGGTGGGCGGGTCGGTGACCGTCAGGCGCGCGGTCAGCGCGGTGACCGCGCCGGTGTCCACCCGCCGCCCCCGTTCCTCCAGGGCCGCGCCGACGGCGGCGGCGAGCCGCTCCATGGCCTCGGGGCTCTCGGTGGCCAGGTCCACGTCGGAGTGCGGCCGGCCGAGCAGTCCGTGCGCCTGGAGGGCGTAGCCGCCGGCCAGCACCAGACCGTACGGGCCGCCCGCCCGGGCGGCGTCCGCGAGGAGCCGGCGATGGGGTTCGGGGATGTCCACGCGGACGATTCTGCGGCCTTCCGCCCCCGGCGGGCGACGCCCGGCCGGGGGGCGCGGAGAATTCCCGCGGCGACGGCAACCTCCCGGTCCCCGGCGGCCACTGAGGAGTCGTCAGACACGTACGCCGTCCGGCGGCGAGGTCGCCAAGCCGCTCGGCGGCGACGGCACCGGCTCGGTCGCGGGTAGCGGCAATCTGGTCAACGGCACGGCCACCGACCTGGTCGCCGCGTACCACGCCGCCGGCTCGAAGAAGATCAGGACGACCGTGGACTGGACCCCGGCGTTCACCGCGGGCCTGGAGTCCTCGGCGAAGAACCTGCCGGCACAGCTGGAGGACACGACCGGCGCGGGCGTCCTGAGGCAATCCCGTTTCACACGAAAGGGTGCCGGGCCCGAACGGCCCGGCACCCTCCTCACGCGGACGGGAAGCGGCGGGGTCAGCCCTCCTCGCCGCCGAAGCGCTCCTTGTACGCCTGCAGGTCCTCGTCCGTCAGCTTGGCGAACAGGACCGGCGGCACCGTGAACGGGGTGCCGGCCGGGACGGCGGTCAGGGCCCTGGCCTCCTCGGCGGTGACCCAGGGGGCGGTGTCGTCCGGCAGGGCGAAGGCAGCGCGCATCGCCGCCGAGGTGGCGGGGATCAGCGGCTCGGAGACCACCGCGTACAGGTGGATCAGGTTCATCGCCGTACGCAGGGTGAGGGCCGCGCCCTCCTTGTCCGTCTTGATCTCCAGCCAGGGGGCCTTCTCCTCCAGGTAGGAGTTGCCGGCCGACCACAGGGCGCGCAGCGCGGCGGCGGCCTTGCGGAACTGGAGGGCCTCCATCTGCTCCTCGTACTCGGCGAGCAGGCGGGCGATCTCCTCGCCGAGCCGCGCCTCCGCCTCGCCGGGCCCGCCGCCGGCCGGGACCTCCTCGCCGAACCGCTTCTTGCTGAAGGACAGCACGCGGTTGACGAAGTTGCCGAGGGTGTCGGCGAGGTCCTTGTTCACCGTGGCCGTGAAGTGCTCCCAGGTGAAGGACGAGTCGTCCGACTCCGGGGCGTTGGCGATCAGGAAGTAGCGCCAGTAGTCGGCGGGCAGGATGTCCAGCGCCTGGTCGGTGAAGACGCCCCGCTTCTGCGAGGTGGAGAACTTGCCGCCGTAGTACGTCAGCCAGTTGAACGCCTTGACGTAGTCGACCTTCTTCCACGGCTCGCGCACGCCCAGCTCGGTGGCCGGGAACATCACCGTGTGGAAGGGGACGTTGTCCTTGGCCATGAACTCGGTGTAGCGGACGGCGTCGTCGGCGTCGTACCACCACGCCTTCCAGTCCCGGTTCTCCGGGTCCTGGCCGGCCCACTCCTTCGTGGCGCCGATGTACTCGATCGGGGCGTCGAACCAGACGTAGAAGACCTTGCCCTCGGCGGCCAGCTCCGGCCAGGTGTCCGCCGGGACCGGGACGCCCCAGTCCAGGTCACGGGTGATCGCGCGGTCGTGCAGGCCCTCGGTCAGCCACTTGCGGGCGATGGAGGAGGCGAGCTGCGGCCAGTCGTCCTCGTGCCGGGCGACCCACGCCTCGACCTCGTGCTGGAGCTTGGACTGGAGCAGGAAGAGGTGCTTGGTCTCGCGGACCTCCAGCTCGGTGGAGCCGGAGATCGCCGAGCGCGGGTTGATCAGGTCGGTCGGGTCCAGCACACGGGTGCAGTTCTCGCACTGGTCGCCGCGGGCCTTGTCGTAGCCGCAGTGCGGGCAGGTGCCCTCGACGTAGCGGTCCGGCAGGAAGCGGCCGTCGGCCGGGCTGTAGACCTGGCGGATCGCCCGCTCCTCGATGAAGCCGTTCTCGTTCAGCTTGCGGGCGAAGTGCTGGGTGATCTCGACGTTCTCCTGGCTGGAGCTGCGGCCGAAGTAGTCGAAGGCGAGCGCGAAGCCGTCGTAGACCGCCTTCTGCGCGTCGTGCGCCCGGGCGCAGAACTCCGCCACCGGCAGGCCCTGCTCCTTGGCGGCCAGCTCGGCGGGGGTGCCGTGCTCGTCCGTCGCGCAGATGTAGAGCACGTCGTGGCCCCGCTGGCGCAGATAGCGGGAGTAGACGTCCGCCGGGAGCATGGACCCCACCATGTTGCCCAGGTGCTTGATCCCGTTGATGTACGGAAGGGCGCTGGTGATGAGGTGTCGAGCCATCGTGGCTGCTCCCAGGTCGCTGCTTTTCTGCGGTTTCGAACCTTCAAATCGTAGCCGACACGGGTGGGCCGCCCGCTTCCCGTTTCGCGGGGTGGGAAGGGGCGGCCGGTGACTACGTTCCGTTACGGGCGCCAGTGGGCGAGGACGCCCTCGTACAGCTCGGCGTCGGTCAGCTCGCGGGGGGCGGGGCCGGCGTGGAAGAACGACGCGTTGGGGGTCTTCAGTTTGCGGAGGTAGTCGAACGCCTTGTTGTCGTGGTCACCGAAGGCGACGAAGGAGAAGAAGACGCCGGGGTGGGTCTCCGCGGCCTCGGTGAGGGCCTGGGTGGCGGGCGTCTTGGCGTCGGGGGCGCCGTCGGTCTGGAAGAGGACGAGGGCGGGGGTGCGGGCGTCGTCGCCGCCGGGATGGCCGTCGTGGTGGTTGTCGTGGTGGTTGTCGTGGTGGTCGAGTACGGCGGCTACGGCGGCGTGGTAGCTGGTGCGGCCCATGCGGCCGAGGCCGGCGTGCACGTCGTCGATCCTCGTGTCGTGGCCGGGGGCGAGGGTGAGGTCGGTGGTGCCGTCGACCTCCGTCGAGAAGAAGACGACGTGGACCGTGGGGTCGGGGTCGAGGTGGGCGGCGAGGGCGAGGGCCTGGTCGGCGAGGGCCTGGGCGGAGCCGTCCTTGTAGTACGGGCGCATGCTCGCGGAGCGGTCCAGCACGAGGTAGAGCTTCGCTCGGGTGCCGGTGAGGTTCTTCTTCCGCAGGGTGGCCGTGGCGGCCTTGTAGGCGGCGGTCAGGGCGGGGGTGCGGGACTTGACCCTGGTGAGGGGGGTGGCGGGTTTGGGCCTGGGCGCGGTCGCCCCGCCTTCGGCGTCCGTGTCGTTCCCGCCCGCACCACCCGTGCGGGTCTCGTCGTCGGCGGCGTGCGGGTCGTTGTCGGCCGACGCCTCGGCTTCGCCTTCGGCGTCCGTGTTCCCACCCGCACCACCCGTGCGGCTTTCGCCGTCGGGTGCGGGTGGCCCCTGTGGGGCGTCCTCGCCGTCGGCGGCCCGCGGGTCCGTCTCCGCCCGCGGTTCCGCCTCCTGCTTCGCGGTGGGCTCGGCGTCCGCCTTCGGCTCCGCCGTGGGCTTCGGTTCCGCCTCCGGCTTCGCGGTGGGCTCCGGTTCCGCCTCCGGCTTCGCCGTGGGCTCCGGTTCCGCCTCCGGCTTCGCCGTGGGCTCCGGTTCCGCCTTCGGCTTCGCCGTGGGCTTCGGTTCCGCGGCGGGTTCCGCGTCCGCCTTCGGCTCCGCCGTGGGTTCCGCGTCCGCCTTCGGCTCCGCCGTGGGTTCCGCGTCCGCCTTCGGCTTCGCCGTGGGCTCGGCGTCCGCCTTCGGCTCCGCCGTGGGCTTCGGCTCCGCGGTGGGCTCCGGTTCCGCCTCCGGCTTCGCGGCGGGCTCCGCGTCCGCCTCCGGCTTCGCCGTGGGCTTCGGTTCCGCGGCGGGTTCCGCGTCCGCCTCCTGCTTCGCGGTGGGTTCCGCGTCCGCCTTCGGCTTCGCGGCGGGCTCGGCGTCCGCCTCCGGCTTCGCCGTGGGCCCCGGTTCCGCCGTGGGCTCCGCGTTCGCCTTCGGTTCGGACCCGGCTGCCGCGTCCGCCTGCGGCTCAGGCCTGGCTGCTGCCTCCGGCTTGTGCTCCGGTCCGGCCTCTGCTGCCGGCTTGTGCTCCGGGTCGGTCGCGGCTGCCGGCTCGGGCTCCGGGGCGGTCGCGGCTGCCTGCTCGGGTTCCGGGTCGGACTCGGGTGCGGTCTCCGGGGTCGCCTCCGGTTCCGGGGCGGTCTCCGTTGCCGCTTGCGGGTCCGGATGGGCGGGGGCCGGCGTGCCCGGTGCCGTTTCCGGCTCCGCAGCGCTCTCGGGCGCCGACTCCGGTGCTGCCTTCGGCTCCGGGGCGGGCTCGGTTACTGCCTTCGGCTCCGCCGTCACCGGCTCTGCCGGCTTCGGCGCTGCCAGCTTCAGCTCTGCCGTCACCGGCTCCGGTGAAGGGGGGTCCGTCGGTTCCGGAGGGGTCTGGTGGGGGACCTTGACGTGATCGAAGGCGGCTGCCACCAGGTCGTGTTCCTCGGCGGGGGACTGGCGGGGCTCCGGGGCGGACGGCTGCTCGGGGGTCTCGGGGGCACCCTCCGGCTCGGTGGCTCGTGGCTTGCGTGAGCGGCCGAACGCGTTCCGCAGGAGAGTGAGAATGCCCATGTGCGCAACCCTTCGCATGAGTTGTAGCCCGTCGATCGCTGGCCAGGACGGACACGTAAGGTTAGCGGCCCGATGGCGCGGGACCGGTCAGCGCGGGGACGTGATCGAGCGGGCCGCCGCCACCTCCTGGCGCAGCGGCTCCAGCACACTGTCCGCGGGCCCGGTGAGATCGGTGCGGACGGCGGTCGGGGCCCGGTCCCGCCGCACCCCCTCGGCCAGCTCCCGCAGTTGCAGGGTCACCTGCGTGATCTCCGCCGGTGACGGGGGCGCCGCGCCGTGCTTGACGCGGACCCGGGCCGCCGTCGTGGCGTCGACGATGCGCTCCACCGCCACCACCAGCGGCCACCACGCGGCGGCCCGCCGCCCGGTCGGCGGCGGTTCGGTCAGGGCCCGCTGGAACTCCGTGCGGACGACGGACAGGTCGCGGTAGAGCCGGCGGCGCATCCGGGCCCGCGCGGCCGGGTCGGTGCCGGGGCCGAACGCCTCCTCGACGTAGACCGCAGTGTCGGCCACCGCGTCGGCCAGCCGGTCGCCCACCCGGGTGTGCCAGCTCTCCGGCCAGCACAGGTAACCGGCCGTCAGGGCGATCGCGCAGCCCAGCAGCGAGTCGTTCAGCCGGGGCAGCAGCAGGCCCGTGCCCTGGCGGTTGAGCACGTCGGACAGCAGGAGGATCACCGGGGTGATGGCCGCGGTCTGGTAGCCGTAGCCCCGCGGGGTCAGTGCGGGGATCAGCGGCGCGAGGAGGAACAGGACCGGGACGTCCCACCAGCCCAGGGGCACCTCGGCGAGGACCACCGCCGCCACCACCAGTCCGGCCACCGTGCCGAGGGCGCGCAGCAGGGCGCGGGAGAACACCGAGCCGAAGTCCGGCTTGAGGACGAAGGTGACGGTCAGCGCGACCCAGTAGGAGCGCGGGACGGGGACCAGCGACACCAGCGCCTGGGCGAGGCCGATGCAGACCGCCAGCCGGACGCCGTAGCGCCAGGAGTTGGCGGACAGCATGACGTTGCGCGCGGCGCGGGCCGTGCGGATGCCGAGCGTGGCCGGCCGGCCCAGGCGGTCGTCGATGCCCCGGGGGTCCACGTCGGGCGCGGCGACGACCTCGGCGGTGTGGCGCAGGGCGTGGTCCACCGCCCGGGCCGTCTCCGTGGTGGGCACGGGGAGGTCCAAGGCGGGCAGGGGGGCCGTGTCCGTCGCCACCCGGCGGGCCAGGGCGCGGACCGCTTCGGGGATCGGCGGGGGCAGCGGGCGGCCCGCCAGATGGGCGGCGGGGGCCGCCTCGATCACCGGGGTGATCGCGTTCAGCCGGGCCAGCAGGCGGGTGAGGTCCGGGCTGCGGCCGTGGTGGCGGGCGCGCCGGGCCAGGATCAGGTCGTAGGAATCGTTCAGCGAGCGGGTGACGGCGCGGCGGGCCTCCTCGTACGCCTCGGCGCGGTCCGTGCCGGCGGTGGCGAGCAGGTCGGCGACCGCGCGGTAGGTGGCGGCGACCGCGGTCCGCTCGGGGACCCCCGCGCGCAGCGGCCAGGCCAGCAGGGCGAGGAGCAGCACCAGCAGCCCGCCGCCGGTCATCAGGGCCGGGGCCAGCCACCAGGGGGACGGCATCGGCAGGCCCGCGCCGACCACGCAGTTCAGGAGCAGCAGCAGGCCCGACACCGAGGCCACCGCGCCGATCGTGGAGATCATCCCGGAGACCAGCGCGACGCCGGTGACCGCGGCCACCGCGTACCAGCCGTGGCCGTACGCCAGGGTGCCCAGGGTCACCCCGACGGCGCCGAAGAGCTGGGGGACGGCGATGTTGAGGATGCGCATCCGGTAGGCGTCGGCGGTGTCGCCGATGACCCCGGACAGGGCGCCCATGGAGGCGAGGGCGCCGTAGGCCGGGCGGCCCGCGGCGAGGCCGGCCGCCAGCGGGAGGGCCATGGCGACGGCGGCGCGGATCACGGCGGACCGGTTCACCGGTGCCCGCTGGGGTCTGAGGTTCGCCACCAGCCAGTCGGGAGGGGTCAGGCCGATGGGGAACTCTCGGGGCATGCGCCCATTATGGGTCAGTGGTGGATTCCGGGGAGTTTTCCGGCGCCGGGTGAGGGCGGGCCCGGCCGGGGCCTACGCGTCCTCGTCCAGCCGGGCCAGGAACGCCGCGAGGTGCCGGTTGAACTTTTCGGGGCGCTCCAGGTTGGGCAGGTGGGCGGCGCCCTCGACGACGTGCAGGACGGAGTCGGGCAGGGCCGCGTGCATCTCCTCGGCGTCGGTGACGGGGGTGTAGGTGTCGTCGGCGCCGACCAGCACCAGGGCGGGCACGGCGACCTTCGTCAACAGCGCCCGGTAGTCGGGGCGTTCGGCCCGGCCGCGCAGGGACGCCGCGGCGCCCTCGGGCGGGGTGGCCGTCATCATGCGGTGCACGTGCGCCTTGACCGCGGGGTCGGCGTAGGGGGCGACCATCTTCTCCAGCACCTCGTCGGCGTAGCCCCGCATGCCCTCGGCCAGGAGCCGGTCGGCCATGGCGTTGCGGCCCCGCCTGCCCTCCGGAGTCTCGGCGGCGGGGAAGGTGTCGGCGAGGACCAGGCCGCGGATCCGGTCGCCGAAGCGGTCGAGGCACTCCATGACGATCTGGCCGCCCATGGACAGGCCGGCCAGGACGAAGGAGTCCACGGACAGGTGGTCCAGGAGGCCGGCGATGTCCTCGGCGTGGCGGGAGAGCGGGACCGTGCCCGGGGACACGGGGGAGGCGCCGTAGCCGCGCAGATCGGGGGCGATCACCCGGCGGCCGGCGGAGAACTCCGCCAGTTGCGGGTGCCACATCGTGCGGTCGAAGGGGTGGCCGTGGACGAGGACGAGGGGAGGCCGGGAAGAGTTCTCGGGGCCTTTGTCCTCGAATGCGAGGAAGGGGGGCATGGCCACGACCCTAGGCGCGGCCGCTTGCTCGGCGCAATAAGATCTTTGCCCTCGGTGCAATCCAACGCAGCGGAGAACAGGGGGACTTGTGGACGACTACCGGCGCATCGCGGACCGGATCGCGGCCGACATCACCGGCGGGCGGCTCCGCCCCGGTGAACGGCTGCCCCCGCAGCGGGCGTTCGCCCGGCGGCACGGCATCGCGCCGTCCACGGCCGGCCGGGTCTACGCCGAACTCGTGCGCCGGGGGCTGGTGGTGGGCGAGGTCGGGCGCGGCACCTTCGTCCGGGCCACCGCGCCGGACGGGCAGCCGGGACTCGCCCTGACCGAGGCGGCCGGCGCCCCGCTGGTGAACCTGGAGCTGAACTACCCGTCCGCGCCCGGCCAGGCCGAGCTGCTGGCCCCCGCCCTCGCCGCCCTGCTGCGGCCGGACGCGCTCGGCCAGGCGCTGCGGCCGGCCGCCGCCACGGGCACCCCGGTGGCCCGGGAGGCGGTCGCCGCGCTGCTGGCCCGGGGCGGGGCGCGGTGCGGGCCGGAGCGGATCGTGTTCACCGGCAACGCCCGCCAGGCGATCGCCGCCGCGCTCGCCTCGCTGGTGCGGCCCGGCGGCCGGGTCGGGGTGGAACCGCTGACGTATCCGCTGGTCAAGGAGATCGCGGCGCGTCTCGGCGTGCTCCTCGTGCCGCTCGCCACGGACGCCGAGGGGCCCGTGCCCGAGTCGGTGGCCGACGCCCACCGCGCCGCGCCGCTGTCCGCCCTCTACCTCCAGCCCGCCCTGCACAACCCGACCTCGCTGACCACGGGCGCCGGGCGGCTGCGGCAGCTCGCCGACTGTGTCCACAGGCTGGGGATACCGGTGGTCGAGGACCGCATCTGGGCCTTCCTCCAGCCGGGCGGCACGCCCGCGCTCGCCACGCTCGCGCCGGGCCTGGTGCACCTCGTCGACAGCCTGTCCAAGCGGGTCGCGCCCGGGCTCACCGCCGGTTTCGTCGTCGCGCCCCCGGGCCGCGTCGAGGCGGTGGCGCGGGCCGTGCGCTCCGGCGGGTGGAGCGCGGGCGGCTTCGCGCTGGAGGCGGTGGTGCGCTGGCTCGGCGACGGCACCGTGGACCGGCTGGTGGCCGCGAAGCGGCAGGACGCGCGGCGGCGGCAGCGGCTGCTCGCCGAGCGGCTGGCCGGGTTCGCCGTACGCTCCGACCCGGCCGCCTACTTCGCCTGGTGGGAGCTGCCGGCGCCGTGGCGGGCGGACACCTTCACGGCCGCCGCGCTGGACCGCGGGATCGCCGTCACCCCGGGCACTGCCTTCGCCGTCGGCGCCGGCCGGGCCCCGGACGCGGTCAGGCTCGGCCTCGGCTCGGCACCGGAGCGCGAACTGGCACGGGCCCTCTCGGCGCTCGCCGGTCTCGCGCGGGAGGGGGCGGACGCGGCCGGCGGGTGAGCCGGGGGTGGTGAGGCCGGGCGGCGGGTGTGGTCGTGGCCGCCGTGCGGGCCGGGGAGCGCTGTCACTCCGGGCGCGGGCTTCGGCGCGGGGGCCGTCGGACGCCGGGCGTTGGCGGGGGTCCTCGACACCACGCCCCCGCCGACCCCGCAGCCACCCCCCGACTCACGCACCGCCCGCCGGACCGGCATGCCTCACCAACGCCCGGGCGGGCTTCGCCGGGGGCGGGCGGGTCAGGCCCGGGCCCGGGTCGGGGCCGGGGCGGGGGACGGTGACGCCCGCCGGTCCCGTGCGGGGCGGGGCAGGCGCAGCCGGCGGGTGAGCCAGGCGGTGAGGGCGACGGCGAGGCCGAGGCCGAGCAGCAGCCAGGCGGCGTCGCGCAGCGAAGCGGTCAGGGCGTCGTAGACCGCGCCCGCGGCGCCGTGCGACATCCCGGCGGGCAGGTCGGCCAGGGTCAGCGCACGGCCGACGCGGAGCGCGAGGACCAGCAGCGCGCCGCCCAGGGCCGTGCCCAGGGCGGTGGCGGCCACGGCCCGGCGCCGGCGGACGGCGAGCGCGATCCCGCCGACGGCGAACGCCACGGACGCGGCCGGCAGCCAGGAACCGGCGACCTCCAGCACGTGGTACCCCTTCCGGAGGGCGCTCAGCCGGCCCGCCGGGAGCACGGCGACCACGGTGTGCTCCACCGGGATGCGCGCGGCGAGCGGCACGTGGTCGTGCGTGAGCTGGCGTTTGACCTGCGCGGTGACGGGGGCCAGGTCGACGGTGACGGCGCGTTCGTCCCGCCCGCGCAGGGCGCGCAGCACGGCGTCGTGGGTGACCTGGTTGCCGGTGTCCCAGGCCAGCCGGAAGGTCCGGGTGTGGGTGAAGGAGCGCACCGCGTCGCGCACGAACGGGCGCACCGGGCCGGGCGCCGGGCGGACGTCCAGGTGCTGGTCGACGGCGCGCAGGAGGCCGTCGCCGACGGTGTCCGCGACGGCCTCCCGCACGGCCGGGTCGGCGGCGAGCGGCGCCATGGCGGTGACGTACCGGTCCGTGTCGGCCAGCCCGTACGCCGCCCAGGCCGCCAGCGCGCCGAACGGGACGAGGAGGCAGGACAGGGTGATCAGTACGGCCGACAGGGCACTCCTGAGGCGTCGTGGGGGCACAGGTCCAGGCAAGGGCCCCCGGGGCCCGCGCGCGAGCGGGAGCACTGCGTTCGGGCGGCGGGAGGACCCGCTTGGCGGAAAGGGGACCCCGCCCGGCGCGAGGGAGCGTTCCGCGCCCGGGCGTACGCCGACGTGCACCGGCCTGCGGGTAGGCCGACGTGAACCGGCCCGCGGGTACGCCGACGTACGCCGCGCGCACGCCGGCGCGGGCCCGGGCGCCGCCGCTCAGCGGACCCGGCGCCCGAAGGCGTCCTCCCGCGTGTAGTAGCGGTAGAAGAACGCCATGAAGGTGCCCGCCGCGACCAGCAGCGACATCACCAGGGAACGCAGCACCGGCTTGCCGGTCTGGGCGTACAGGAAACCGAACGCGCAGCCGACGAACGCCGTCCACAGCAGCGCGTGCACCTCCCGCGGCACCCGGGACGCCAGCGCCAGCAGCGCCGCGCACAGCACCGCGAACACCAGCGCGCTGACGAAGCCGAGCAGCAGGTTCCAGCCGGTGATCGGGCCGCCGGAGCGGTTGTTGGCCGCCACCCAGTAGCCGTAGACGAGGCCCAGCACGACCGGCACGGCGATCCGGGCCAGCCGGTGGGCGCGGGCGTCGAAGACGTCGGGCGGGCGGGCGCGGACATCGGCCGCCCGGCCCTCCACCTCGGGCGTGCGGCCGGGCCGGGACATGCCGCCGGGCGCGGGTGCCGCTTGAGCCATGAGGGCACTCCTTCCTGCTCGCCCCCTAACCGCCCCCGCTACCAGGGCACACCGGCGGACAGGGCCCGGCAACTCGGCCGGGAGGGCGGGCGGTGCCCGGATGCGTGCCGATCTCCCCCGTGCTTCGCTGAGGACATGGAGGGCTGCCGGCCGTGACGTGGATGGAGTACGGGCGGCGACCACTGCTGCGGGTGCGCGGACGGAGCGTCGCCTGGCTGCTCCCGCTGCTGCTCCTGACCGGCGTCGTCCTGCTGGACTTCGCCACCGGGGAGAGACTGCGGATGATCTCCTGGATCGTCCTGGTCCCGGGCATCTCCTCGGCGATCTGCGGGGTCTGGACGACGGCCGGGTACGGGCTGCTGGCCGTCGCGGTCTACGTCGTCGTGGACAGCGCCTGGCCCGAGCAGTACCAGGCCGGGCTCGGCGACTTCATCCTGGTCGCCGTCGGCGGCGGGCTGGCCACCCTCGCCGCCGCCGCGCGCGTGCGCCGGGAACGGCAGGTCGTGCGCATCCGGGGCATCGCGGACACCACCCGGCGCACCGTGCTGCGCCCGCTGCCGCCCGGCTGGGCCGGGCTGGAGCATGCCGGGGTGTACCTGGCGGCCGACGTCGAGGCCCGGGTCGGCGGCGACTTCTACGACATCCAGCCCAGCCCGCACGGCACCCGCGTCCTGGTCGGCGACGTCCAGGGAAAGGGCCTCGGCGCGGTGGAGGCCGCCGCCGCGCTGCTCGGCACCTTCCGCGAGGCCGGCTACCACGAGAAGGAGCTCGCGACCGTCGCCGAGCGGCTGGAGATCCGGATGCTGCGCCACCGCTTCCACACCGTCGCGCTCGGCGGGGCCGACGGCGACCGGTTCGCCACGGCCGCGCTGATCGCGTTCCCCGCGGACACGCCCGGGACCGTCGAGATGGTCAACTTCGGCCACGAACCGCCGCTCGCCGTCGGCCCGCACGGGGTGCGCGAGCTGCCCAGCGGCGACGGGATGCCGCTCGGCTGCGCCGACCTCGCGGGCGGCCTGCCGCCCGTGCGGCGGGTGCCGCTCGGCCCGGAGGAGACACTGCTGCTGGTCACCGACGGGGTGACCGAGGCCCGCGACCGGTCCGGCGACTTCTACGACCTGACCGGCGAGGTCGACCGCGCGGTCCGCGCCGACCCGCGCCGGGCCGCCCCGCACCGGCTGGTCCGCCGGGTCCGCGACGGCGTGCTGCGGCACGGCGGGGGCCGGCTGGCGGACGACACCACGATCTTCGCGGTGCGGCGGCTGGCGGGCGGCGGCCCGCCGGGCGAAGACCTCGAACAGGGACGTTTGCGGTACTGAGGCCCCGATGCGCTGCGCCAGCGGTTACGGTGCTGGCTGGAGAGCGGATCTACGAGGGCCTCGGGACCGGAGGACCCCACGGGCTCCGCAGGGTGACAGGGGGAGGCACGATGCCCGGAACCGTGCTGCTGCTCGCGGCCTCGCCGGTGGGCCGGGGGCGCCTGGTGGACGCGGCCGGTGTCCTGCCGGTGCTGGCGGCCGTCGCCCCCGCCGTGCTGTCCGGCACCGACACCGCGAACGTCGTCGAACTCGCCGACCCGCTGGAACCGCAGGCCGTCCTCACCCGGCTGCGGGCCGCCGCAGCGGCGCCCGGGCCGCTCACCGTGTACCTCACCGGGCAACTGCACCTGGACCGGCGCCAGCACCGGCCCCATCTGGCCCTGGCCCGCACGACCGCGGCCACCGTCCGCTACACCGCGCTGCCCTGGCACTGGATCCGCGAGGAACTGCGCCTGCGCTCGGCCGCGGACACCGCGCTGATCGTCGACCTGCACGCGGACGCGGAGGCCTGGCGGCACATCACCGAGCGCGGCCTCGACTGCGGCCCCCACACCGCCGTGTACGGCCGCCTCGCCCCGCCGGCCGGCCGGCGCCTGGCCGAACCGGCGTACATGAAGACGGTCGCCACCCTCCTGCGCAGCGGCCACCGCCCCCCGCTGGGCACCCTCCACGAACAGGTCCTGAGCCGTGTGCCCGAGGAGACCAGGGGCAACCTGCTGCTGGCGCACCCGGGCGGTCACGCGGCGGGCCCCCTCGTTCCACCGGCCCGGGTGCCGGCGGTCCCGGCGCCGTGGGGGCCCGCCGGGGAACCGCCCGGCGCGGTGGCCGGTGGCGTACCGGGCCGCGGGGCGGAGCCGTCCGTGCCCGCCGGCGGCCCGCCGCGGGCGGTCCCCGCCGACCCGCACGCCGCCATCAGCGCGGCCGTGCGGGACGGGCGGCACGGGGAGGCGGACGGGCTGGCCGCGCGGTTCGAGGAGGACGCCGTGCGGGCGTACGGCGACGGGTCCGAGCAGGCGTTGCACTGGCGGGAGGTCCGGGCCGACCTGGCGATGTTCGCCGGGGACCCGGCGCGCAGCTGCCGGGCCTGGCTGGCGGTGGCCGAGGCCCGCCTCGCCGCCGGCCAGGCGGCGGACGCGCCCGCCGTGGAGGCGGCCGTGGACCGCGCCCACCACCAGTGGGGCCGCATCGAGGACACGGCGCGGGCCCGGGAGATCGGACCCGCGCTCGCGGAACTGCGCCTCAGGGTGCCCGGACGCCGCAGCGGGGCCCTGGAGGACATCCGGCGCCAGCTGGGCCGCCTCCAGGCCGCCCCCTAGGCCCCGTCGTCACTTGGTGAAGGTGAAGTACTGCCAGGCGCCGTGCGTCGTGGAGTTCACCGTGTCGCCGGACGAGCCGTTGACGTACGACGAGCGAACCCGGAAGCGCCAGCCGACGTCCTCGCCGTGGTCGCCGGTGATGCTGACCTTGGACACGCCGTCGGAGCCGAGCTTGAAGTACGCCGGCTCGCTCGGGTACCAGCGGCCCTGGTAGTACACCTCGAACTCGAACTTCTGCGCCCGCCCCCGGTAGTACGACATCTTGGTCGTGACCAGCGGGTTCTTGTTCTTGTGGAAGAAGTGGTACGTGTGGCCCCACGTCGACTTCTTCTTGTAGTGACCGGAGAGCGAGGCGGACACGGCGACCTTGGCGCCGACCGTGCTGGACGCGGCGGCCGACGTGTACCGGGAGTCGCCCGAGAACTTGGCGGTGACCTTGGTGTCCCGCTTCAGGTCGAGGGTGGCCGACAGGTTGCCGTCGGCGTCGACCTTGCCGGACTTCACCAGCTTGTTCGGCTTGTCGGAGCCGAAGGGGTCGGCCCAGATCTCCACCGTGCGGTTCTTGTACGTCTTGCCGAGGTGCGCGGTGAACTTGACGTCCTTGCCGTACGCGTACACCTTGCCGTTGTTGTCGACGGTCAGCGCCGGCTTGGCGCGGGAGACGTCCACGGCGTCCGAACCCGAGCCCGCCGTGTGCCCGGCGTCCCCCGCGTAGGCCACCGTGTACGTCACCTTGCCGCCGGCCGGCGGGGTGTCGGTGAACGAGAACGTGCCGTCGGCCTTGGTGACCGCCGCGGGCAGTGCCTTGCCCTTCGGGGACTCCAGGTCGGTGCGGGTCACGGTCAGCTTCGTCCCGGCGGGCAGGGCGGTCCCGGCGGTGGCCTTGCCCTTGACGGTGAGCTGCTTGGCGCGGGCCGCGGTGGCCGGCGCGTCCACGGTGACGGTGGTGGCCGCCTTGGCGGGCGCGGTGAGCACGCGCAGGGAGACCACGCCCCGGCTGTTGCGGGTCACCGCGAACAGCCGGGAGCCGTCCGGGGCCCAGGCCAGACCGGCGCGGACCAGCAGGTCGGAGCCGGAACCGGTGCCCGTGTTCGGGAAGTCGTAGGTGCGCACCGCCTCGCTGCTGCCCGGCCGGAAGATGTACACGTCCGGGTCGTACGTGCCGTCGATGCCGGCCGCGACCGTGCCGTCGGGCGCGATGGCGACCGAGTTCGGGTACGCGTCCGTGACGTACTTGCCGTCCTCGTTCAGGTCGGCGGTGCGGAACACCTGCTGGTAGTACGGGGCGCCGCTGGCCACCACGACGTCCTTGCCGTCGGGGGTGACCTGGAGGTCGCCGAGGTTGCTGCCCGCCTCGCGGGTGCTCGCCAGTTTGGTGGCGGTGCCCGAGGAGACGTCGTACGAGGCCAGTTCGACCGGGCTCTGCCCGACCGCGCCCGCGACGAGCGTGTCCGAGCCGGGCGCGGCGTCCAGCAGCGGGGCCTCGTACCAGTCGCCGTCCTGGCCGAGGGTGACCTTGTGGTCCTCGGCGGTCAGGTCCACGGAGCCGAGGTCGCCCGCTGCGGCGCCGCCGTAGCCGAACCACAGCCTGCCGCCCGCGAGGGCGACGCTGAGCGGCTTGTCGCCGACCTCGTAGCGCGTGGTCTCGGTGTCGGTGGCGGTGTCGAAGACCGCGATGGCGTCGAGGTCCTGCACGGCCGCGTAGAGCGTGCCGGAATCGGCGGACAGCTCCAGGCCGTACACGCCGGACAGGTTGGTGGTGAGCTGCTTGACGACCTCGCCGGCGAAGTCGGTGACGACGATCTTGCCGTTCAGCGGATCGCTGACGAAGACCTGCCGGTGCACGGCGTCCACGACGATGTCACCGGTCTGCCGCACCGGCAGGACGGCGCTGGAGTCGGCGAACGCCGGGGTGGCGGCCAGGGCCGCCGAACTGATCAGGACCGCCAGGGTGGTGGCGGCCGTGAGTGAGCGCTTGCGCACGCTGATTCGAACCCCCCGGAACGAATGAAAGACATGGGTGCCCGCGCGGATGCGACTGTCAGTGGACCCCCTGTGCGTGAGCCGTGGGCCGCGCGTGGCGAGTGTGCAAAGCGTAGGTCATGTCACTGACAACCGGCATCCGGGTTCCGGGGCGGCAGCGGCTTTCGGACGTGCGGGGGGACGCCGTCGTCCGGACCCGCGGAATCTTTACCCGCCGCCGTTGAGAGCGACGGGCCTCGCGTCCGTACTGCCTGGGCGTACCGGACGCGCGGACCGCCGCGGGTCCGGCCGTGGACGCGGAGACCCCCGGCAGGAGGCACGGTGCGCATGTCGCGGAACACGACGGGAACGCTGTTCGTGGGCGGTGCGATGGCCCTGACCCTCGCCGCGCTCGCCTACCCGGGCATGCTCGGCCTGAGCACGGTCTCCGGCGCGCAGGACCGGGTCATCGCCGGCACGCGGTGGGGGCCGCTGACCGAGCAGGACCGGGACTTCGTGGTGAAGGTCCGGGCGGCCGGGCTGTGGGAGTACCCGGTCGGGCGGATCGGGCTGCGCAAGGGCGGCTCCCCGGCGGTGGTCACGGCGAGCCGGCACCTGGTCGACGGGCACGCGGCGCTGGACGCCACCTGCCGGAAGATCGCCCCCCTGCTGGACATCGCGCTGCCCGACGAGGCGAGCCCCCAGCAGCGGGGCTTCGTGCGGCAGCTGGAGGGGGAGAGCGGCAGGCGGTTCGACACCGACTTCGCCAACATCCTGCGGATGACCCACGGCTCCATCTTCAACACGGTGGCGAAGATCCGCTCCACCACGAAGAACTCGCTGGTCCGGGCCCTCGCCGACCAGGCCAACGACACCGTGCTGGACCACATCTCCGTGATGGAGAAGACGGGTCTGGTCGACTTCGACCGGACCCTGTTCCGGCAGACCACCCCGCCCAGGCTGCCGGACTCCGACCTGACCCCGCCGCCCCCGGCCGCCGGCCGGCCGGAGGTGGTCCTCACCCCGCCGCCGTCGGCCACCTCCACCCCGGTGGACATCGACGGCATCGCGGGCGCCACCACGCCCGGCCCCGGGGCCGGGACGAGCCCGGCCCCGCCGGCCGGCTGACCGCCCACGGGGCGGCCACGCGGCGTCCGCGCCCGGTCAGGCCAGCCACACGGTGGTGTCCGGCGGCAGCACCCCGCCGCCCGGCAGCGGCATGCTGCTCAGACGGACCTCGCCGGGCGGCAGCGGCACCGGCTCGGCGCCCAGGTTGGTGACGCTGCGCCAGGCGCCGGTGCGGGTGAAGTCCAGCACCCCGGCGGGCGCGTGGGGCGTCCAGGTCAGCGTCTCGCCGTCCAGCAGCTTGCGGCGCAGCCGCAGGGCCGTGCGGTACAGCTCCAGCGTGGAGCCCTCCGTACCGGCCTGCGCCTCCACGGCGTACGCCGCGAAGGACGGGGGCTGCGGCAGCCAGCCGGCGCCGGGCCCGAAGCCGTACGACGGTCCGGTCGGCGTCCACGGCAGCGGCACCCGGCAGCCGTCGCGGCCCTTGCGGGTGTGACCGGTCTGCTCCCAGATCGGGTCCTGGAGCACCTCCGTGGGCAGGTCGGCGACCTCGGGCAGGCCGAGTTCCTCGCCCTGGTACAGGTACGCCGAGCCGGGCAGCGCCAGCATCAGCAGGGTCGCCGCCCGGGCCCGGCGCAGCCCGGCCGCCGGATCGAGCGCGGGCGCCGTGCCCTGGGTGAGCAGCCAGGCGTCCGGGTCGGTGCCGGGCGGCAGCACGAGCCGGGAGGCGTGCCGCACGACGTCGTGGTTGGACAGCACCCAGGTCGCGGAGGCCCCGGCGGCGTGGGCCGTGGCCAGCGCGTCGGCGATGATCCCGCGCAGTTCCTCCGCGTCCCAGCCGGCCTCCAGGTACTCGAAGTTGAACGCCTGGCCGAGTTCGTCGGGCCGGGCGTACAGGGCCCGTCGCTCGCCCGGCACCCAGGCCTCGGCGACGGCCATGCGCGGCGGGCGGTAGGCGTCGAAGATCTTGCGCCAGTCCCGGTAGATCTCGTGCACCTCGTCCCGGTCCCAGTACGGGTGGCTGCCGGGCGGCAGGTGCCGCAGGGCCGACTCGCCGGTCGTGCTGTGGGCGCCGAGGTCCCGCAGCGGCTCGGTGAGGTCCTTGGCCAGGCCGTGGGCGACGTCCACGCGGAAGCCGTCCACGCCCCGGTCGGACCAGAACCGCAAGGTGGTGCGGAAGTCGGCGCGGACCTCCTCGTTGTCCCAGTTCAGGTCGGGCTGCTCGGGGGCGAACAGATGCAGGTACCACTCGCCGTCGGCCACCCGCCGCCAGGCGCTGCCGCCGAACACCGACTGCCAGTCGGTGGGGGGCAGTTCGCCGTGCGGTCCGCGCCCCGGCCGGAAGACGTACCGCTCGCGGGCGGCCGAGCCGGGCCCGGCCCGCAGCGCCTCCCGGAACCACGGGTGCAGATGGGAGGTGTGGTTGGGCACGAGGTCCACGACGACCTTCAGACCGAGCCGGTGCGCCTCGGTCACCAGGGCGTCGAAGTCGTCCAGGGTGCCCAGGCGCTCGTCGACACCGCGCGGGTCGATGACGTCGTAGCCGCCGTCGGCGAGTTCGGAGGGGTAGAAGGGGCTCAGCCACAGGGCGTCGACGCCGAGCGTGGCGAGGTGGGACAGGCGCTCGGTCAGGCCCCGGAGGTCACCGAGGCCGTCACCGTCGGCGTCGGCGAAACTGCGCGGATAGACCTGGTAGATGACGGCCTGGCGCCACCAGTCGGGGTTCCTGGACGAGAGGTCCGGTGGGCGGTCTGCCATACGGGCTCCCAAGGGACGGACGACAGTAGGGAATCTCTATCTGTCCACATTGCCCAAAAGGGAACCTTTTCGGGGGCGCTCAGGCGCCGCAGTGCTCCAACAGGCCCCGTACGTCCTCGTCCACCACCCGATAGCGCACCACGCGCCCCTCTTTCTCCCCCGCGACGACCCCGGCCGCGCGCAGCAGCCGCAGGGCCTGGGAGACGGCCGGGTCGTTCATGCCCGTGGCGATCGCGAGGTCGGAGACGGCCAGCGGCCCCGTCCGGTGCAGCGCGAGCAGCAGGGCGAGCCGGTTGGCGTCGGCCAGCAGCGAGAAACGGTCGGCCCAGGTGCGCAGTTGCCCCGCGTCGCCGATGGCGGCGATCGCCTCGCACACCCGGTGACCGTCGATGGTCCGGCGCTCGGCACGGTCGGCAGGCACGAGATGCATGCCCCCATCCTGGCAGGCCCCGATGTGATCTTGCATACCTGCCCGGCTGTGCAGCTATGCAGGAAACCGCGCGCCCCTCTACGGTGGGCGGGCCGTGGTGCTCGGGAAGTCGATGCAAGGTCGACGCGGCCCTCGCCACTGTGATCGGGGAGTTCCCGTTCCGTCCGGCACACCGCCGGGCCACTGGTCGTACGACCGGGAAGGCAGGGACGGCGGACGTGTGACCCGTAAGCCAGGAGACCGGCCACGGCAGCTCACGAAGTGATCCACGAGGTGCTGGAGCGTGAACCCGATGGTCGATGCTGCTTCTTTCCGCTGGCGACGCGAGGACACCCTGAAGACGGCGGGGCTGCTGGTGGTGATCCTCGCCCTGCACGTCGTCGCGTTCGGGATCCTCTATCTGCTGGTCGCGCCCCGGCACTACAAGGTCGGGACCGAGGTGTTCGGGGTGGGGCTCGGGATCACCGCCTACACCCTCGGGATGCGGCACGCCTTCGACGCCGACCACATCGCGGCGATCGACAACACCACCCGCAAGCTGATGGCCGACGGCAAGCGGCCGGTGTCGGTGGGGTTCTGGTTCGCGCTCGGGCACTCCAGCGTGGTCGTGCTGCTGGCCCTGCTGATCGCGGGCGGCACCTCGCTGGCCGGGAAGGTGATGAACGAGGGCTCCGCCACCCACCAGGTGCTCGGGGTGCTCGGCACGACGATCTCCGGGTCGTTCCTCTATCTCATCGCCGCCCTGAACCTGGTGGCCCTCGCGGGCATCCTGAAGGTCTTCCGGGCGATGCGCGCGGGCGCGTACGACGAGACGGAGCTGGAACGGCACCTGGACTCGCGCGGGTTCATGAACCGGCTGCTGGGCCGGCTGACCCGGTCCGTGTCCCGGCCGGGGCAGATGTACCCGCTGGGCTTCCTCTTCGGCCTCGGCTTCGACACGGCCACCGAGGTCACCCTGATGGTGATGGCCGGCTCGGGCGCGGCGGCCGGCCTGCCCTGGTACGCCATCCTGTGCCTGCCGCTGCTGTTCGCCGCCGGGATGAGCCTGTTCGACACCCTGGACGGCACGTTCATGAACTTCGCCTACCAGTGGGCCTTCGCCAACCCCGTCCGCAAGGTGTTCTACAACCTCGCCATCACCGGACTGTCCATCGCCGTCGCCTTCTTCATCGGCACCATCGAACTGGTCGGCGTCCTGCACGAGAAGTTCCACCTCAGCGATCCGGTCACCGGCTGGGTGTCCGGCCTGGACCTGGGCAACGTCGGCTACCTCATCGTCGGCCTGTTCGTGGCGGTGTGGGCGGCGGCGCTGGGGTACTGGCGGCTGGCGAGGGTGGAGGAGCGCTGGGCGGTGCGGGCGGCGCCGTCCGACTGAGGCGGCGGGCGCGACGAGGGCGGCGACGACGATGTGGACGGCGCCGCCGGCGACCGCCACCACGGCCCGACCGACGACGGGTCCCGGCACGGGGCGCTGCCTCAGGGCCGTTGCACCGTCTCCAGGTAGAGCCGCACGTACCGGTCGACGTCCACGTCCAGCGCCACGTCCACGAGTGCCCGTTCGCGTCCGTCGCCGTGGATCTCGGACTCGCCGGGGCGGGGCCGGAGGTCCACGACGGTCTGGCCGCGGGCCGGGCCGGGCGCCAGGGAGACCTCGACCGGCAGCAGCCGGGTGGTGAGGCCCGCCGGGTCGGCGACCGCGCACACCGCGCCCGCGTCGCCGAGCCCGCCCGCCTCCTCGGCCTCGGGCGGCTCGCCCTGGTGGGCCGGCCGGTGGGCGAGGAGGTCACCGGCCAGCCGGGTGCCGGGCTCGTCGCTCGCCCGCAGCCGGCGCACCTCGGGGGCGGGGACGACGACCCGCCGGAACACGTCCAGGCCGTACATGGTGATCGGCACCCCGGCGGTGAGCAGCACCGCCGCCGCCTCCGGGTCGTGCCACACGTTGAACTCGGCGACCGGGGTGGCGTTCCCGGTGGTCACCGCCCCGCCCATGAACACGATCCGCTCGATGTTCCGGGTGACCTCCGGATGCGTGCGCAGCAGCAGCGCGATGTTGGTGAGCGGGGCGGTCGGGATCAGCGTCACGGGGCGCGGGGAGGCGAGGATCTCCCGGCGCAGCAGGGTGACCGCGTCCACGTCCGCCGGGCCCCGGGCGGGTGCCGGCAGGCCCAGGTCGCCCATGCCGTCGGCGCCGTGCACCGGCGCCGGGCGGGCCGGTTCGAGCAGCGGGCGCTCGGCGCCCCGCGCCACCGGGATGCCGGGGGCGCCCGCCCGGTCCAGCACGGTCAGGGTGTTGCGGACCACCCCGTCCACGTCGGTGTTCCCGGCCACGCAGGTCACCGCCCTGAGGTCGAGGCCCGGGTGGCGGACGGCGAAGAGCAGGGCCAGGGCGTCGTCGACGCCGGTGTCGCAGTCGATGATCACGGGCACGGGCTGTCCGGTCACGGCGGACTCCTTCCGTCGTGCCGACCTTAGGACAGGGCGGCGGAGCCGGCCGGGGCCACCTGGACCGGGCGCTGGAGTTCCTGCCGACCGACCGGCAGATCCGCGAGCGCCTTTCGTCCCGGAGGGCGCTGGAGGGGGCGCCGCCCGCGCGGCGGTCCGGCGCGGCGGCTCCGGCACCGGCGGCGCGCCCGGCCGCCGAGGTCCCGCAGCCGTAGGCCACCGGAGCGGCGCCGGCCTCCCGGGCACCGCTCACCGCCTGGCACGGCACGAGCCGCGCGGCCCGGATCCGGGCCCCGGGGGCGCGGGTCCGGCCGGTTCGGCGCGCACACCGGGCGCGACCGGCGGCCGCACCACCGCCTCCGCACCCGCCTGGCCGCTCCCGGCCACCGGCGGCACGACCGGCTGGACGGACGCCGGCCGGGACGGGAACGCGCCGCCGCGGGGCTCGGCGGGGAGCGCCGCCGGCGCCGTACGGCCCGTCCGGCGGGACGCCCCGCCGGCACCCGCTCCCGCGGAACGGCGCCCCTCACCCGTACGGTCCCGAGCGCTGGTGCCCGGACCGGCCCGGTGGTGCCGTGGGACCAGGACCCCGCCGGCCGCACGCGGCGCGGGACCGCCGCACCAGCACAGGAGGCCCCGATGTCCCCCGCGATACCCCCGCGCGTCCCCCGCCTCCCCCGTGCCGTCCTGCGTCCCCTCCTCGCCGCCGGTCTGCTGCTTGGCGGCGGCTGCGCGGCCCTCACACTGCACCACCCGGCGAGCGCGCCGCACCCGCTGCCCACGGTGGACCGGCAGGCGGTGGTGTCCAAGGCGCCCCGGCGGGCCGACGGCTCCACGCTCGGCGACGAGCAGGCCGAGGCCGCGCTGATCAACCAGACCGATCTCGGCGCCCCCTGGACCGCGACGCGCGGCGCGGCCACCTGGCGGGACGGGCTGCTGAAGAGCCGCACCACGGCCGGGGAGTGCCAGCGGCTGCTGGACGCCCTCTACAGCGACGAACTCCTCGGCGCCCCGGCGCGGGTTGCGGTTGGCCTGGACGACGCCGACACGGAGGCGCAGCTGCGGTTCCAGATCGGCGCCCGCCGCCCGGCGGACGTCGACGCCGCGCTGGAGTGGCTGGGGGAGATGCCGGTGCGCTGCGCCCGGTTCACGGCCACCACCCAGCTGGGGCTGGTGGAGGACGTGCGGGTGACGGCCGCCGCGCTGCCGGAGGTCGGGGACGCCCGCCAGGGGCTGCGCGTCACCTGCGCGGCGACCGGGCCCGACGGGCAGCGGTACCTGCTCACGATGGACGTGGCCGCCGTCCGGGTCGGCGAGGACGCCTTCGCGCTCACCAACGGCGGCCTCGGCGACGTGCCGAACGAGGCGACCCAGGCGGCCGTCCAGATCGGCGCCCTGCGCCTGGCGGACATCCGCAGGCAGGGCCGTGCACAGGTGTGAGTCCCCCGGGGCCGGGCGCGCCGGGAGCCGGACGGGCAGGCGCGGCGCGCTCGGTGCGCGGGATCACAGCGGGGGCTGGGCCGGGGCCGGGCCGAGGGTGGTGGTGCCGGGGGCGGTGCGGTGGCCCAGGCCGGTGCGGTAGGCGTCCAGGGCGGCCTCGGTCCGGCCCGTGCGGCGCAGCAGGTCGCCCAGCAGCCGGCACAGGTCGGCGAGATCACCGGCGGCGCCCGCGCGTTCCAGCAGGCTGAGGGCGCGGACGTAGTGCTCCTCGGCGGCCTCGGTGTCCCGGGCGTCCTCGGCGATGATGCCGAGGAGGCGGTGCGCGGCGGCGGCGTGCACGGCGCCGCGCTCGGAGGAGAGGTCCCCGAGGACGTCCTCCAGCAGCTCGGCGGCCTCCTCGGACCGGCCCCGGCGGTGCAGCACGTCGGCGAGTTCGACGGCGGCCTGGCTGCGGTAGAGGGCGGCCCGGGACCGCGCGAGCATCCCGTACGCCCGGCGCAGCTCCTCCTCCGCCCGGTCCAGTTCGCCGTTCTGCGCGTGGACGTAGCCGCGCATCCAGTGGCAGTTGGCCAGCTCGGTGCGCAGCCGCAGCTGGCGGTACAGCTCGGCGGCCTTGGCCAGGGAGGCGTCGGCCTCGGCGAGCCGGCCCTCGGCGAGCAGGGTGCGGGCGACCGAGCGGTGCATCCGGGCGATCAGCGCGGGGTCGCCGGCCCGCGGGGCGAGCGCGAGGGCGAACTCGGCGGCCTGGGCGGCCCGGGCGTGGGCGCCCATGTCCATGTACGGGCCGATGACGCCGGCGTAGAGCAGCAGCAGCGCGTCGGGGTCGTGCAGTCCGCCGCGGTTCAGCTCGTCGAGGGTGGACTCCAGGAGGTAGACGGCGTAGCGGAGTTCACCGGCGAGGTAGTGGGCGACGGCCCGGCCGCGCACGGCGGGCACCCGCACCGGCAGGGCCTCGTCGGCCAGTTGCTCCTCGGCCCGCTCGAAGTACTCCCGGGCCCTGCTCAACTCGCCGGTCTCCAAGGCGCACTCACCGAGTCCGAGCAGCGCGGCGGCCCGTTCGCCGTCGAGCCCGTGGGCCCGGGCCTCGGCGCACACCACGCCGTACTGGGCGGCGGCCTCCTCGGCCCGGCCGTCGGCGAGGATCCGCTGGGCCTCGGTGAGCCGCAGCCTCAGGCCGGTGGCGAGGTGGGCGGGGCGGCCGACGGTCAGCTCCTCGAAGCCGACCCCGAGCCGGTCCGCGATGTGCCGGAGCGCCTCGTCCGAGGCCCGGACCCGGCCCGCCTCCAGGGTGGAGATGTAGGCGGGCGTGTACGCGGGCTCCGCCAGCTGCCGCTGGGTGAGTCCCCGCTGGGTGCGCAGCCGCTGCACCCGCCGCCCGACGACCTCCGGATCGTCCCGCTCCCGCATGCCTCCATGCCCCCCAACTCCCCGGGCCGCCCTTGCCGTTGGGCCGCGACAGCACCTAGGTTAAACGGCGGATTAAGCATGCTTGACACTCCGCTGTCGTGTTGCGAGGTCGCCGTGTCCGGACGTACATCCGCACCTTACGCACCCCACGCCCGCACCCCCGTCCGGCCGGCCGGCCGGGCCTCAGCCGCCCGGGGCGTCGCCGCGGCCGTGATCGCCGCGTCCGGCCTCCTCCTGGCGGCCAACGCGGGCCCGGCCGGGGCCGCCGGCACCCCACCGGAACCGGCGTCGGCCGCCCAGCACGCGGGCGGCTGAGACCCCGGGCCCCGCCTTTCGCGGGCCGTCCTCGGGGGGCCGCCCCCGCGGATCGTCCCCCGGGGGCCGCCGCCGCGGGTCGCCTCGCGGGTCGCCCTTGCGGGTGGCCGGGAGGCGTTCGCCCTGCGGCGAGTGACGTCGTGCGCCAATATGGTGACATTGGCCGCATAGCTCTCGTCAAAGGGGGCCCCATGGCTGTGGACATCCCTCCGCTCGTCAAGCCGTCCCGCCTCAGAAGCCGGGGCGGTCTGCTGGGCGAATGCATGGCGGAGTTCCTCGGGACCTTCGTCCTCATCTCCTTCGGCTGCGGCGTGGTCGCGATGGCGGTCGCCGCACTGCCGGGTTCCGGCCGGGCCGCCACGCCCACCACGATCTTCCTGGCGGCCGGCGACTGGCTGCTCGTCGCCTGGGGCTGGGCCTTCGCGGTCATGTTCGGCGTCTACGTCGCCGGCGGGATCAGCGGCGCCCACCTGAACCCGGCGGTCACCCTGGCCATGGCCCTGCGCCGGGGTTTCTCCTGGGCCAAGGTGCTGCCGTACTGGATCGCCCAGGTCGTCGGCGCCCTCACCGGCGCGGCGCTGGTCTACCTCGTCTACCACGCCGCGATCGACGCCTTCGACGCCACCGTGACCGGGCCGAAGGTGAACGGGCACACGAACACCACGTTCTCCATCTTCGCCACCTTCCCGGCCCCCTACTTCCATGGCGGCGTCTGGGGCCCGCTGATCGACCAGATCGTCGGCACGGCCTTCCTGCTGATGCTGATCGCCGCCGTCCTCGACCTGCGCAACCAGGCCGTGCAGGCCAACCTCGCTCCCCTGATCGTCGGCCTCGTGGTCGCCGCCATCGGCATGTCGTTCGGCGCCAACGCGGGCTACGCCATCAACCCGGCCCGCGACTTCGGCCCCCGCCTGTTCACCTACGCGGCGGGCTGGGGCAGCCTGGCGTTCCCGGGCAGCGTGTCCGGCGCCTTCAGCGGCTACTGGTGGATCCCGATCGTCGGCCCGCTGATCGGCGGCGCGCTGGGCATCCTGGTGTACGACCTCTTCATCGGCGACGTCCTGCTCACCCGCAGCCGCCTGGCCCAGCTGCCGCCGCCGGGCCGCTCCACCCCGACGCGGACCACCCACGAAGCGGAGTGACATCCGGCCGGGAGCGCGAAGGCGTTCCCGCACGCGCGACGGCCGTTCCCCCTCGGGAAGACGGCGACCGCGGCATCCCGCCCGCGGGCCACGGTCCGGCCCTCCCGGGGCGGCGCGCACTTCTGCGATAATCGCCCTCCATCCATGACGAGGGGTCAACTCGCGGCGCGCCGGGGGGAGTAGGCACGATGACCGCCGGTCGACGGCGGGCCCTGCTGATCGCGGTGCCCGGCTATCCGCAGCTGGAGCGGGTGGAGGAGCTGAAGGACCACTTCCCGGGCCTGCCCTTCACCGCGCAGGACGTCGCGACCCTGCGCGCCACCCTGCTGCGCAGCGGCTACCAGCCGGAGCACGTGACCGTGCTCGACGACGAGGACACGACCGGCGAGGGCGGCATCCGCGACGAGCTGGGCCGGTTCCTGCACTCCCTGGAGGACGGCGACACCGGCCTCGTCTACTTCTCCGGCCACGGCGTCCGGTTCGGCGAGACCGACTACCTCGTGCCCAGCGACATCCGCGCGGGCTGGGGACGCGCCGGGGAGCGCACCCTCGGACCGCACGGCCTCATCGAGGTGGCCCCCGACGACCTGCTGGCCCCTTTGCGCTCCAACGCCACGGTGCTGGTCTGCCTCGACGCCTGCCGCAGCAGCGGGGACGACCCGCCGCCCGCCTTCGACGAGATCACGATCGGCCGGCACTGGGACAACGTCGCCCTGCTGAGCGCCTGCGCCCCCGGCGAGCAGGCGCTCGGCCACGGCGACACCGGCAGCCTCCTGGCCACCGCCCTGAGCGAGACCCTGGCCCCGGAGTCCCCCGCCCGCACCTTCGGCCAGGTGATCGCGCGGGTGGAGCGGCGCGCGGAGGAGATCGCGGCCCACTACACCCACTGCAGGCCGCCCACGGTCGACGCCCGGTGGCTGGGCCGGGACCGGACGGGCGGCGCCCACGCCGGCGTACCGCTGTGCGAGGCCGTCGAGTCCGCCGGGCCCTGGACGGACGCCGTCCTCAGCTCCGGCCTGTGGGAGCGGACCGAGGGCACCACGGCCGCCCAGCGCGGCCGGGCCAAGGAGCACCTGGCACAGGTCGTGCAGAAGACCATCGCCATCCGCGCCCGGCGGGAACCCGAGGCCGACCCCTGGGACGACCCGCTCGTCCCACGGCGGCTGATCGAACGGCTCGACCAGCTCGTCGAGGCGGCGGGCGCCCGGCTCGGCCTGGTCGAGACGGTGGTGCTGCTCGGCGCGCCCTTCCTGCGCGAGGCGGCGCTCTCCTGCGGCCTGGCCGCGCTGCGCACCCTGTACGGCGACGGCCCGGAGGACCCCGCCCCCGCCCACGACCTGCCCGAGGACGGCTTCCTCGCCCACCTCGACCGGGACATGGGCGACGTACGCCGCGCCCACCGGCAGATCGAGGCCACCCGCCGCACCCTGCTGCGCCGCGGCCACAAGGCCGACGCCCGCGCCGCCGAGTACTGGCTGCGGCACCGCTTCCTCGCCGACTGGGACCTGCTGTGGGAACAGCGCGAGGACGCCGAGCTGGACAGCCTGCGCGCCGCGCTCGACCTGCTGGTGCGGGCCGCGGAGAGCGCCGCCGGCCTCACCCTGGGCGCCGACGAGCGCGGGGTGCTGCGGCGCGCCGTCGTCCAGGTCGTCTCCCAGCTCGGCACCGGCGCCCCGGCCGACGCCGTCGCCCCCGACGGCACCCCCTGGGACACCGACCTGTGCGCCTACCTGTGCGGAGAGGCGGACCGGTGGAGCTGGCGCCCCCGCGAACTGGCCACCCTGCTGCCCCTCGCCGGACTCCTCGCGATCGACCCGCGCCGGCTCGACGGCGTCCTCGTCGACCACCTCGGCCCGCGCGAGCCCACCCAGGTCCGGCCGGAGGGCGTCAAGGCCGAGATCGCCGCGAACGACGGCTTCCGGCCCGCCTCCGGTCCCTGGCCGCCGGGGAACGGCACGCCCGGGCCCGCCCCGGGCACCGTCTGGCGGCTGGTGTTCAAGTGCGGCAGCGCGGCCCTCTACACGGCGCTGGACCGGCTCGCCACCCGTATCGCCGCCGTGTCGGACGCCACCCGCCGCACCCAGGGCACGCTGCGCCACGGCGACCTCCTCCACGGCCTGCCCCAGCTGGTCAAGACCGAGGGCCTGCTGCCGCGTCACCGCGGCTTCGACAAGCCCCCGCCCCGGTTCCGGCTCGCCGAGGACGAGGTCAAGCCCCTCATCATGGGCACCCAGCTCTACGGCGACCGGATGCTGGCGGTGCGCGAGCTGTACCAGAACGCCCTCGACGCCTGCCGGGTGCGCCAGGCCCGCCGCCGCTACACCGAGGGCGGCCGGCGGGACGGCGACCGCCCGGAGCGCGAGCAGCTCGCCGGGTGCCGGATCACCTTCACCCAGGGGACCGACCCGGACACCGGCCGCACCTACATCCAGTGCGAGGACAACGGCGTCGGCATGACGGCCGAGGAGCTGCGGGACCTCTTCGCCCAGGCCGGCCGTCGCTCGGAGCAGTCCGCCGCCCGGATGCGGGAGATACGCCGCTGGCGCCGGCGGGGCATCACCACGGAACTCAACAGCCGCTTCGGCATCGGCGTCTTCAGTTACTTCATGCTGGCCGAGGAGGTCGAGGTGACCACCCGGCCGGTCGACATGACCGGCGGCCTCCCGCTCGACGGCCACCGGGCCAGCGTCACCGCCGGTTCGGGCCTGATGCACCTGAGCCGGGAGCAGGGCGCGCTGCTGGGCGGCGGCACCCGGGTCCGGCTCTACCTGCACGACGCCCCCGAGGAGACGGACGAGGAGCGCCCGTCCCTGATCGCGGCGCTGCGGGAGTTCCTGTGGGTGAGCCCGGTGCGGGTGACCGCCACGGAGTACGGCGGCGACCCGGCGGAGTGGCGTCCGGGGGAGCTGTACGGCGACTCCTCGGTGCCGGGGGCGCGCATCGCCGCCACCGAGGGGGTCTGGTGGGTGCGGGGCAGGGGCATGCTGCTGGCGGACGGGCTGCTGGTCTCCCGGACCGAGCGCCCGGAGGGATACGTCGTCAACCTGCGCGCCAGGCACCGGCCGGAGCTGAGTGTCGACCGCAACCGCTTCCTCGGGTACGACAGGCGCCGCGTGGAGGAGGACCTGAAGGAGGCCGTGCCCACGCTGGTCCGCTCGGCGTGGCGGCCGTTCCCGCTGGACTGGCTGTGGGACCTCGCCAACTCCTGGCCCCGGCTCGCCCAGGACGTCCTCGCCGGGCTGATGGCGAAGGACGTGAGCGTGGTGGTGCCGCCACGGCGCATCGACGGGGCGGGGGGACGGTCGGTCGTCGCGTTGCGCGATGTCGGCTGCCTGCCCTCCGACGCCGACATCCTGGAGGAGGAGTTCGAGGTCACCGGCCTCGACTCGCACTTCTTCGAGGCCTGGCGCTCCAGTGCGCTCGGCGCCGACCGGCAGCTGGGGTCGTTCCGCACGCCGCCCGGTCTGCCGCGGCCCGAGCCCCTCGACGCGGCCCTGTTCGGCCACGTGCCGGGCGGGTCCTTCAGACAGCCGCTGCGGGCCGCGGCGGACACCGGGTGTTCGCTGCGGGAGACGACGCGGCGCCTGCGCCGGTACGCCATCGTGGGCGTGCGCGTCCCGGAAGCGGCGGACATCCGCGCCCTGGACGGCCTCGTGCCGAGCCGCCTGACGGCCACGCTGTACGGACAGTTCGAGCAAGCGGCCGGACCGGGGCCGGGGGAGAAGGACCCGGACGGGCAGCACGCGGTGCGGGAGGCGCTGGTGCGGGTCTCCGCCCGGGAGAAGGTGAGCCTGGGAGTCCTGGCCGCGTTGTGCGCCCGGCTGTCGTGGCTCGACCCCTCGCTCCCGGCGCCACCGGACCCCGGCGAGTTCGCGGCCCACCGCGTGGACGCGCGGGAGGCACGGGTCCTGCTGGGGGACCGGCCGGGCGAGGTGCCCTTCGAGATCTCGCCGTTCTCCGCGCTCGTACGGCCGGTGGACGTCGCCTGGAGGGCGCACCACACGGGGATCCCGCCGGCCGAGATCGAGGCGGTCGTACGCCGCTTCGCCCCCCTCGGCTACCGGCTCACCGGTCCGGAACTGCCGTACCTCCTGGACGAGTCGCAGCTCGCCGCGCTCAGCCGGGACGTGGACGCGCAGCCGCCCTTCCTGCCCCCCGACCCGATCGGCCTGCGGCACCTGGTCCGGCTGGCCGCCCGGCGCGAGGAGGCGGTCGGGGCCACGGCGTCCTGGCTGGCCGGGTGGGCGGGGCCGCTGGGCGTCGAGGTGGCGGACCCCGGACCGCTCGCCTCGTTCGTGCCGCCCGCCTGGTGCGGGCCCCTCCCGCCGCAGCGCGCCGGCGCCGGGGACGCGGTGATGACGGTCTGGGAGCTGCTGTGGGTCTTCGAGAGAGTGGGGAACGCCGTCGTACCGCCGGGGGACCTCGCCGCGGTCGAGGCGCTGGCGGACGCGGGACTGGTCGAGCGGCGGGCGGTGGACGCGGTCCGCGCGTGGTACGCCGGGACGGGCTCCGCGCGGCCGTTCCTCCGGCAGGGGCAGCCGCTGCCGAGCGGGTTCCGCCGGCGGTCGGGGCTCCCCACCCTGGCGGGGAGCATCGGGCGGCACGACCGGTTCTCCCCGGCCTCCCTCGTGGGGCTGGCCGCCGCCTACCAGGAGAGCGTCGGCACCATCGCGGACCTGCTGCGGAGCGGTGCACCCGGCTACGGCTTCGAGGTGCCCGAGGTGCCCGGGGACGTCGCCGGGCTGAAACCGAACGGCCCCGTGCGCGAGGCCCTGTGCGACGGCGGGAGGTGGCGGCCGTCCGTCTCGCTGAGCGACCTCACCGTCCTCGCCGACAACCTCGGCCTCGACCTCCCCACCGCCGCCGCCGAACTCAACGCCTACGCCCCCCTCGGGGCCCCCACGGTCCCCGTACGGCCCGGGTCCGTCCGGCCGTCTAAGCCCCTGGAGCGCGACACCGCCGCCGAGTACGCCCTCCTCCAGTCCTGCCTGGAGGACTCCTGGACCCTCCCCCCGCTCGGCCTGGTCGTCGCGGCCGGGCGGCTCGGGGCCGGGCTGCGGGAGACGTACCGGCGGCTCGGGCCGTTCACCGGGGTCGGACTGGAGCTGCCGTACCCGGAACCCGGCTGCGACCGCGTCCCCGACTGGCGGGACGTCGTCCTGCTCACCGCCCGGCTCACCGGCAGGGAACCGGTGCTGTCCCACGAGGTCGGCGCGGACCACCTGGACCTGGCGGCCGAGGAGACGGGCCTGACGGTGGACGAGGTCCGCGCGCGCCTCGCCGACTACGCGCCCCTGTTCGGTTTCCGCCTGCCGCCGCACGAGAGGACCTGACCGCGTGTCGCACGACCCCAAGCCCTTCCAGTCCCGGCACCTGCCGGACCAGAGCGGATTCGTCTGGGAGACCTCCGGCGGACGGCTCGTCATCACCGGCACCTGCCCGGCCTGCCGCGGCGCGATGAGCCATCCGGTGCCGGCCATCAGGCCCGGGTCGGTGGCCAAGGGGCTGCCCCGCGGCGGGTCCGGGCGGGACGAGCTGCCGGACGAGGTGTACATGCGCTGCCGGTGCCGGCTGCCCCACCCCGGGGACCAGCAGGAGACCGGCGGCTGCGGGGCCAAGTGGGTGGCGGTCCGCCGGCCGGGCACCGGCTCGTGACAGCGGCGCGCCGGTACGAGCCCGAGGAACTGGAGCGGGCCCAGCGGCGGCTGGACGCCATGGCCGAGGCCCAGCTGGAGATCGCGCGGGCGCAGGCGGAGGGCTGGCGGAACTTCCTCGGCGTCGCCACCGGGCTGCTGGCCGCGGTGCTGGTCCTCAAGGGCCGGGAGAACGTCGCCGAACTGCCCGGCGGCTACCGGCCGGCGGTAGTCGTGCTGGTGGCGGCGGGACTGGTGCTGCTGCTCGGCGCCGCGTTCCTCGCCGTGTCCGCCGCGCACGGGCGGCCCGGCGACGTGCTGAGGTACGCCCATGCCGCGCGGCTCCTGGACTGGGAGGAGCGGGAGCTGGACCGGATCGAGGCGCGGATCGGCGCCGCGCGCTGGGCGGCGGTGCTCGGCGTGCTGGCCACCGCCGCCGGGATCCTGCTCACCTGGGTGGCCCCGGGACCGGACGACCCGGCGCCGACGGTCCGGGTGCACACCCGCGGGCAGTCCCTGTGCGGTGAACTCCTGGCGGTCGACGGCTCCGGTGTCACGATCAAGGTCGAGCCGAAGGGCGGCGGGGACGGCAAGGGCGGCAAGGGAGCCGTCTCGATCCGCCACCTCGCCTGGGAGCGCGACGCGGTGAGCGTGGCCCCGGCCACCGCCTGCTGACCCGGCCCGGCCGGTCACGTGCCGCTGCCCGTGATCACCACCCGGGCGCCGACCTCGGTGTGTTCGTACAGCCAGCGGGCGTCGTCGGGCCGCAGGCCGATCAGGCCCAGGGTGGACGGGCGGCGGCCGGGGACGTCGGCGTCGGTGCCGTAGAGGAAGTGCGGTTGCCGTCCGGGGCCGCTGAAGGCCAGCACCCAGTCGTGCCGCTCGACCTCGCCCGTCGGCGAGGCGCTGAACCGGGCATGCCGCAGACGTTCGGTGACCCGGCCGACCGCGTCGTCCTGGAACGGCCGGTTCATGCCGGGCGCCGAGACGGCGAACGTCCGTCCCCCGGCCCGCAGTTCCAGGGCGGACAGGTCGATCCGGATGTCCTCGACGGCCGTGTCCCGGTCGGGGGGCGGTACCGGGGCGGTGGTGGAGGCGGTCGCGGCGGGCGGTGGCGCGGGCCGGTGGGTGCCGTCCAGCAGGGCCGTGGCGGCGAGGACGGCCGAGGCCGCGACGACGAGCCCCGCCGACACCAGTCCGGCCCGGCGGGTACGGCGGCGCAGCTCGGCCCGGCGGCGCACGGCGGCGCCCGGGCCGGGGGCGAGGCGCCGGCCCTGCCCGGCGACCTCGCGCAGGGCGCGCGTCAGCCGGTCGGCGGGCTCCCCGGGCCCGGCCGGCTCCGACGGGTCAGGGCGCATGCGTGGCCTCCTTCGTCCCGGTCATGACTCCGGCCTCCTCGGGCGACAGCCGGCGGGCGAGCGCGGCGCGGCCCCGGGCCAGCCGTGCCTTGACCGTGCCGGCGGGCGCGCCGGTCTCCGCGGCGATCTGCTCCACGCTCAGGTCGCACACGTGGTACAGCACCACGGCGAGCCGCTGCGGCGGGGGCAGTTCGCGCAGTGCGGCGACCAGGGCGACGTGCTCCGGTCCGGGGCCCGGGACCTGGTCCCGCGGGGTGTCCTTGCGGACGAGTTCCAGCCAGCGCCGGGCCCGCCGGAAGCGGCTGACCGCGAGCCGGGTGGCCACCGTGCGGATCCACGCCTCCGGTGCCTCGGCCGCGTCGAACGACGCACGCCGGTCCCAGGCCCGTACGAACGCCTCCTGCACGACGTCCTGGGCCTCGGCGTGGTCGCCGGTGAAGGCGTAGAGCTGCCCCACGAGACGGGGGAAGGCAGCCGTGTAGAAGGCGTCGAACTCCTCCTCCGTCATCCCGGCCCCCGCATCGCCCGTCCCCGAAGAGGCGATCCTACGGTGCGTCGCGCGGCCGGGATTCCTCCCCCGGCCCGATGCAACCGGGGCGCCGCGCGGTGCGTACAGACCATGTCCGTACGCATCCCAGGGGGGACTTCCGTGTTCACGCACGCGCAGGAATCACGCATCCGCGACCACGCACGCCCGGCGCGGGACGCCCGCACCGCGCGCCTTTCGTCCGCCCGCCGCCCGGGGACCGTCGCCGGTGCCCTCGCGGCGGCCTGCGCGCTGGTGCTCGCCGCCACCGGGTGCGCGGCCACCACCTCCGGCGCCGTGACGAAGCCGGCCCGACCGGCCCGCGCCACGTCCGCCGCGCCCCGCCCCACCGTGCCCGCCGTCCCCGAGCCGGCCGCCCTCGCCGACGCGCGGGTCAACGTCGGCGAGGGGGCCACCGTGGGCGTCGGCATGCCGATATCGGTCACCTTCCCGCGCCCGGTGCCGCGGGCCGAGCGGGCGGCGGTCGAGCACTGGCTCGCCGTCACCACCGGGCCCGCGGTCACGGGTGCCTGGAGCTGGGTGAAGGACCGCAACCTGCTCGACGGGCAGCGCGTCGACTACCGCCCGCCCGCGTACTGGAGGCCCGGCACCCGGGTCACGCTCCGCGTCGGCAGCCACGCCGTGCGGCACTTCTCCATCGGCCGCTCCCTGACCGCCACCGTCGACGTGCGCACCCACACGATGACCGTCACGGAGGACGGCAGGCCCACCACCCGGATCCCGGTCACCGCGGGCCGGCCCGGTCTGGACACCTGGAACGGGACGATGGTGGTGATGGACAAGCAGCCCAAGGTCTACATGGACTCGCGGACCGTCGGTCTCGGCGACGCCTACCACGGCTACTACGCCTGGGCCGTGCACACCACCGCGTCCGGCACCTACGTCCACCAGAACCCCAACGCCGACACCCACGCCGGCCGGTCCAACGTCACCCACGGCTGTGTCGGCCTCGCCACCGACGGCACCGCCGAACGCTTCTACCGGCGGGTCGTCCCCGGCGACGTCATCCGGGTCACCGGCTCCAAGGACACGGTCGAGGCCGGCAACGGCTACGGCGACTGGAACCTCACCTGGTCCGAGTGGCTGGCCCACAGCGCGACCCGGCCGGGCGGCGCGGACCGGTGAGGTCTCACAGGCACAGCAGCAGCGCGGCCAGTGCCGTGCAGCCGGCGCACACCGCGAGCACCACGGCCAGACAGCGCCGCCGCAGCTCCTGGTAGCGGTGCTCGTACTCGGCCCGCAGCGACACGCACCGGGCCGCGACGCGCTCCAGGTCGGCCCGGGCCCGGCGCAGGCTGTCGGCGGTGTAGTGCCGCTCGACCTCCTCGCGCTGGGCCGTGGTCAGCCACTCCAGGGGGCCGGTGAACTCGCGGGCGCGCTGCTCGGCCTCGGCGATCCGGGCCTGCCACAGCAGATAGCCCTCGACCTCGTTGCCGAGGTCACCGCCGGTGCCGGTCCCCCGCTTGCGCAGGCCGCTCATCCGCGGGGCCGGTCGCTGGTGGCGATCTCGTAGCCCTCCTGCTCCCGCGCCGCGATGTCCGGGTGGTGCAGGTCGAAGGCCGGGGACTCGCTGCGGATCCGGGGCAGGGTGACGAAGTTGTGCCGGGGCGGCGGGCAGGAGGTCGCCCACTCCAGCGAACGGCCGTAGCCCCAGGGGTCGTCGATGCCGACCGGCCGGCCGAACTTGGCGGTCTTCCAGACGTTGTACAGGAACGGCAGCATGGACAGGCCGAGCAGGAAGGAGCTGATGGAGGACAGCGTGTTCAGCGCGGTGAAGCCGTCGGACGCCAGGTAGTCGGCGTAGCGGCGGGGCATGCCCTCGGCGCCCAGCCAGTGCTGGACCAGGAAGGTGCCGTGGAAGCCGACGAACAGCGTCCAGAAGGTGATCTTGCCGAGGCGCTCGTCGAGCATCTTCCCCGTGAACTTGGGCCACCAGAAGTGGAACCCGGCGAACATCGCGAAGACGACCGTCCCGAAGACCACGTAGTGGAAGTGGGCCACCACGAAGTACGTGTCGGAGACGTGGAAGTCCATGGGCGGCGAGGCGAGGATGACGCCGGTCAGCCCGCCGAAGAGGAACGTCACGAGGAAGCCGGCCGCCCACAGCATCGGTGTCTCGAAGGACAGCGAGCCCTTCCACATCGTGCCGATCCAGTTGAAGAACTTCACCCCGGTCGGCACGGCGATCAGGAACGTCATGAAGGCGAAGAAGGGCAGCAGCACACCGCCGGTGACGTACATGTGGTGGGCCCACACCGTGACCGACAGCCCGGCGATGGCGATGGTCGCGGCCACCAGGCCCATGTATCCGAAGATCGGCTTGCGGGCGAACACCGGGATGATCTCGGTGACGATGCCGAAGAACGGCAGGGCGATGATGTACACCTCCGGATGCCCGAAGAACCAGAACAGGTGCTGCCAGAGCAGGGGGCCGCCGTTCGCCGGGTCGTACACGTGGGCGCCGTAGATGCGGTCCGCGGCCAGCGCGAACAGGGCGGCGGCCAGCACCGGGAAGGCCAGCAGGACCAGCACACCGGTCAGCAGCACGTTCCAGGTGAAGATCGGCATGCGGAACATGGTCATGCCCGGGGCGCGCATGCAGACGATCGTGGTGATGAAGTTGACGGCGCCGAGGATCGTGCCGAAACCGGAGAAGGCCAGGCCGAGGATCCACAGGTTCCCGCCGACCCCGGGGGTGCGGGTGGCGTCCGACAGCGGGCTGTAGGCGAACCAGCCGAAGTCGGCCGCGCCGTTGTTGGTGAGGAAGCCGCCGACCGCGATGAGCGAGCCGAACAGGTAGAGCCAGTAGGCGAACATGTTCAGCCGGGGGAAGGCCACGTCGGGCGCGCCGATCTGGAGCGGCATGATCCAGTTGGTGAAGCCGGCGAACAGCGGGGTGGCGAACATCAGCAGCATCACGGTGCCGTGCATCGTGAACATCTGGTTGAACTGCTCGTTGGAGATGATCTGGAGGCCGGGGCGGGCCAGCTCGGCGCGCATGAGCAGCGCCATCACGCCGCCGAACAGGAAGAACGCGAACGACGTCGCCAGATAGAGCGTGCCGATCGTCTTGTGGTCGGTGGTGGTCAGCCACCTCACCACGACGTTGCCGGGCTGCTTGCGCCGGACCGGCAGCTCGTTCTCGTACGAGTCCTCGGCTGCCGCGCCACCGCCCTGGGGTTCGTTCAGGATGCTCACAAGTGGTCCCACTCCCGATGCTCGCGTCCGCCCGTGCCACGACGGCGGTGTCACCGGCCATCCTCACCGCCGGAGTGCGCCCCGGGGGGCCCGGGCAAGGCCGCCACACGGCCGTCCGGGTGAGGGATGCACCCGGACGCAGTAACCGGCCGCGTGTCACGGCGGCCGGACGGGGCCCCGGCGGTGCCGGTCGCGGGGCGCGCTCGGGCCGGGTGCCGCGGTGGCCGGGCCGGGGCCCGGTGGCGCGGGCCGCGCCGTGTGCCCGCGCCGTGCCGGGCGGGGGCGGGCGACGGGGCCCGCCGGGTCCGCGCGCCCCGCGCTCACGCCGCGCGGACCCGGCGGGCGGGGGGCGAGGGCAGCGGAATCTCCCGTGCGGCCTCGCGGGCGAGGGCCGCGAAGAGCCGCACGGTGCCGCTCGCGTCGCCGGCCCGCCACATCACGCCGTAGCGCAGCGGCTCCTCGCCGACGACCGGCACGTACGAGACGCCGGGCCGGCCGTGGTAGAGGGCGGTGTGGGCCGCCGTGAGCAGGGCGCCCCGGCCGCCGGCCACGAGGGTCAGCGCCTCCGCGAAGGAGGCGACGGACGGCCCCCGCCCGATCGGCCGGCCACCGGGCGTGCGGTCCGGCGTCCGGTGCCGGCGCCAGTGCTCGGGGGCGTCCCCCTCGATGGCCAGCAGGGCGACCCCGGCCAGGTCCTCCGGTGTCACCGCGCCCCGCCCGGCCAGCGGATGCCCCGCCGCGACGGCGAGCACCCGGCCCTCGGCGAGCAGGGCGGGCCCGTGGCGCAGATCGGCGTCCCGCGCGGGGAAGTCGGTCAGCTGGACGTCGAAGTCGCCCCGGCGCAGCATGCCGTAGGGATCGCCGAACGGCACCTCGCACACCTCGACGGTGGCCCCGGGGCGGGCGGCGCGCAGCCGCTCGGCCGTCTTCAGCGCGATCTCCCCGGCCAGCGGGGTGGAGAAGCCGACGTGCAGGACCCCGGCCGACGCGCGGGCCGCGGCCACGGCGTGCGCCAGGGCGTCCTGCATGCCGCGGTAGTGGGGTTCCAGCTCCGCGCGCAGTCCGCTGCCGAGGTCGGTCAGGGCCACCCGCCGGCTCGTGCGGGTGAACAGGGGCGCCCCGACGCGGCGTTCGAGCCGCTGGACGAGCTGGCTCACCCGGGCGCGGGACAGCCGCAGCCGGTCGGCGGTGCGGCCGAAGTGCAGCTCCTCGGCGAGGACGAGGAAGCAGGCGAGTTCGTTGTGGTCCACGTACCTCTCCGGGGGCCGCGGACGGGGGTCCGGGCATCGATCGGTAAGCCTGGCTGAACGAACGTCGCGCACTTCGCCGTTGTTCCCGGACGGCGCGGGGCGAAGGCTGGACGCATCCCAAACACCTTTGCTCCGGGAGGAGTTCATCGTGGTCACCACCCCGCCCGCCGCGTCCGGACCGGGCGCACGCCGCTGGGGCGTGCTGCTCGTGCTGTGCGGCGCGATCTTCCTCGAAGGCATCGACGTCGCCATGCTCAACGTGGCGCTGCCGTCGATCCGTTCCGACCTCGGGATGTCCACGGGCGAGCTGCAGTGGGTCATGAGCGCCTACGTCCTCGGGTACGGCGGCTTCATGCTGCTCGGCGGCCGGGCGGCCGACCTGTTCGGGCGCCGGCGGATGTTCGTGCTGTGGCTCGCCGTGTTCCTGCTGTTCTCCGGGCTCGGCGGACTGGCCACGGAGGGCTGGACGCTGGTCCTCGCCCGGTTCGTCACGGGCGTCGCCGCCGCCTTCATGACCCCGGCGGGGCTGTCCGTCATCACGACGGGCTTCCCCGAGGGTCCCGAGCGCGACCGGGCCCTGCTCGTCTACTCGGGCACCGCCGCCGGCGGCTTCACCGTCGGGCTGGTCGCCGGCGGGCTGCTGGCCGCCGTCCACTGGCGGTGGGTGTTCTTCGCGCCCGTCCTGCTCGCCGCCCTCATCCTGGCCGCGGCCGTCGTCTGCGTGCCCCGGGACGCGCGCCCCGGCGGGTCCCGCCGGCGCGTGGACCTCGCCGGCGCGCTCACCGTGACCGCCGCCCTGGTGCTGATCGTGCTGGGCGTGGAGCGCGCCGCCCAGGCCGGGGCCGCCGTCACCGCGGGCACGCTGCTGGCCGGGCTGGCGTTCCTCGCGGCCTTCGTCCTGATCGAACGGCGGGTCGCCGAACCCCTCGTCCGCCTGGGCATCCTGCGCGACGGCAGGCTGGTGCGGGCCAACATCGCGGCGCTGCTGTTCTCCGGCGGGTTCTTCGGCTTCCAGTTCCTCGTCGTGCTCTACCTCCAGGAACTGCGCGGCTGGTCCACGCTCCAGACCAGCCTGGCGATGCTGGTCGCCGGCATCGACGCGGTGCTCTCGCCGACCCTCACCCCGCGCCTGACCGCCCGCTTCGGCAACGCCCGGGTGATCACCGGCGGCCTGCTCCTCGCGGCCCTGGCCTACGGGCTGTTCCTGCCGGTGCGGGCCGACTGGACCTACGCGGCGATGTTCCCCAGCCTGCTCCTCGTCGGCCTGGCCTTCTCCCTGGCGTA
The DNA here is from genome assembly GCF_055583025.1 of Streptomyces sp. NPDC104831. Classification (NCBI taxonomy): domain Bacteria; kingdom Bacillati; phylum Actinomycetota; class Actinomycetes; order Kitasatosporales; family Streptomycetaceae; genus Streptomyces; species Streptomyces sp. NPDC104831. Next base: position 102,539 of record NZ_JBVJOT010000012.1, read on the forward strand.
CGGGCCGCTGACGATCACGGCCACGGACGGCGTCGCGGAGCGGGAGCAGGGCCTCGCGGGCGGCCTGCTCTACACCGCCTTCCAGTTCGGCGCCGCGCTCGGTCTCTCCGCCGTCACCGCGGTCGCCACCCACGCCGACGCCGCGGACGGGCGGCTGGACGGCTACCGTGCGGGCCTGCTGGTGCCGTTCGCGGCGGCCCTCCTCGCCGCCGCGGTCAGCGTCCTCGGCGGGCGCTCCCGCCGCCGGGCCGCGCCCCCCGCGACCACCGAGGAGCCGCCGGCGCGGCCGGAGCCGTCCCGGGCGTGACGCGCGCGCCCCGCCCCGGTGCCCGGGCGCGGACCGGGTCCCGGAACGTCCGTGTCGCTCGTGGGACTCGACCGGGCCTCGCCGGCGGTACTGGCGGCACTGGCGGCGGGGCGGACGGCAGGGAGGGGCGGTGCTCCTCAGCGCTCCCAGGTGGCGCCGGCGAGCGCCAGCATGTGCGGGGCGCTCAGGGCGTTTTCCGGGTCGGCGGCGGTGGTCAGCAGCCAGCGCGCCGCGTCGGCCGCCTCGCCGGGCGGGACGACCAGCAGCTCCCGGTGGTCCCCGGTGCCGTAGCCCAGGCAGATGGTGTGGGCCTCGGTGTCGACGGCCGACAGGGACACCAGGATGACCCGGCCGGGCGCCGGCACCCGGTGCGGGGCGTCCGGCCAGGCCGCGGTGTCCACGGTGACGTGGGTGACCGCGCCGAGGCCGGCGGCCAGCGCGCCGACCAGGGCCGGCAGTTCCAGTTCCAGCGCGTCGCAGCGGGGCCACCACGCCCCGGCCAGCGGGCCGTGGCCGCCGTCCGGGGTCAGGGTGAGCCGGGGAAGGGGCATCCGGTAGGTGTGCGCTCCGGCCGGAGAGACGTGCCCGGCGGGGCTTCCGTTCCTGTCCATGCGTACGATCCCGTCCCGGACGGACTTCCGCCGCCCGTTTCTGTCGTGGCGCCGGTGCCGCTCTAGGCCAGCGGGTTGTCCGCCCAGGGGAGCGAGGAGGCCGCGCGGTGCTCCGCCGGCGGCGTGGCCGACACCTCGTGGCAGGTGAAGCCGAGCCGGGTCAGCGCACGGCTCACCTCGGCCGCGGTGAAGTCGCGGCGGTCCTGCCCGGTGATGATCTGCCCGATCTGCTTGACCGGGTAGACCCGGCCGTCGACGGTCGCGCAGACGCCGACGGCGGGCTCCGGCGGGACGCCCTCCATCGACCGCTCGACCTCGGACTTGGTCAGGTCGAAGGGGAAACGGGCGATGACACAGCGCATGGTGCCTCCAGCTGAGCGGTCGGGATGCGGATGAGGACGCCGAGGGCGCGGGGCCGCTCGACGGCCAGGGGGACGGATGCGGTCACCGGTTCCCCTCGGGAGCGGGACGCCCGGACGGGGCGCGCCGGGGACCGCGGGGCCGCCGGGACCGTCCGCCCCGGCCGCGCCCGGGGGCGCCGGCGGACTGGGGACGTTCGGCGGCCGGTGCGGCGAGGGTGACGGGGACGCCGGAGGGGGTCCGGGCGCCGGTGATCCGGGTCAGCTCGGGCTCGCCCGGGCGGACGCGGGTGGTGCGGGCGGTGATGTCGGCCGCGCTCATGAGACGGTCCACCGCCCGCCGCTGGTGCGGCAGCACCAGGGTGACGACGGTGCCGGACTTGCCGGCCCGGGCGGTACGGCCGCCCCGGTGCAGGTAGTCCTTGTGGTCGGCGGGCGGATCGACGTTCACCACGAGGTCGATGTCGTCGATGTGCAGGCCGCGGGCGGCGACGTTGGTGGCCACCAGGACCGTGACCTCGCCGTCCTTGAACCGGGCGAGGGTGCGGGTGCGCTGCGGCTGGGACTTGCCGCCGTGCAGCGCCGAGGCCCGCACGCCGACCGACAGCAGGTGCTTGGCCAGCCGTTCCGCCGCGTGCTTGGTGTCCAGGAACATGATCACGCGGCCGTCGCGGGCGGCGATCTCGGTCGCGGTGGTGTGCTTGTCGTCGTCGTGGACGTGCAGCAGGTGGTGCTCCATCGTGGTGACCGCGCCCGCCGACGGGTCGACCGAGTGCACGACCGGGTCGTGCAGGTAGCGGCGCACCAGGAGGTCGATGTTGCGGTCCAGGGTGGCCGAGAACAGCATCCGCTGACCGTCCGGGCGGACCTGGTCGAGCAGGGCGGTGACCTGGGGCATGAAGCCCATGTCGGTCATCTGGTCGGCCTCGTCCAGGACGGTGACGGCCACCCGGTCCAGCCGGCAGCCGCCGCGGTCGATGAGGTCCTTGAGCCGGCCCGGGGTCGCGACGACGACCTCGGCTCCGGCGCGCAGCGCGGACGTCTGGCGCCCGATGGACATGCCGCCGACGACGGTGACCAGACGCAGGCGCAGCGCCCGCGCGTAAGGGGTGAGGGCGTCGGTGACCTGCTGGGCCAACTCCCGGGTGGGGACGAGGACCAGGGCCAGCGGCTGCCGGGGCTCGGCCCGCTGCCCGGCCAGCCGGGCCAGCAGGGGCAGGCCGAAGGCGAGCGTCTTGCCCGACCCGGTGCGGCCGCGGCCGAGGACGTCCCGGCCGGCCAGCGTGTTCGGCAGCGTCGCCGCCTGGATGGGGAAGGGCGCCGTCACGCCTTCGGTGCGCAGCGCGGTGTGCAGCGCCTCGGGCAGGTCCAGTTCGGCGAACGTCTCGGCCGGCGGCAGCGCCTCGGTGAGGGTGACCGGGAGGGCGAACTCGCCGCGCGGCGCGCGCCGGGCGCCGGGGCTCTTGCCCTGCGGGCCCTTGCCGCGCGCGTTGGTCCGCGACGAACGGAAAGAGGCGGAGTCGTTGCCGCCGCGGCGGCCGGTGCCACCGGTGCCTGCGGCGCCCCGGGTACGACGGGTGGGGTTCATGATGAGGAACCTCCTCGAGGTGCGCGGCACGTGTCGAGGAATTCCTTTCGGCGGTGCGCAACCGCGGCAGAATTCACAAGAATGAGCCGAAGGGAGAGCCGAAAGGCGCCAGGGGGCCCGGACGGCGGGTAAACGGGGCCGGGGTTTCCCGGAAGAGGGCAAACGGACCGGGGCCCGCGCCCCATGAGCGCGGGCCCCGGCCTCGTAGAACGCGTCAGCGTCAGGCGGGAACGATGTTCTCGGCCTGCGGGCCCTTCTGGCCCTGCGTGACGTCGAAGGTAACCTTCTGGCCTTCCTGAAGCTCGCGGAAGCCGGAGGTGGCGATGTTCGAGTAGTGCGCGAACACGTCGGCGCCGCCGCCGTCCTGCTCGATGAAGCCGAAGCCCTTTTCCGCGTTGAACCACTTCACGGTGCCAGATGCCATATTGATTCTCCCTAGGGGCAGTGCCGTGATCCGCACTGTGCGGATCCCGAGTCGCCGCGATGATCGCCCCTCAGGGGTCCCGGAAAAATCCGGCAATCAAAACTGCAACTGTTATCACGGTAACACGGACCGCCCCGGCACACCCAGGTTTTCTTTCACCCGGTGTCGCCGGAGGCGACATTCTGGAGCGCCCTCATCGCAAAACCTTTCGGCGTGCTGCGGGCAATTCTCCAGTCGCGGGAACAGATATGGTGCCGCCGTCCGGGCCCGGCGGTCGTCGTGGTGTTGCCGGCGGGCGGGCGGCCGGAGGGTGTGGCGCCTTCGTTCCGGGGACGCGGCTCCGCGTGGTGCCCGGTGTCCCGGTGTCCCGACGTCCGGGTGTCCCCGACCCGGACGTCGGCGCGCACGCCTATGTGGTGCCGCCGCGACAGGGTTGCCGCCGGCGGCCCGGTCGTGCGGCGGCACCCGGGTCCCCGGGTGCCGGGCGGCCGGGTGAGGGGCCTCACGTTCCCCGGGGCGGCGGTCCGTCCGGCGCGGCGGCGCACTCGGAGCGCGGAGGGCGCACCGGAGACACGAGGCGCCGGAGGGGTGGCATTTTTCAGCCACGTGATGGCTGTTTCCGGACGGAGAAAGCGCTAACTCTTGGCAAATGCACCCAATGTCGACTGACAATGTGTCAGGATATGGGGTTGAAGTTACTGGCTGGTACGACTGAGCACGCCACTCACGTTCAGGACCTCGTGGCATCCCTGCGCCTGACGTCCGGACGCCGGTGTACCGGGCTTCTCACACGTCACTTCGACGGTCACGGTGTCGTTCTCGGGGATCTTGATGGGGGTCACCCAGTGGTAATCCTGGTTGCGGAAGGTCTCCAGCGCGATGGTGGTGATCTTGCGGTCCCCGAAGCTGATCGTCATCAGCCCCTCGTCGCCCTGGAAGTTGGCGACGACGATGTCCGTGACCCCGAAGACGCTGTCCTTGGGCACCTGGTAGACGCCGGTCTTGGTCTCCCCGCGGGCCGACTGCACGTCGATGGTCTGCGAGGTCTGCCGGCCGCCGCCCACCACGGTGCCGCTGCCGCCGTCGCCCGACGTGCCGTCCTCACCGGACGTGCCGTCGCCACCCGTGCCCGGAACGCTCGACCGCCCGCCACCGGGCGCGGTGTTCTTGCCCGTACCCGTACCCGTACCGGGACCGGTGCCCGGGGTCTGCCCGGCGGCGTCCTCCTCCCCGGCGGGCGTGGGCCGCGGCTGGACCGCCTCGGTGGCCGCTTCCTTGGCAGCGCTGCGCACCGCCGGACGGACCAGCATGAACCAGGCCAGCAGCAGCGCGAGCAGCGCCGCGAGCAGCGCGAGCAGCCACTTCGGGAAGATCGGGATCTGGACGAACTCCGCGTCCAGCGGCGCCCGTACGACGGGTTCGTCCCGCCGGGGCTCGTCCTGTTCACCGGTCTCGGCGGCGTCCACGGTGAACGGCCACACCACCGGGGCGCCGAACCACACCGGCTTGCCCGTGCGCACCCGCAGGCCGATCTCCGCCGACTCGCCGGGCTCCAGCGGCTGCTGCGCCGGGGTGAAGGCGAACGCCAGCTCCTCGCCCGCCTGTCCGGCGGTGAAGCCCACCAGCACCGGGGTGTTGCCCTGGTTGCGCACCGCCAGCCGGTAGCGTCCGCGCAGCCAGCCGCGCCGCCGGCGCGGGGCCAGTTCGCTGTGCAGCTCGTGGAACGCCCCGATGTGCACGACGGTCTCGAGGACCCGCACCGACTCCGGGTGCTCGGCCGGCAGCACCCGCACGCCGAGGGGCACCTCGCCCGCCCGCACCTCGGGGGAGCGCGGCGGCTCCAGCCGCACCGTCACCGTCTCGGACGTGCCCGGATACAGGGAGACCCGGGCGGGCTCCACGGTGGTCCAGGCGGCGCAGTCCCCCACGATCTCCAGGCTGTACGCCTCGACGATGTCGCTGTCGTTGCGCACGGTCACGGTGGTCGTGGCGATGTCCCCCGGCGCCACGGTCACTTCCGGGATGTCGAGGCCGGGAGCGCCGGGGCTGGAAGAGGCTGCAGAAGGCGTCACGCCAGCACGCTAGACCGCGCCCGGGAGCGCCGCGAGAAGCGCGAGGGCAATGCCCGGGCAGTCTCGGTGCCCCTCGGGTCACCCGCCAACTCCCCGAGGGAGACGAACGGTTGAGGCCGCCGTCGCCCCGGGTGCGCCGTCCGACGGCGCTCGTCCCCGTCCCCGCATACCCCGACCAGCACTCTTGAGACAGGTAAACCGCTATGTCCAGCACTGAGACAGCCGGGCCGGCCATGCCCACCACCCCGTCCGGTGGGTCGGCTCCCGCCTGGACCACGCACCGGACCCCCCGCACCGACCGGCCCGACCGGGTGACCGTCGCCGTCTACGCCGCCGACCCCGTGCTGCGCCTGGGCGTCGTGCAGCAGCTGCGGCAGCGCCCCGAGATCGAACTGTCCGCCGAAGCCGACGCCGAGCGGGCCCAGGTGTCGCTGGTGGTGGTGGACCACGTCGACGACGACGTGACCGCCCTGCTGCACCGCCTGCGGCACAACACCGCCACCCGGACCGGCCTGGTGGTCGCCACCCTCGGCTCCGGCTCGCTGCAACGCGTCATCGAGTGCGGGGTGGCGGCGGTGCTGCGGCGCGCCGAGGCCGACCAGGACCAGCTGCTGCGGCTCGTCCTCGCGATAGCCAACGGCGAGGGCGTCCTGCCCGGCGACCTGCTCGGCAAGCTCCTCAGTCACGTCGGCGGCCTGCAGCGCTCGGCGCTCGACCCGCGGGGGCTGTCCCTGTCCACGCTGACCACCCGCGAGGCGGACATGCTGCGGATGGTGTCGGAGGGGCTGGACACCGCGGAGATCGCGCGCAAGACCTCGTACTCCGAACGGACCGTCAAGAACATCCTCCACGAGGTCATCACCCGGCTCCAGCTGCGCAACCGGGCCCACGCCGTGGGCTACGCGCTGCGCAACGGCCTGATCTGACGGACCGTCCCGGTCACGGCCGCGGCCCGGCCGGGAACGCGCGCTGCCCCAAAGCACACCGAGCGTTTCCCCCGGGTATGGCCCCGCCGCCCTCCCATGCCGGACGCGGCCCGGACAGGGTGGCGGGGGCGCACCCGGACTGCCGCAGGGGTACACCCGGACTGCCGCACCAGACTGCGAGGGGGACCTTGATGGGAACCGCTGGCCCCGGCGGGCGGTACCGCCTGGGGCGGCTCGGCGCGTCGGCACTGCTGCTGGTCCCGCTGCTCGGGGCGACCGCGGCCTCCGGTGTGGACGGCACCGCCGACGCCTCGCCGCGGGTGGCCACCACCGCCCCGGAGACCCGGATCGCGTTCGCCGGCACCCGGCACCGCAGTCTCGGTGTACCCACCTCCGACAGGACCAGCGTCCCGTTGTTCGACGAGGGCCCGGTCTACAACGACATCCCGGTCCACAACGACATCCAGCCGTCCGCCCTGGGCGACCAGCTGGTCTTCGCCAGCCGCCGCGACGAGAAGGACCCGCAGATCTATCTGCGGACCGCCGGCGGTTCCGTGCGCCGTCTCACCTTCGGCATGGACGCGGCCCACCCCCGGCTGACGCCGGACGGCGCCTCCGTGGTCTTCGACGCGGCCGGGCCCGGCGGCCCGGACGGCAGGGACCAGCGCGATCTGTGGCGGGTGGGCACCGACGGCTCCGGGCCGAGCCAGCTCACCAAGACCTCCGCCGACGAGACCTACCCGACGGTCTCCCCGGACGGGACGCGCCTCGCGTACTCCAGCGACGAGGACTCGGCGGCCGGCGCGCAGATCTACGTACGTCCCCTGGTCAAGGGCGTCCCCACCGGGGACACCCCCACCCGGGTCACCGATCCCGTGAACGGCACGGCCACCGAACCGGTGTGGAACCCGGTGAACGACGACACCCACGGCGGCCTCATCGCGTACACCGCCACCAAGGGCGGCCAGTCCCGGCTGAGGGAGACGAACGGCACCGGCACGACCGACGAGCCGCTGCTCGGCGGCGACCGGGAGCAGTGGCGGGCGCACGCGCCGGCCTGGATGCCGGGCGGCGACGAGGTGCTGTTCCTCAGCCCCGAGATCACCTGCCAGTGCGAGGGCAACTACGACCACGTGTTCCGCGCCAAGCGGCACGACACCGGAACGCCGGGACTGGTGCTGGACGAGGACCGGGAGGTCGGCTCGCCCACCTGGCTCGGCCCGCTCGACGGCGGCCGGGCGGTGGTGGAGCACGTCACGGCCGACGGCCCGCACACGGTGACGCTCCAGGACATCCGGGCGGACGGGGCCGACCCCCGCGACCTGAACCTGACGATCCTGAACGAGGACCCGGAGGCGGACACCAACACCGACGCCGCGAAGGACCCGCTCTTCCAGCCCCGGCCCGACTACGACCCGTGGACCGAGCGGCAGAGCTACACGCCGGACGGCCGCCGGATCGTGGTGACCCGCTTCCTCGGCGAGCGCGGCAGCCGTGTCGAGGAGATCTGGCTGGCGGACGCCGACGGCACGCACCCGGAGCGACTGCGGCTCGCCGGACGCGGACCGCGCGACCGGGACACCGACCCCGCGTTCTCCCCGGACGGCAAGTCCCTCGCCTTCACCCGGATCTCGCCGGGCGCCGACGGGGCCGCGGGAACCAGCCAGGTGCTCATCGCCGACGTCGCCTCCGGCGCGATCACCGGCCGGATCGTCCCGCCCGCCGGGGAACTCCAGGGCCAGGACGCCCAGCCCACCTGGTCCCCCGACGGCACGACGCTGGCCTTCACCCGCAACAAGCTGGTCTACGGCGCCGGCGGCAACAAGCACATCTGGACCGTGCCCGTGCAGAGCCCGGACCGGCAGACCGACCTGAGCGACAGGATCTGCCCGGACGGCTGCGCGGTCATCGACGACAGCCCCGCGTTCTCCCCCGACGGGCGCAGCATCGCCTTCAACCGCAAGAACGACGCCTCCCGGATCGACGAGCACAACGGCATCATCGTGACCTCCGTGTCCGGCGACGCCTGCCGGGTGCTCCTGCCCGGCTCCGCCCGTGACGCGGCCGACGCCTGCCACCGCGAACTGCCGGACAACCCCGGGCCGTTCCAGCCCCGGGACGCCGCCTGGACGCCCGACGGCACGTCCCTGGTGCTCAGCTCCCGTCCCGGCCGGCGGGTCAACAGCCCGGAGAAGCTCAAGGTGCTGAACGTCGTGACGGGCGAGCTGACCAAGCTCACCAACGACCTGCCCGGCCGGCACAAGGAGCCCAGCGTCCAGCAGTCCGTCGACCTCGCCGTCCGGGCGCCCGGCACCGTCCCGCAGGTGACCGTCGGCGACTCCACCACGGTCCGCGTCGACGTCGTGAACAACGGCCCCGCCGCCTCCCCCGGCACCCGGCTGACCATCGCGCCGCCGGCCGGTGTCGTCGTCACCGAGGTCACCCGGCCCGGCGGCACCTGCGACGCCACGACCCTCCAGTGCGACCTGGGCGCGGTGCCGCCCGGTACGACGGTCCCGGTGGACGTCACCCTCACCGGGCTCACCCCGGGTGACGCGCCGGTCGGCTGGTCGGTCACCGGTACGGTCCTGGACCCGCGGCCCGGCGACAACGCCGGCCGGACCGTGGTGCCGGTGCGCACGGCCCCGCCGCCGACCCCGACACCCACCCCCACGCCGACCCCGACACCCACCCCGACCCCGACCCCGCCCACGACTCCGCCCCCGGTTCCGACGCCGCCGCCCACCGTGCCGCCGGTGCCGCCGGTGCCGCCGGTGCCGCCGGTGCCGCCGGTGCCGCCGGTGCCGCCGGAGCCGCCGGCGCCGAAGGCCGGGCCCGGCGTGCGCGTCACGGCCCAGCCGAACCCCGGCTACGTCGGCGGACGGGTCGTGGTGACGTACACCGTCCGCAACGGCCGCGACGCGCTGGCCACCGGCCTGCGGCTGCGCATCGGGCTGCCCGCCGGCATCCCCGACAGCGGACCGCCGCCGGGCTGCGACGCCTCCTGGGTGTGCGCGCTGCCGGACCTGGGACCGGGCGCGAGCACCGTGGTACGCGTCGTCCTCAGCCCCAAGAAGGCGATGACCGGCCAGGTCACCGGCGTGCTCACCACCACCGGCACGGACGCGGACCGCGGTGACAACACCACGCGGCAGCGGCTGCGGATCCTCCAGCCGCGCATCGTCGCCGTGCCCGGCATCGGCAAGCCCGGCTTCGTCACCTCCGTGCGCGGCAAGGACTTCCCGCCCGGGGCGCCGGTGCGGTTCACCTGGAAGCCGGGGATCACCGCGGCGGCGGCGCCGACCGTGCCCAAGCCGGACGGCACCTTCATCGGCCAGCTGCTCATCCTCGCCAAGGACCAGACCGGGCCGCGCGAGATCTTCGCCAAGGGTCCCGGCTTCTCCCCGGTGAAGACCGACTTCCTGGTGGTCAGCGGCAGCATCCAGCCGCCCGACGAGGTGACGCGCCGGTGATCCACGAGGTCGACGAGGGGCTGCGCCGGCTGCTCGGCGAGTCCGGCCTGGAGGCGTCGGGCGTCGAGGTCGTCTTCGACGCCCCCACCCGGGACTGGGCCGCGCGCCGCAGCGCGCCCACGGTCTGCGTCTTCCTGTACGACATCCGGGAGGACGCCGCCCGGCGCGGCAGCGGCGCGGGCGAGGTGTACGACGCGGACGGGCAGCTCGTGGCGCGGCGCACCCCGCCCCGCTGGTTCGACCTGACGTACCTGGTCACGGCGTGGGCGAGCCGCCCGCAGGACGAGCACCGGCTGCTGTCGCAGGTGCTCGCCTGCCTGGTCTCCGCCGACACCCTGCCCGCGCGGCTGCTCACCGGCACGCTCGCCGAACTCGGCCTGACCGTGGGCCTGGACGTCGCCGGGACCGCCGCCGACGTGCCGGCCGCCGCCGATGTGTGGTCGGCACTCGGCGGGGAGCTGAAGGCGTCGCTGGGGGTGCGGGTACGGGCCCCGCTCGCCGGCGCGGTCACGGCGGTCGCGCCGCCGGTCACCGAGGGGCTCGTCGTACGCTCCGCCGCCCGGGGCGCGGACGGGGAGGCCGATCCGGGGCGCCGGCTGCGCTACAAGGAGACCACCGACCCGGGCCGGCAGGGCTTCGCCGGCCCCCGCGAACGGGGCCCGGCCCCCGCCCGCCGCCGCCACCGTGGAGACCGCCAGCCGTGACCCGCACGACCGAACCCCCCGCGACCGACCGCACCACCCCCGGGCCCCCCGGGGACCCGGGCGACGGGACCGCCCCCGCCCCGGACGCCACGGCCGGGCCGAGCGCCTCCGGCACCGCGCCGGGCGCCGCAGTCCCCGCCGGGGGACCGGGCGGCGAGGACGTCGCCGGGGACGGGACAGACCCTCTCTGGGACCGGCTTCAGGCCGTCGAGGAGCGGGTGCGGTGGGCGGTGGGCGTGCGGCGGGCCGGGGACCCCGATCCCGACGACCCGTACCGCGGGCAGTACCTGACCCCCGAGGCGGCGGCGCGCATCCTGGACGAGCCGGGCGGGCTCGGCGTGCCCGAGCCCGGGCCCTGGCGGCCGCCGGCCGGTTCCGTGCCCGGCGCCCTCGCCGCGCGGTTCGGGCTGACGCCGCTGGACCTGGACCTGCTCCTGGTCGCGGTGGCGCCCGACCTGGACGCGCGGTTCGAGCGGCTCTACGGCTACCTCAACGACGACCTGACCCGCCGCCGGCCCACCGTCGGCCTCGCCCTGGAGCTGTGCGGGCTCGCCGGCGCGGCACCCGGCCGGTTCCGGCTCGCCCCCGGCGCCCCGCTGGTCGCGGGCGGTCTGGTGGAGGTCACCGAACCGGACCGGCCGCCGCTGTCCCGCGTCCTCGTGGTCCCCGACCGGGTCACCGCCCACCTCCTCGGCAACGCCCGGCCCGACGCCCGGCTCGCCGGTGTGCTCGACGAGGCCCGCGAGGACCCGACCGCCGAGCCCGCCGAGGTGCGCCGCACGGCGGCCGCGGCCCGGACCGGCACCGGCCTGGTCCATCTGCGCGGCCGGGGCGGCGACGCCGAGGGCCTGGCCGTCGCGGCACTGCGCGCGGCCGGGGCACCCCCGCTCGTCCTGGACGCGGCGGCCCTCGCCCGGCGCCCCGGCGACATCCCCGAGCTGGCCCGGGTCGCCGCCCTCGAAGCCCGCCTGACCGGCGCCGGGGTCGTCCTCGGCCCGCTGGAGTCGCTGCCCGACGAGCCCGCCGGACGCGCCCGCGCGCTGCGGGCGTTGTGCACGGCGCTGCGGGGCATCCCGCTGCTGACGCACGGCGCCGTCGGCTGGGACCCGGGCTGGGCCGCCGACACCCCCGTCGTCCTGACCGTGCCGGCGCCCTCGCCCGAGCGGCAGGCCGCGCGCTGGCGGCACGCCCTGGAGCGGGCCGCCGGCGACGGCTCGGTGCCCGGCGACACCGAGGCGCTCGCCCGGGCGGTGGCCGCGCACCGCCTGGACTCCGGGCAGGTGCGCCGCGCCGCCGACGTGGCCGTGCGCACGGCCGCCCTGGCCGGCCGCCCGGTCCGCCCCGACGACCTGCGCACCGCCGTACGCGCCCAGAACGGCGCGGGCCTGGACCGGCTGGCCCGCCGGGTGGAGCCCTCGGTCGGCTGGGACGACCTGGTGCTGCCGCCGCTCACCCACCGGCGGCTGCGCGAACTCGCGCTGCGCGCCCGCCACCGCGAACAGGTGCTCGGGCAGTGGGGGATGCGGCCCGGCGGCGGGCGCGGGCGCGGGGTGATCGCCCTGTTCGCGGGCGAGTCGGGCACCGGCAAGACCATGTCCGCCGAGGTCGTCGCGTCGGACCTGGGCATGGACCTGTACGTGGTGGACCTGTCCACGGTCGTCGACAAGTACGTGGGCGAGACCGAGAAGAACCTGGAGCGGATCTTCACCGAGGCGTCGGCGGTCAACGCCGTGCTGCTCTTCGACGAGGCCGACGCGATCTTCGGCAAGCGCTCGGAGGTGAAGGACGCGCACGACCGGCACGCCAACATCGAGTCGGCGTACCTGCTCCAGCGCATGGAGTCCTTCGACGGGATCGCGGTGCTGACCACCAACCTGCGGGCCAACCTGGACGAGGCGTTCACCCGCCGGCTGGACGTGATCGCCGACTTCCCGGTGCCCGACGCCACCCAGCGCCTCGCCCTGTGGGAGCGCTGCCTGGGCGACCGGCTGCCCCGGGCCGGCGACCTGGACCTCGGCTTCTGCGCCGACCGCTTCGAACTGGCCGGCGGCTCGATCCGGGCCTGCGCGGTGACCGCCGCCTACCTCGCGGCGGAGTCCGGGGAGCCGCTCACCATGGGCCAGGTGGTGACGGCGATCGCCCAGGAGTACCGCAAGCTGGGCCGGCTGGTCCTGGAGACGGAGTTCGGTCCGTACCTGGCGTCGGCCGTGGGCGCCTGAGGGACCGCGCGGGGCCGCCCGGTCCCCGCGGGTGCCCGCTGCCGCCGTGCTTGCCGACGGCGTCACGGGGAAGCAGGTGACCTGCGTGGGGCCGGCGCGGATCCGGGAAGCGTCGCCGTGCGCGGGGTCCGCGTCCGCCTCCGCCGCCCGATCGCGGACGTTCCCCCCGCGGGCGCCCGGGGCCCGCGCGGGCGTCCAGGGCCGTAGGGGCAGCGCGGGGGCACGTCCGGGTGGCGGCGGGGCCCTCGGGGCGGGCTGGGAGAGGCAGTGTTCCTGCCCCCGGTCGGGTCCGCACGTCCCTGTGCCCACGGCACGTCCGCCCCGCAGACTCGGCCTGGACACAGGTGAACCACCCCGCAAGGACCCGAAGGAGCGAGCATGCCGACGTACCTCACCCCGGGCGTGTACGTGGAGGAGGTGCAGTCCGGTGCCCGCCCGATCGAAGGGGTCGGCACCGCCGTCGCCGCGTTCGTCGGGTTCGCCGAGACCGGCCCGTTCCACACCCCGACGCTGGTCACCAGCTGGGACCAGTACACCCAGCTGTTCGGCGGCTTCACCGAGGGCGCCTACCTGCCCCACTCGGTCTACGGCTACTTCGCCAACGGCGGCGGCGCCGCGTACGTGGTGCGCGTCGGCGGCTCCGCCGAGGACGCCTCCGCCCCGGCGGCCGGCACCGGCGGCCGGCGCGAGACCCGGGCGGCCCAGCCCGTCGAGCTCGGCGGCTTCCTGGTCGCGGCCCGGCCGGGCGCCTCCGGGGTGTCGGTGGAGATCGCCGACGCCGACGGCGAGAACCCGCCCGAGGACCGCTTCAAGGTGCTGGTCCGCCAGGGCGACCAGGTGGCGGAGACGTACGAGGCCTCCACCCGGAAGAACGTCAAGGGCTACCTGGTCACCCAGGCCCGCGGCTCCCGGCTGATCGAGGTCACCGAGCAGCAGGGCGCCGCCCAGACCCGGCCCGCCAACCAGACCGTGCCGCTCGCCGAGGCCCCGGCCGCCGCCCCCGCCCCGTCGGGCTCCGGCGCGGTGGCCCGCCTCGACCCGGCGGAGTACGTCGGCGACCCGGCGGCCCGCACCGGCTTCGGCGGCCTGGAGACCATCGACGAGATCACCATGGTCGCGGTGCCGGACCTGATGAGCGCCTACCAGCGCGGCGACATCGACGCCGAGGGCGTGCGCACGGTCCAGCTCGCCGTCATCTCGCACTGCGAGCAGATGGGCGACCGGGTCGCGGTGCTGGACACCCCGCCCGGGCTCAACGCCCAGCAGGTGCGCACCTGGCGCAACGACGAGGCGGGCTACGACTCCCGGTACGCCACCCTCTACTACCCGTGGGTGCGCGTCTTCGACCCGGCCGCCGGACGCAACACCACCGTCCCGCCGAGCGGGCACATCGCCGGTGTGTGGGCGCGCAGCGACCACGAGCGCGGCGTGCACAAGGCCCCCGCCAACGAGGTGATCCGCGGCGCGGTCGACCTGGAGCTGCGGCTCAGCAAGGGCGAGCAGGACCTGCTCAACCCGATCGGCGTCAACTGCGTACGCGCCTTCCCGGGCCGGGGCATCCGGGTGTGGGGCGCCCGCACCCTCTCCTCCGACCCGGCCTGGCGCTACCTGAACGTGCGCCGGCTGTTCAACTACCTGGAGGAGTCGATCCTCCTGGGCACCCAGTGGGTGGTCTTCGAGCCGAACGACGACCGGCTCTGGTCGAGCATCCGGCGCAACGTCACCGCCTTCCTCACCGAGGAGTGGCGCCGGGGCGCGCTGTTCGGCCGCACCGCCGAAGAGGCGTTCTACGTCAAGTGCGACCGGGACAACAACCCGCAGGAGTCCATCGACCAGGGCCGCGTCGTCTGCGAGATCGGCGTCTCGCCGGTCAAGCCCGCGGAGTTCGTGGTGTTCCGGCTGGCCCAGTTCTCCGACAGCACCAGCCTCATCGACGAGTGAGATCGAGCCAGAACAACGACCCGCGGGTCGGCAACGGAAGGTGACAGACAGTCATGGCAACGGGCGATGCTCTTTCCACCCACGTCTTCGGCGTGCAGCTCGGCGGCTACCTGGTCGAGTCCATCCAGGAGATCAGCGGCCTGACCGTCGAGGAGGACGTCGTCGAGGTCAAGCAGGTCACCGCGGAGGGCAAGCAGATAATCCGCAAGCAGCCGGGCGGCCGGCAGGCCGGTGAGATCACGATCACCCGGGGACTCGACCAGAGCAGCGAGTTCACCAACTGGATCAAGGAGACGCTGAACAAGGGCGCCGTGAACGCCGCCCGGCAGAACCTCACGATCGAGATCAAGGACACCGAGGGCAACACGGTCCGCCGCATCCAGCTGATGCAGGGCTGGGCCTCCAAGTGGGAGGGCCCGTCCCTGAAGGCGGGCGATTCGGCCGCGGCCACCGAGTCCGTCACCATCGTGTTCGAGGAGATCATCGTCGAATGAGGCGCCGTACCGTGACGGCGGGCAACCTGGAGGAGATCCTCCAGGCGACGGCGCCCGCCCCGGCGACCGAGCAGGCGGCGGCGCCCCCAGCCGCCGTCCCGGCCCCCCCGCCGCCCCGCGAGGAGCAGCACGGGCTGCGCACCGAGTTCGAGTTCGTGCTGCCGCGCGGCTACGTCGACGAGGCGGGCACGGTGCACCGCGAGGGCTCCATGCGCCTGGCCACGGCCCGGGACGAGCTGCGGCCGCAGATCGACCTGCGGGTCAAGGAGAACCCGGCGTACCTGAGCGTGGTGCTGCTGAGCCAGGTGATCACCCGGATCGGCTCCATCACCGATGTGCACGCCGGGATCGTCGAGCGGATGTACGCCACCGACGTCGCCTTCCTCCAGGACTTCTACCGCCGCGTCAACAGCGAGGGCCACACCCGGGCGGCGGTGACCTGCCCGCACTGCGAGGGCGGCTTCGAGGTCGACCTCTCGGGTGGGCGCCTGGGGGAATCGTGACGTACGCCCTTCCCCGGCTCCGGGAGGAGATCGCGTACATCGCCTATCACTTCCACTGGGCGCGCGAGGAGATCCTCGACCTGACCCATGACGAACGACGGCAGTGGGTGGCCGAGATCGCCCGTATCAACACCCGCGTGAACGAAGGCGGTTGAGCACATGGCATGGCGGGACAGGCTGCGCCGCCGGTCCGCCGGAACGGAGGGCCCGCGGCGCGGGGAACACGACGGCGTGCCGGCCGCCGCCGCGCCGGCGGTCCCGGTTCCCGTCGCGCCGGACGCCCCGGCCGGCGCCGTGCCCGCCGACTGGGACGGCGGCTGGCGCCGTACCGCGCCGCAGGAATTGACCGTGTCCCGCGCGCCGCTCGGCGTCAGCGACGGCCTGGCCTTCCGGTCGGGCCTCGCGGCCTGGCAGAACCCGTCGTTCGACTCCGGGCTCGCCCACGCGCTGCTGCCCACGGCCCCCACGGGCCTGGTGCACGGCGTCACCCGCCGCCCGGCCGCCCCCCGGCCCGAGCGCACCGCGGGCGGCCCGCTGCTGCTGCGGGCGCTGCGGCGGGAGGGGGACCAGGAGCCGGCGGGCGCGCCGGACGGTTCCGCCGCGCCCGGCCCGGCCTCTTCGGCCGTACGGCCTTCCGGTGCCACCCGTGCCTCCGGTGTCCCTCGTGAGGGTTCCGCGCGGCCGGGGCGTGCGGGTGGGGCCTCGCCGGGGCGTGCCCTCACGTCGTCCACGGATTCCCCCGCCGTGCTGTCCCCGTCCTCCCCCGCCGTCCAGCGGGCGGTCGCGCCCGGCGCCGGCCCGGTGGTGACCCCCGCCGACGCCGGCCGCGGGCCCAGCGCACCGCGGATCCCGCTGGTGCGGCGGGTGACGCCGGTCCCGGGCGCGGTCACCGGCGAGGCGCGGCCCGGCCCGGCGGGCGGCGGAGGGCCGCAGGCGTCCCGTACCGCCGGGGCCGACGCGCCCCGTCCGGTGGTCCGGCC
Organism: Streptomyces sp. NPDC104831; assembly: GCF_055583025.1. Lineage (NCBI taxonomy): Bacteria > Bacillati > Actinomycetota > Actinomycetes > Kitasatosporales > Streptomycetaceae > Streptomyces > Streptomyces sp. NPDC104831. The sequence goes on from NZ_JBVJOT010000012.1 coordinate 119,140, forward strand.
CCGCCCGGCGAGCCCCTCCCTGACCGTGGCCCGCCGTCCGGCCGGCCCGGCGCGCCGCGTCACCGCGCTACGACCCCCGGCCCCGGCCCCGGACCGGGCCCCCGAGGCACCGGTGCGCCCGGCCGCCGCCCGCGGCCCTGAGGCTCCCGCCGGCCCGGCCACGGCCTCCCCGGCCGGGGCGACGGCGCGCTCGGCCGATGCGGCGCGGGGCACGGCGAGCCGTGCGCCCCTCGGCGCCCCGCTCGGCGAACTCCCGTCCACCGCCCGCCCGCTGACGGACGGCGGGCCGGTCCAGCGCGCCACGTCCGGTGCCGGCTCCGCGCCCGGACCGGCGCTCCCCGTCGTGCAGCGGCAGACCGACGGCGCGTCCGGCACCCCGGCGCACGACACCGGGGCGAGGGGGACCGCCCGGCCCGCCCCGGACGGACCCGGCGCCCCGGGCCGTCCCGCCGCGCGCGACGGGGCACGCGCACGCGGCGGCCTGGGCGCGCCGCTGCCTGAACTGCCGCCCAGCGCCGACATCCCCGGGGCTTCCGGGTCCGGCGCCCGGGCCGGCCGACGTGCCCAGGCACGACCGCAGCGGCCGTCGGGAGCCACGCCGGAGCAAGGACGTACGCCCACCAGGGCCACGCCCCGCCCGGCCCCGGGCGCCGGTGCGGGCGCGCCGCTGCCGGGCCCGGGAGCCGTACAGCGCCGCCCGGCGACGGACCCCGCCGTCGGGACCGGCTCCGGGGCCGGTGCGCACGCGCCGACGCCGGGGGAGGACGCGGTGCGGAGCGGAGGCACTTCGGCGCAGGCCGGCGCGCGGACCGAAGGCGGCCCGTCGGCGCCGTTGCTGGGCAAGGGTGCCGTGCAGCGGAGCGTGACGGCGGACGCGGACGGCACGGGCGCGCCGGAGACCGGTGCCCACCCCGGGAGCGGCCTGGACGCGCCCGTGGTGGGGAAGCCCGGCGTGCGGCGGAGCGCGGTGGGGGACACGGGCGTCGCGGAGTCCGGGCGTTCGTCGGGTTCCGGCAGCGGTCCGGACGCGCCGCCGGCGGGGCAGTCCGCTGTGCGGCGCAGTGCGGGGGCGGACAACGGTGCTCCCGGGTCCGGGCGTTCGGCCGGTTCCGGCAGCGGCCTGGACGCGCCCGTGGTGGGGAAGCCCGGCGTGCGGCGGAGTGCGGTGGGCGACTCGGGCGTCGCGGAGTCCGGGCGTTCGGCGGCTACCGGCAGCGGTCCGGACGCGCCCCTGCTGGGGAAGGCCGCTGTACAGCGCGGTCTGGCGGCGGACCCGGCCGACGGAGGCACCCCGGGGCTCGGCGGCACCTCGTCGCACCCCGGGAACGGCCCTGCCACGCCACTGGTGACGGCGCCCCGGACCACCGCCTCCCAGAGCCCGGCCGTCGCGGGCGGGGCCGAGGCCACCGGGTCCCGGGCCGCCGCCGTGAGCGGGCCCGCGGCCACGGCGGCGGGGGGACCGTCCCCGGCGGCGACCGCCGGCCGGGCAGGCGACACGCGACGCCCCGGTACGGCGCCCGGTGCCCGGCCGGGCACCGGCGGGCGCGGGCGGTCCGGCCCCGCCGGAACCCCGGTCGTCGTCGCCCGGGCCGTGGCCGACGGCTCGCCCGGTGCTCCCGGTGCTCCCGGTGCCCCGGGCGCCCGGCGCCCCGGACCGGCCGGGCAGCCCCCGCTCACCGCGGCCCGTTCCGCCCCGGCGGCGCCCCGTACCCTCTCCCTGCTCGCCGCGCGCCCGCTCACCCTGAACACCCGGCCCCCGGCGGGCGCGGCGGCACCCGCCGCCCCCCGCCCCGCCGGGCGTCCCGTGGTGCCCGCGCGCTGGCCGGGCACCCCGGCCCCCGCCCCTGCCGCGGACGCGACCGCCCCCGGCACCCCGCCGATCCCGCGGGCCGCGCCCGCCCACCCCGGCCCGCAGACCCCGGCCGCACCTTCCTCCGTCTCCGCGAGCCCGGTGCGCGGCGCCCCCGGACCGGCGGGCGGACGCACTCCCGCCCCCGCGCGGCCCGCGCACGGGTCCGCGCCCACGGTCCAGCGCGTCCCCGTCGTCCGGCCCGCCCCGCCGCGCGCGCAGGCGTCCGGGCCCGGCGCGCCCGCCGCTCCCGCGCGGTCCCTCCCGGTGACCGCCCCGCAGGCGCCGCCGCTCGCGGACCGCCCGGCGGGCACGCCGGCGGTGGCCCCGGCGGCGCCCGTGCCCGTGGTGCGGTGGAAGAACCCCGCGCGGGCCGGCGCCACCACCGGGGGCCCGGCGCCCGTGGTGCAGCGCGCCGGCGAGACCGCGGGCCCGGCCGCGCCGAAACGCGGTCACCACCGGTCGGCCTCCGTACCCGGTACGCCGTCCGGTACGCCGGCCGGTTCGTCGTCCGCCGCCGGCAAGGACGCGGCCCGCCGGTCCCCCGAGGCCCCGCCCCACGACCCCGGTCTCGACCTGGACGACCTGGCGCGCCGCCTGCTCGACCCGGTGGCCCGGCTGCTGCGCGCCGAACTGCGGCGCGGCCGGGACCGCACGGGCCGTCCGCACGACGGACGCCGCTGAGACCACGGAACCGATGAGGCGACCCATGAACGACGCCACGCCACGGATGAGGCACGAGGCCACGGAACGGATGACGGACCAATGACGGACAGCATCTTCGCGACGAGCGTGTTCTTCCGGCTCGCGATCGGCGGCAACGACCTCGGGGCCTTCCACACCTGCTCCGGGATGGGCGCCGAGGTGGAGATCGAGAGCTACGCCGAGGGCGGCAACAACGGCTTCACCTGGCAGCTGCCCGGCCGCGTGACCTGGTCCAACATCACGCTCACCCGGCCGGTCACCGCCGACACGGCGAAGATCGGCCGCTGGCTGGACGAGACGCTGAAGCGGGTGGAGCCCAAGGACGGCGAGATCGTGGCGCTGAGGCCGGACCGGACCCCGATCATCAGCTGGCAGGTGTTCGGGATCGTCCCGGTGCGCTGGCAGGGGCCGTCCTTCGACCCGGGCAGCTCCGAGGCGGCCGTGGAGTCCCTGGAGATCGCCCACGAGGGCCTGCGCCCGTCCTGACCCGCCCGACCGCCTCATGAGCCGTACCCGCCCGCGCCCGTAAGAAAGGAAGTCCCGGCATGTCCCCAGCGTTCCGTTCCAGCCGGGCCAGGGCCCAGCTGACCCTCATGGAGCCCCCCGCCTCGGTCGGGGCGAAGCCCGGCGGCACGATCGCGCGGCTCGACCTCCAGTTCAACCCCTCCACCCTGGAGCTGCGCAAGACCACCGAGTGGCGGCGCACCCCGTCCCGGATGGCGGGCCAGTCGGCGCTGCCCGAGTTCGTCGGCAGCGGGCCGCGCGAGCTGAGCCTGGAGGTGTTCCTGGACGCCACCGCCACCCACGACAACTCCGTGGAGCAGGCGGTGGAGAAGTTGATGAAGGGGTGCGTGCCGACCCCGGCCAGCCTCGGCCGGAAGAAGCCGGCGAGCCCCTGGGTGCGGTTCGAGTGGGGCACCGCGCGGACCACCTCGTTCGACGGGGTGCTCTCCAGCCTCTCGGTGTCGTACACCCTCTTCGACGTGGACGGCAGGCCGCTCAGGGCCACCTGCGCGCTGTCCATCGAGGAGGCGAGCGTCGACCCGGCGGGCCAGAACCCGACGTCCGGCGCGCGCACCGCCCGCAGCACGCACACCGTGGTGGCGGGCGACAGCCTGGCGATGCTGGCCTGGCGGGAGTACGGCGACGCGACGGCCTGGCGGGTCATCGCGGAGGCGAACGGAATCGACGACCCGATGGCGCTCGTGCCCGGCACCGAACTGGTGGTGCCGGGGCTGCGGGACGCCGGCGGTGAGGAGGAGCGGTGAGCACACCGGAGGCGCGGGGCGGCCGGTCCTTCGCGGCGGACCCCGTCATCGAGACGCCCGGCGAGCTGCCGCCGGTCTGGGCCGCCCAGCTGGTCAGCTGCGTGGTGGACGAGAACGTGGGCCTGCCGGACGCGGCGCAGCTCACCTTCCGCGACCCCGACCACGAGTTCCTGCGGGCGGCCGGCATCACCATCGGCACCCCGCTCAGGGTGTCGGTGGTGACCGTGAACGGGCAGGCCCGCGAGCGGCTGTTCAACGGCGAGGTCACGGCCCTGGAGGTGGACCGGGACCGCACGGGCTCGTTCACGGTGGTGCGTGCCTACTCCAAGGCGCACCGCCTCCAGCGCGGCCGCAAGGTGGTGGCGTACCGGAACATGACGGCGGCGGCGATCGTCCGCAAGGTGGCCGCCGGGGCCGGGCTGGCCTGCGGGGAGGTGGAGGCCGCGCCGGTCACGTACCGGCAGCTGTCGCAGGCGAACGTGTCCGACTGGGACTTCCTGCAGTACCTGGCGGCCGAGAGCGGCGCCCAGGTCCGCGTGGACGACCAGGGCCTCCTGCAGTTCACCAAGCCGGAGAAGGCGTCCGGGGCGCCCGCGCCGTCGACCCCGGCCACCCGGAACCCGATGGTGCTGGAGTACGGGCGGAACCTGCTGGCGCTGCGCGCCGCGCTGTCCGCGGCGGACGGCGCCTCGCAGGTGGAGGTGCGCGGCTGGGACGTCACCACGAAGCGCCCGCTGGTGGCCCGGCAGCCGTCGGTGGAGAGCGACACGGTGGTGCCGGGACTGAGCCCGGCGTTCGCCGCCCGGTTCGGCACGTCGTCGAAGCTGACCGTGACCGACACCCCGTACCGCACCCAGGCCGAGACGACCGCGGTCGCCGGCGCCGTGGCCGCGGACGTGAGCGCGGGCTTCGGCGAGCTGGAGGCGGTCGCCGAGGGCAACCCGAGGCTGCGGGCGGGCAAGCCGGTGGCGCTCGGCAACGTCGGCCCGGCGTTCTCCGGCAAGTACACGGCGACGGCCGTGCAGCACGTCCTGGAGCCGCACGGCGGGTACCGGACCACGGTGTGGGTGAGCGCCAGCGCGGACCGCTCCCTGACCGGCCTGGTGACCGGTGCCAACGCGCCGAGCCGCGGTCCGCGCATGCCGGGGCTGGCGATCGGCGTGGTCACGGACGTGCGCGAGCCGGGCGGCGCCGAGAGCGGCGCGGTGAGACTGCGCTTCCCCTGGCTGGACGACACGTACACCACCGACTGGGTGCGCACCGTGCAGTGGGGCGGCAAGGGCGGCGGAGGCGTGGTGAGCCCCGAGGTCAACGACGAGGTCCTGGTCGGCTTCGAACAGGGCCTGCTGGACAGCCCGTACGTCATCGGCGGGCTGTACAACGGCGTCGACGAGCCCTCCCCGCACGACATCCCGCTGATCGACGGCACCACCGGGAAGGTCAACCGCCGATCCGTCGTCTCCCGCTCCGGGCACCGGGTGGAGCTGCTGGACGCCCGGGCCCCAGGACCCTCCGGGGTGCGGCTGAGGACCGCCGACGAGCGCCTGGAGGTCTTCCTGGACGACCGGCGGGACCGGATCGAGCTGACGGTGTACGCCGGCAGGAGCCGGCAGCCGCTCACCTCCGTGGTGCTCGACCGCAAGGGCATCACCCTGGACGCGGGGCGCGGCGACGTGAGCGTGTCGGGCCGCAACGTCGACATCCAGGGCCGGGTCGGGGTGAAGGTCGGCGGCCGGTCGGTGAGCGTCACCGGCAGCTCGGACGTCACCGTCGACGGCGGCCTGCTCGGCGTCCTGAAGGCCAAGCTCATCCGCATCAACTGACCCGTGACCGACCCCACTTCCCCGAGTACCCCGAGTACCGAGTTCCCCGAGTTCCCTAGGAGCGACAGATGCCGGCCGCAGCCCGTACCGGTGACCCCACCAGTCACGGCGGGGTGATCGCCACCCCGCCGCCCGGCGCCGCCGCGGCCGTGGCCCGTGTGCTGATCGGCGGCCGGCCCGCCGCCGTCGTCGGCAGCCTGCACACCTGCCCGATGCCGCCGCACGCGCTGATGGGCCCGGCCAACGTGATCCTGCCCAACCCGCTCGCGGCCACCGTCCTCATCGGCGGGCTGCCGGCCGCACGGTCGCGCGACAAGACCGCCTGCGGCGCCATGGTCGTGACCGGAGCCCCCAACGTCCTGATCGGGGGCCTGTGATGAGCGAGCGGTTCATCGGCCGCGGCTGGGCGTTCCCGCTGCGGGTCGGCCCCACCGGCGGCATCGCCCTGGTCGAACGGGAGCGGGAGATCGAGGAGGCGATCCGCCTGGTGCTCGGCACCGCGCCCGGCGAGCGCCCCATGCGCCCCGAGTTCGGCTGCGGCATCCACGACTACGTCTTCGCCCCCGGCGACGGCGCCACCGCCGGACGCATCGCGCAGCAGGTGCGCGAGGCCCTGGAACGGTGGGAGCCGCGCATCGCGGTGGAGGACGTGGTCGTCGCCTTCGACGCCGTCGAGGACGGCACCCTCTACATCGACGTGCACTACACGGTGCGCTCCACCAACGACCGGCGCAACCTGGTCTTCCCCTTCTACACGATCCCCTCCGAGGAGGGGGCCGAGGACGGGGGCGGGAACTGATGGCACTGCCCTCCCCGAACCTGGACGACCGGCGGTTCCAGCAACTCGTCGACGAGGCGAAGCGGTACGTGCAGCAGCGCGCCCCGGAGTGGACCGACCACAACGTCTCCGACCCGGGCGTCACCCTGATCGAGACGTTCGCCTACCTCGTGGACCAGCTGCTGTACCGGCTGAACCGGGTCCCGGACAAGAACTACACCGCCTTCCTCGACCTGCTCGGCATCCGCCTGTTCCCGCCGGCCGCGGCCGTGGCCGACGTCGACTTCTGGCTGTCGGCGCCGCAGCCCGACACGGTCGCGCTGCCCGCCGGCACCGAGGTGACCAGCGCGCGGGGCGAGAGCGACGAGGCCGTGGTGTTCACCACCACCGACCACCTGGACATCCTGCCCAGCGAGCTGACGCGCCTGGTGACCGCGCACCGCAACGGCGAGCAGACCGACCGGACCGGGACGCTCTCCGAGGGCCGGGACATCCCCTGCTTCCAGGCCGCGCCCGAGCCGGGCGACGCCCTGCTGTTCGGTCTGCCGACGGCGGTGCCGCGGTGCATCGTCGCCGTACGCCTGGACAGCCGGGTGGAGGGCGTCGGCGTCGACCCGCGCCAGCCCCCGCTGGTGTGGGAGGCGTGGGACGGCGGCGGCTGGCGGGTGTGCGAGACCGGCACCGACACCACCGGCGGGCTGAACCGGCCCGGCGAGGTCACGGTGTACGTCCCGGCCGGGCACACGGCGTCGGTGATCGGCGGCACCCGGGCCGGCTGGCTGCGCTGCCGGGTCACCGAGCCCGAGCCGGGCCAGCCGTTCTACTCGGAGTCCCCGACCGTGCGCGAGGCCGCGGTGTTCACCGTGGGCGGCACCATGACCGTCGAGCACGCCGAGACCGTCACCGACGTCCCGCTCGGCACCTCGGAGGGGGTGCCCGGGCAGACGTTCCGGCTCGGCCGTCCGCCCGTCCTCCTCGACCGCGAGCCCCCGGTGGTGGAGGTGTCCACGGCCGAGGGCTGGCAGCGCTGGGACCTGGTCGAGCACTTCGGCCGCTCCGGCCCCGCCGGCCGGCACGTCACCGTCGACGCCACCACCGGCGAGTTCGCCTTCCCGCCGGCGCTGCGCGAACCGGACGGCACGCTGCGGCAGTGCGGCGCCGTACCGCCCAAGGGCGCCCGGATCCGGGTGGCCCGCTACCGCACCGGCGGCGGCCCGGCCGGCAACGTCGCCCGGGGCGCGATCTCCGTGCTGCGCAGCTCCGTGCCGTACGTCGCCCGGGTCGTCAACCGGGAGGCGGCGCGCGGCGGTGTCGCCGGGGAGACCGTCGAGAACGCCAAGCTGCGCGCCCCGCAGGCCCTGCGCATGCAGGAGCGCGCGGTGACCGCCGAGGACTACGAGATCATCAGCCGCCAGGCCGCGCCCTCGGTGCGCCGGGTGCGCTGTCTGCCCGCCGCCGAGGACGCGGGCGCGGTACGGGTCCTGGTGGTGCCGGACGCGGTGGCCGACGAGGGCGACGACCGGCTCCGCTTCGAGCAGCTCATCCCCTCCGACCAGGTGCTCCGGGCGATCACCGCGGCCCTCGACGAGCGGCGCCTGATCGGCACCCGGCTGGTGGTGGAGCCGCCGGTCTACCAGGGCGTCACCGTGGTGGCCAGGCTCGCCGCGGCACCGGGCGACACCGACCGGGTGCGCGACGCGGCGCTCGCCGCGCTGTACCGGCACCTCAACCCGCTGCACGGCGGAGTCGACGGCACCGGCTGGCCGTTCGGCCGGCCGGTGCAGTACGGCGAGCTGTTCGGCGTGCTGCAACGCGCCACCGGCAACGCGCTGGTGGAGGAGATCCGGCTCTTCCCCGCCGACCCGATCACCGGCCGTCGCGGCGCCCCGACGGACCGCATCGACCTGGCCCAGGGCGCGCTGGTCTTCTCCTACCAGCACCAGGTGGTCGTCACGGCCGTGGACCCGGAGGGACGGCGATGAGCCGGGCCGCCGTCCCCGGCCTGCCGAGCCGCCACCCGATCGGCGAACAGCTGCCGGCCCTGTACGCCGACGACGACTTCGCCCAGCGCTTCACCGCCGGCCTGGACACCGTCCTCGCCCCGGTGTTCCTGACCCTGGACACCCTCCCCGCCTACCTCGACCCCCGGCTGGCCCCCGCCGACTTCCTCACCTGGCTGGCGTCCTGGGTGGGCGCCACCGACGACCCCGAGTGGCCCGTGGACCGGCGCCGCGAGGCCGTCACCCGAGCCGTGGAGCTGCACCGCCGGCGCGGCACGGCCAAGGGCCTGACCGAGGCGCTGCGCCTCGCCCTGGGCGTGGACGCGGAGGTCACCGGGGCCGGCGCGGCGGCCTGGTCGGCGACCCCGGGCACGGACCTGCCCGCGCGGTCCCCCGAGGGCCCGCTGGTACGGGTGTGGCCGGCCGGCGACCGGCGGACGGACTCCTCCGGGGCGCGGGGGACGGCGTCGCATCCGTACGAGGCCGGCGCCGACGGGCCGGACCGGCCGCCGGTGGATCCGGAGCGGGTCCGCGAGATCGTCCGGGTCATGTGCCCGGTGCACATCGTCTGCCGGGTGGAGATCCTGCCCGGCCCGCCCACCGACGAAGGGAGGTGACGCCATGCGCGCGTGTCCCTCGTGCGGGGCGTCCAACGGCCCCACGGACGACTTCTGCGGCAACTGCGGCGCGTACCTGGGCTGGTCGGACTCGGGACCGGCGGCGAGCCGGCCCGCGGAGCCCGCTCCCGCGGACCCCGCTCCGACCCCGGAACCCCCGGCCGCACCGGACCCCACGCCCGCCCCTTCGCCGGAGCCCGCCCCCGCACCGGACCCCGCCCCGGCGGACGAGCCGACGCGGGCCGCGCCGCCGCCCCGCGCCTCGTCGCTGCGCTCCCGCCTGACGCCCCGGACCCGCGGCGAGACGAGGGAGGAGCAGGCGGGGCCGGCCGGGAGCCGCGCGGCGGACGACCCCCCCGCCGCCCCCACCCGGACCGGGCGCGCGGGCACACCCCCGGCCGGGGCCGCCCCGAAGCCCCCGGCCGCCACGCCCGCTCCGGCGCCCACGCCCGCCGAGGGCCCGACGAGCGCGCCCGGTGCGGCGGCCGCGTCCACCGACCCGTCCGCGAGCGCCCGCACGACCGGGAGCCGTGCGACGCCCGCGCCCACCGAAGGCCGTGCCACCGACAGCCGCCCGGCGCCCGCGTCCACCGAGCACCCCCGCCGCCCCGAACGGACGACGCCCACCGCGCCCCCGGCACCGCCCCGGCCCCCGGCGGCACCGCAGCCCCCCGTCACCCCCCGCGTGCCGGCGCCCCGGGACACCCCGGGGCCCCGCCCCCCGGCCGCCTCCGCCCCGGACACACCGGCGCCGGAGGCGGTGCTGCCCGTGCGCCCGGGCAAACCGGTGGCTCCGCGTCCGGTGGTCCGGCCCGTGGAGGCGCCGGACGAGGTGGCGGGGACGCCCTGCCCGGCGTGCGGCACGCCCAACCCGCCGGGCCGCCGCTTCTGCCGGCGCTGCGCGGCCGCGCTGAAACCGGAGGCGAAGCCGGCCCCGCTGCCGTGGTGGCGGACCGTGTGGCCGCTGCGCCGCCGGGTGCGGGCGAGTTCCGGCCGGGGCGTGCGGTTCCTGGTGATCCTGGCGGTGCTGGTGGCGCTGTGCGCGGCCGGCCTGTTCCTGCTGCCGGCCGGACGCGCCCTGTTCGAGGACACCCGGGACAAGCTGAGCAAGACCAAGCCCGTGACCCCGGTGAGCATCGAGGCGAGCGCGGAGGTGCCCGGGCACCCGGCGAAGAACACTACGGACGGGGTGAGCAACCACTACTGGGGCGCGCCCGCGGCGGGCGCGTCGGTGACGTACACCTTCCAGCAGCCGTTCCGCCTGGTGGACCTGATCGTCACGAACGGCGCGTCCACGGCCCCGGAGGACTACGCCAAGGAGGGCCGGGCGCTGCGGATCGACCTGGAGGTGACGACGCGGGACGGCGAGCGGCACCGCAAGGAACTCGCCCTCGGCGACAAGCCGGGCCCCCAGACGATCCCCACCGCCTTCAGCGACGTCACCACGGTCCGCCTGTCCCTGAACTCCCCGACGGGCCTGACCGGGGGCCACCACCTGGCCCTGGCGGAGGTGGAGTTCTTCGCCCGGAGCTGAGCGGACGGCGCCGTGCGGCGGCCGGCGTCACCGCACGGTGTCCAGGTCGACCCCCTCGATGCCCTCGTCCAGGAACGCGGCCAGTTCCCCGGCCTCGGCGTGGACGGCCTCCCGCTCCGGGGCGGTGAGGGGGCGCAGGGGGCTGACACGGAGGCGGTGGTCGCGCACGGTCCAGGTGGCGGTGACGCGTCCGTCGACGAGGACCACGCGGTGGCCCGCGACGGACAGGCCGAGGTGAGGGGCGTCGATGACGCGGCCGCGGTCGTGGTAGCCGAGGATCGCGTTGTCGAAGGCCGGCAGGAACCGTACCGGCGCCGGGGTGTCGGGGTCGGGGCGCGGCGCGTCGGGCAGGTCGAGCAGTTCGCGACCGCGTTCGTCGCGGAAGACGACGAGTTCCTCGCGGACGGCCCGGACCGCGGCGGGCAGGCCGGCGAGACCGCACCAGGCGCGCAGGTCCGCCGTCGCGGCGGGCCCGTACGCGGCGAGGTAGCGGCGCACCAGCCGCTGCCCGACGGGATCGCCGTCCCCGGCGGGCAGCGGGTCGACGTCCCGTCCCAGCCAGGTGGCCAACGGCAGGTTGCGCACGCCGGCGGACCGCCGCCACAGGCCGCGCGGCGGAAGCTGGACCATCGGGACGAGGGCGGCGACGAGCAGCTCGCCGAGGGCCCGGCGCGGCGGCCCGGGCCAGCGGTCCTCGACGGCCCGCACCAGCTCGCTCATGGTGCGGGGCCGCTGGTCGGCCATGACCGCACGGCCGGCGGCGGCCAGTTCGTCCAGGTCGACACCGGCCAGCTCGCGGCGGTAGGCGCCCAGTGCGCGCTGCCGCAGCATCGCGTCGTGGCGGGCACGCCAGGCGAGCGCGTCGTCGGCGGTGACGAGATGGACGGTGCGGCGCATCAGATGGGTGCGCACCACGGCACGGCCGGTCAGCGCCTCGTCCAGCAGCCCGGGCGTGAAGCCGGCCAGCCGGGACCACAGCCCGGTGAACGGCTCCTGCGGCTCCTGCGCCTGGAGCCCGCACAGGTGGGCCACCGCCTCGGGCACGGAGGCGTCGGCGCGCGCGAGCAGGTGCTGCCGGGCGAGGGTGGCACGGTTGAGGGCGCGGTGGTCGAGCACGGTCATGGCACTCCCGGGCTGGTGGTCCGTACGTGGCGTGGCTCGCTGCGGAGGACGCCGTCACCGTCGCAGGGATAGAGGACGGATCGTGTCCTGTACCGACCGGCGGATCCCGGGAACCGACGGACGCGCCCACCGCGCCCGGGTCCCCGCGGGCGCGCTGATTCCCGCATCGGCCCCGGGCCATGCGTCATTCCCCTCCTTCGGAGACATGGCGCACAACCTCCGGCGAAACGGCCCGCCGCGGGGTATCCGAGTCCCAGCGAGGGCTGTCGGACGCACTGTTGCTGTTTGACAACAATAGCCGCGAGGCAACAAAGTAACCGTGTCGGACGTGCACGGGGAAGGACCTGGAATGCTCCGGTGGACGGAGGTCGCTCCGTGTGCCGGCCACCATCGCCGAGAGGCAACGGTGGCACCGGTGCCGCGAACGGTGGCTCAGGCGGTCTGGCTGCCGGAGTCCGAGGCGTCGTCGAGTATCTGCGTCGCCGCGGTGGAGCAGAACGCCTCCAGCCCCTCCAGCAGCGCGATCCGCTTGGCGGCCGGCATATCCGCCAGCACCTTGCGCAACTCCCGCTCCCGGCGCGCCCGCAGGTCGGCGAGGAAGGCGCGGCCCCGGCCGCTGAGGTGCAGCCGCACCTCCCGCCGGTCCTCCGGGCTCGCCACCCGCTCGATGAACCCGGCGGCCTGCAGCCGGTCGCACAGCCTGCTGGTGGACGGCGGGGTGGACGCCAGCGACTCGGCGAGCGTGCGCAGGTTGATGCCGTCGTGGTGCTCCAGGATGTGCAGCACGCGCAGTTGGGACGCGGAGGTGGGTGCCGTCGAGGCGCGGCCCCACACGACTTCCAGCAGCTCGACGGCCGTGGTGGTCACACGCGCGACCTCGTCGGGCTCTGGGCGGCGGCGGAAGGCAGTCACGGTCACACTCTCGCAGGCACTGGGGCGCCTGTCAGCGTACTAGGCACGCGCTCCGGCCTCAGGCGGCCCAAGAGGGCCGACGGGGCTCGCCCGGCAGACCGGCCTCGTGGGCGAGGCATGTACGTAGTCCGGCAAAGGATAGGTGATTACTCCCTTATGAACAGATTCGTGGCCGCTGAACGCGCGCTGCGCACAGCGGCTCCCGACGCGTTGCTCGACGCCACCCGTGCCGTACTGATGGAGCAGTACGGCGCGGAGGACGTCGAGCTGTACATGGCCGACTACGGCCTGAGCGTCCTGCAACCGGTGTCGGTCCTGCCGCACACCCTGGAGCCCGTCCCGGTGCACAACAGCCCGGCCGGCCGCGCCTTCGGCTCGCAGCGGCCGTACTGCGAGGACGGCCGCGACGGACGGGCCCGCCTGCATCTCCCGGTCAGTGTGCGCGGCGACCGGCTCGGCGTGCTGAGCGTGACCCTGCCCGGCGGCGACGCCGTGCGCCGCTGGGAGCCCGAACTCGCCGAGATCGCCGACGTGCTGGGGCACGAGGTGCTCGTGGCCGAACGCGACACCGACCTGTACCTCCAGGCGCGCCGCAAGGACCGGCTCACCCTGGCCGCCGAGATGCAGTGGCAGTTGCTGCCCGGCCGCTCCTCCTCCCGTCCGGAGTACGAGCTGGGGGCGCAGCTGGAGCCGGCGTACGCCATCTTCGGCGACAACTTCGACTGGTCCGCCACCGCCGACCACCTCATGCTCTACGTCACCAACGGCATGGGCGAGGGCATAGAGGCGTCGCTGCTGACGAACCTGGCCATCAACGCGCTGCGCAACGCCCGGCGCGCCGGCATCTCCATCGCCGACCAGGCGGCCCTCGCGGACCAGGCCGTCTACGCCCATTACCGGGGCCGCTGCTACCTGTCGGTCCTGATGTTCGACTTCGACCTGGCCACCGGCCGGGCCGCGGTCGTGGACGCGGGCTCCCCCCGGCTGCTGCGGCTGCGGGACGGCTGCGTGGAGCACGTCAACTTCGAGGCCCAGCTCCCGCTCGGCATGTTCGAGGAGACCGACTACGTCGCCCAGGAGTTCCGGGTCGAGCCCGGCGACCGCCTGGTCTTCGTCAGCGACGGGGTGCACGCGGTGGCCTCCCCGAAGGGCGAGACGTACGGGGACGCGGCCCTGGCCCGGGCGATCCAGTCCACCCGGCTGCTGCCCGCCGCCGACGTGCCGCGCGCGATCCTGCGGGAGCTGACCGGTCACCGCGGAAAGACGGTGGCGGACGACGACGCGCTGGTCCTGTGCCTGGACTGGCGCGGGAGGCCCGCCGCCGGGTGAGCGGCGGGACCGCCCGATTGTGACGATCGCGTGTTGGCCGGCTCATGCCCTCGCGTTGTTGCTTGTCATCTGGCAATGATTGTCCTATGGGCCGCCATCAGGTCGGCCGAACCGCGCGGCAGGGAGACGATGCAGGTGCCGGAGCACGACTCGACGCCCGAAGCGGCCGAGTGGCTGGGCGCGTTCATGGAGCGGCGCCGGGAGCAGATCGCGCAGCGCTGGGCGGACTCCGCGCTGTTCCGCACGGTCTTCACCGTATCCCGCGACGAGGCGGTCGAGGCGTGCAAGGCCGTGGTCGGTGCCCTGGCCGGGGTGGCCCGCACCGGACGGCTGGAGGAGGCCGGCGCACCGGGCTTCGGCGCCGTCAGGAAGCAGCTCGGCCGCATGGCCGCCGCCCGCGCGCAGGCGGGTTTCAGCCCGTCCCAGGTCGCGGGGGAGGTCGCCGATCTGCGGGAGCCGGTCGCCGCGTTGCTGCGGGCCGAGTTCGAGGACCCCGCCGACGAGCGGGCGTACGCGGGCGTGCTCGCGCTGACGGTCCTGATGGGCACGCTCCGGCTGGTGGTCATGGAGACCACCGTCGGCGCCGGTGAGGAACTGATAGCCCGGCAGCGGCAGCAGTTGCTGGAGGTGGCCACCCCGGTCGTCAAGCTGTGGGAGGGCGTCGTCGGCGTACCGCTGATCGGCACGCTGGACAGCGCCCGCAGCCAGGTCGTGACGGAGAGTCTGCTGGAGGCGATCGTGGCGGAGGGGGCCCGGTTCGCCATCCTCGACATCACCGGTGTGCCGGCCGTCGACACGCTGGTGGCCCAGCACCTGATGCGGACGGTCGCCGCCGCGCGTCTGATGGGCGCGGAGTGCGTCGTCTCCGGGATCCGTCCCGCCATCGCGCAGACCATCGTCCACCTGGGCATCGACCTCGGCACGATCACCACGCGGGCCGGCCTCGCCGACGCGCTGGCGTACGCGCTCGGCCGCCAGGGCATCGTTGTCTCCCCGGGGCCGGCCGCGGGAGCGGGCCCGCGGTGACGGGCCGCTCCGCCGCCCCGCGGGGCCCGGCACGGGCGCCGGCACCGGTGCGGTTCCCGGTGCCGGGTACCGCCCTGCGGGCCGCGCCGTGCGGCGGGCCGGCCGGACGGCTCCCGCACCCGGCCGCCCGCCCCGTCGCCCCCACCGCCCGCCCCGTCGCCCCCGCCCCCGAGCCGGCCGGCACCCCCGGCGCGGCGGCCGGCTCCTTCCCCCGCGCCGCGGCCGGGGCCCTCGCGTGCGCGCGCCCGCCGGCTGCCCGTACCGGCCGGGCCGGGACCGTCGCGGGTGCGCGTCCGCCGGGCGTCCGCACCGTGCGGGCCACGGCCGCCGGGGGCGGGTGCCCGCCGAACGGCCGTGCCCTGCGCACCGGGATCGCCGCGCGTGCGTGCTCGCCGGCCGGGGCCGTCCCGTACGCGTGGTTGCCGGCCGCCCGTGCCGGGAGGATCCGGTTACGTCCCGTCGTCGTTCCCGCCCCGCCCGGTCCGGGGCTCGCCCGCGCCGGTCCGGGCGCCGGTCCGGGCGCCGTTCCGGACGCCGCGCGGGCGGGGGCCCTGCCGGGCCGCGGGCGCACGGCGACCCCGTCCACCCGCCCGGAAGAGGGTGCGTGATGCAGGCCCCACCCGCCTCGACCACCTGTCTGCCCATCGGCTCGGACGCGGACCTGGCCCAGGTGCGCCGGCACGTGCGCCAGGTCGCGACCGACCTCGGGTTCCGTCTGGTGCAGCAGACCAAGCTGGTGACCGCCGTCAGCGAACTGGCCCGCAACACCCTCGTCCACGGCGGCGGCGGGCACCTGGAGATCACCCGGCTCGGCGAGGGCACCCGGCGCGGGCTGCGGCTGTCCTTCGTCGACGCCGGCCCGGGCATCGGCGACGTCGGCCTGGCGATGACCGACGGCTACACCTCGGGCGACGGCCCCGGGCTGGGCCTGGGCGGCGCCCGACGGCTCGTCCAGGAGTTCGCCCTGGACAGCAGCCCCGGCCGGGGCACCACCGTCACCATCACCGACTGGGTCCTGGGCCTCCCCCCGCCCCGCACGGGGACGCCATGAGCGCGGCCCGGGACGCCCCCGGCCCACCGGACGCGGCCATGCCGGGACCCCCCGCCCCGTGGACCATCGCGTCGGTCACCGACGCGGCCCTGGCCCGGGCCGCCGCCGCGCGTGCCGTGAGGGCGGCGCCGGCGCTGGAACGGGCCCGCTTCCTCTGCGCGCTGACGGCACGGCTGCGCCGCTGCCTCGGCGCGGGCGGCGGAGGGGAACTGCTGCTCCGCGTCCGGCGGGCCACCGCCGGGCACGGCGCCCGGCTCGACGTGTCGTTGCGGCCGGCGGGCTCGTCCGTGCCGGGTCCGGGCGACGAGCCCGACCTCAGCTGTCCCCTGCCCGACGGGCCCGCCGGGGAGCGCCCGTCGACGGGAGCGCCCCTCGCCGAGGCCCTGCTGCGCGCCGACGAGGACACCGCGGCCGTGCTGCGCCGCCTCGACGAGCAGGAGCGCCTCGTCCGGCTGCACCGGGAGGAACTGCACCGGACCGACCAGGGTGTGCTGGCCCTGCACTCCGAACTGGAGGCCGCGGCCCACGCGCAGCGCGGTCTGC
Source organism: Streptomyces sp. NPDC104831 (assembly GCF_055583025.1). Classification (NCBI taxonomy): domain Bacteria; kingdom Bacillati; phylum Actinomycetota; class Actinomycetes; order Kitasatosporales; family Streptomycetaceae; genus Streptomyces; species Streptomyces sp. NPDC104831. The sequence goes on from NZ_JBVJOT010000012.1 coordinate 135,697, forward strand.
TGGACGCCGAGCGGGCCGCACGCGCCGAGACCGAACGGGCCCGGAGCCTGCTGTGCTTCCTCGGTGACGCCAGCGCCGCCGTCACCTCGTCCCTCAGCCCGTCGGCCGTGCTGCGCCGCCTGTCGGGGCTCCTGGTGCCGCGGTACGCGGGGCACTCGGACGTCTGGCTCTTCGACGAGGACGAGGTCCCGCTGTTCACCGGCGGCGCCGACGGGCACCGCGGCGGTGTCCCGGAACGCCCCGCCGTCACGGTGGCCGCCGCCCGCACCGGCCGTCCCGTGCACGCCGCCGCGCACCCCGGCCTGCTGCCCGGCGTGGACGACCTGCCGCCCTCCGCCCCGCCCCCGCCCCGCCCGCTGCTGGCCGTCCCGCTGACGGCCCGCCGCCCGCTGGGCGTCCTCACGCTCACCGCGCGGGGCCCCCGCTTCGACCCGGACACCTCGGTGATGCTGGTCGAGCTGGCCCGCCGCGCCGCCATCGCCCTGGACAACGCCCGCCGCTACGAACGCCACCGCGACACCGCCGAGACCCTGCAACGCGCCCAGCTGACCGAGCTGCCCGCCCCGCCCGGACTGCTGCTGGCCGCGCGGTACCTGCCCGCCGCCCGGGGACTGAACATCGGCGGCGACTGGTACGACGCCTTCCTCCAGCCCGACGGTGCCGTGCTCGCCGTCATAGGGGACGTCACCGGGCACGGTCTGCACGCCGCCGTCGTCATGGGCCGGCTGCGCACCGCCCTGCGCGCCTACGCCGTCGAGAGCGACAGCCCCGCGGAGATCCTCACGCGCCTGCACCGCATGCTCCGGCACCTGCAACCCGAGCTGTACGCCACCGCGTTGATCGCCCGCTTCCGCCCCGGCGAACCGGAGGTGGTCTGGGCGTCGGCCGGACATCCGCCCGCCGTCGTCCGCGGGGCCGACGGCGCCGTACGGGTACTGGACGCCAGACCGGGCGTGATGCTGGGGATGCCGGTGCCGTACGTCCACACGGACCACCGGGCCGGCCTGCCGGCCGGCTCGTCCCTGGTGCTGTACACCGACGGCCTGGTCGAACGCCGGGCGCTGGGCCTCGATCCGGGCATCGAGCGCCTCGGCCGGGCCCTGGCCGCGCTGAGCGCCCCGGAGCTGGAGCAGGACCCGGAAGCCGCCGCCGACGCCCTCCTCAAACCCCTCCTGCACGACTGCGCCCGCGACGACGACGTCTGCCTGCTGCTGTGCCACACCCTGGCGTGAGCGTGCGGCAGGGGCCCGCCCCGGTCAGGAGCGCGGTGCGCCGGGCCGCCGGCCGGTGCCGTCCCGGGCCGACAGGAAGGCCCGCATGCCCCGGCTCAGCGCCTCCCGCTCGGCGGGCCGCATGCCGGCCAGGACCGCCGCGAGCGCCTGGGACCTGAGTTCGGCCACCTCGTCCAGCACCTGCCGGCCGCGCCCGGTCAGGACCAGCTGCACCTCGCGCCGCTTGTGCGGGTGCAGCAACCGCTCCAGCAGTCCCGCGGCCTCCAGCCGGTCGCACAGCCGGCTGGCGGTCGGCGGGCCTATCTCCATCCCCTCCGCCAGCGCCGTGAGATTGAGCCCCGGCTCGGCCTCCAGGATGCGCAGGGCGCGCAACTGATGCGGCGACAGCCTGAGACTCGCGCCCTGGGCGGCCACCGACCACAGATTCGCCAGACCGTCCACGGCATCGGCGATCTCCCGCGCGACGGACGGGGGATCGTCACCCGGTCCGTTCGGCCGGTCGTCCCCCGAGCCGCTGAGACGAGTCACGAATACATCACTTTCAGTAATGGCCTGCCCAAACCGATACCACCCTCATTGAAACGCGGTACCCGACGAGCCGCCGCACAACCACCACCGGCCGGGCCATCGTAGGGACTTCCCCCTCGCCCCGGAGCGTCCGCCCCGGCCGGCGCGGGTGTCCGGATTTCCGCGGCATGGCCGAAATCGGCCCGCCCCTGCCGTCTGATCACATCCGCCTGGGACTGAACGGATCGAGGCAAGTACGCTTCATTCATTGCCGCATGGCAATAAGCAGCTCCGAGAGGCTCGGCCAAGGCGTTGGAGGGGAAGCAGGAACCGATGCTCCCAACACAGCATGGGCTCGCCGGCGTACCGGTTCCCCGCGACGCCGCCACCGCCGCGGACGCGGCCTGGGCCTGGCACGAGCCGTCGGTGCTCCTGATCGAGGACGACGAGGCGGACGCCCTCCTCGTGGAGGAACTGGTCGCCGACTGTTCCCCGGGGATGCGGCTGACCTGGGTCCGCTCCCTGGCCGAGGCGCGCGCCGCGCTGGCGGCGGAGGCGCCGGACTGCGTCCTGCTGGACCTGCACCTGCCCGACTCCCACGGCCTGGAGGGCGTGGCCCGGGTGCGGCGGTACGCGGACGTGGCGGTCGTGGTGCTCACGGGCCTGGCCGAGGAACGCACCGGGCTGGCCGCGGTCGCCGCGGGCGCGCAGGACTACCTGGTCAAGGGGCGCGTCGACGCGGAACTGTTCGGCCGCGCGGTCCGGTACGCCATCCAGCGCAAGCTGGCCGAGCAGGCGGCCGCGGCCCTCCAGGCGGGCCAGCTGCGGGCCGAGGAGAACCGGCGGCTGGAACGCGGGCTGCTGCCCACCCCGCTGCTCCGCGACGCGGCCGACCTGGACATCGTCGCCCGCTATCTGCCGGGCCGCGAACAGGCGCTGCTGGGCGGCGACTTCTACGACGTCGTCCAGACCCCCGACGGCTGCGTCCACGTCCTGGTCGGCGACGTCTCGGGGCACGGCCCCGACGAGGCGGCGCTCGGCGTGGGACTGCGCATCGCCTGGCGCACGCTCGTGGTCAGCGGTGCCGGCGGCGCCGGGCGCCTGAGCACGCTGGAGGAGATCCTCGTCGCCGAGCGCACCGGTGACCACATCTTCGCCACGCTGACCAGCCTGGAGCTGCCGCCGGACGGCCGCTCGGCGCGGGTGACGCGGGCCGGGCATCCCGGGATGCTGCTGCGCTGCGGCGACCGCGTGGACTGGGTCGAGGTGCCCGGGGGACCGGCGCTCGGGGTGCTGCCGGGCGGCCTGGCCCGCTGGCCCGCCGCCGAACTCGCCCTGCCGCCCGGCGCGGGAGTCGTCCTCTTCACCGACGGACTGTTCGAGGGACGGACCGGCCCCGGACACCAGCGCCTCGGCGAGCAGGGCCTGCTGGACCTGGCCCGCTCGATCGCGACCCTGCCCGCGGAGGCGTTCGTGGACGAACTGATCGGCCGTGCCGAGGCACTGGCCGAGGACCACGGCGGTCTCGCCGACGACGTGGCGGTGCTGCACCTGCGGTGGCACCGGCAGCCCGAATGAACGAGGAAGAGTGACGGTGACAACGCCCCCCGTACCCCCCGGCCCCCGCGACCGCGGCCGGCTCACCGTGCAGGGCTGGTTCCACCTGGCCCTCGCCGTGATGATCACCCTGGTGGTGGCCGGCTCGGCGGTCGGCACGGAACTGCTGGCCCGCACCTCGCGCGTCTCCGACCGGCTGATCGAGAACATCCAGCCGGCCCGCGCCGAGGCGCTCCGCCTGCAGAACGCCGTGCTGGACCAGGAGACCGGCGTGCGCGGCTACGTACTCGGGGCGGACCGCCAGTTCCTCGTCCCCTACACCGAGGGACGGCAGGCCGAACGCGACGCCGCGGCCCGGCTGCGCGCTCTCGTCGGCGACCGGCCGGTCCTGCGCGACGACGTGGACACCATCGAGCGCGCGGCGGCCGACTGGCGCCGCCGCTACGCCGACTCCCTGATCGCGGGCGTCAGCCCCGGCGCTCCCCGGCCCGCCGACAAGGCCACCACCGAGGGCGGCAAGGCCGCCTTCGACCACATCCGCGCGCTGTTCGGCACGCAGAACCGGCACCTGACCGAGGCCCGGGAGCACAGCCGCAGCGAGCTGTCCCGCATCCGCACCGTGCGGAACTGGGTGCTCGGCGGCATGGTCGCCGCCTTCCTGATCACCGCCGTGGTCCTGGCCGTCCTGGTGCACACCCTGGTCGCCCGGCCCCTGGCCGGACTGCGCACCGCGTCCCGCCGGGTGGCCCGGGGCGACTTCCAGCACCGCATCGTCCCCGAGGGGCCCGCCGACATCCGGGCCGTGTCCGGCGACGTCGAGGCGATGCGCCGGCGCCTGGTCGCGGAGCTGGACGCCTCCCGCGTCCAGCAGGAGCACCTCACCCGGCAGGCCGCCGACCTGGACGCCCAGGCGGTGGAGCTGCGCCGGTCCAACGCCGAGCTGGAGCAGTTCGCCTACGTCGCCTCCCACGACCTCCAGGAGCCGCTGCGCAAGGTCGCCTCCTTCTGCCAGCTGCTGGAGAAGCGGTACGGCGACAAGCTCGACGAACGCGGCACGCAGTACATCGCGTTCGCCGTGGACGGTGCCAAGCGCATGCAGATCCTGATCAACGACCTGCTCACGTTCTCCCGGGTCGGCCGGGTCAACGACGCCCACGTCCCCGTGGCCCTGGACAAGACCCTGGACAAGGCGGTGGCCAACCTCGCGGCGGCGGCGGAGGAGTCCGGCGCGGTGATCGAGCGCCCGGACGAACTGCCCGAGGTGACGGGCGACCCGACGCTGCTGGTCATGCTGTGGCAGAACCTGCTCGGCAACGCCATCAAGTTCCGCCACCCCGAGCGCGCGCCCCGCGTCGTCGTCACCTGCGAGCCCGATCCCGACGCCGGTGAGGACGGCGCGGCCTGGCGGCTGAGCGTGACGGACAACGGGATCGGCATCCCCGAGGAGTTCGCCGAGAAGGTCTTCGTCATCTTCCAGCGCCTGCACGGCCGGGACGCCTACAGCGGCACGGGCATCGGCCTGGCCGTCTGCAAGAAGATCGTGGAGTTCCACGGCGGCCGGATCTGGATCGACACCGCCCACACCGGCGGCACCCGCTTCAGCCTCACGCTGCCCACCACCGCGGCCGGCCGCACCGCGTCACCCGACGCGGCGCCCGCCCGCACCACCCCGGAAGGACAACCCGCATGACCACGCCCCCCGCAGAACCCATCGAGGTGCTCCTCGTCGAGGACGACCCCGGCGACGAGCTGATGACCCGGGAGGCGTTCGAGGACAACAAGATCGGCAACACGCTGCACGTCGTGCGCGACGGCGAGGAGGCCCTCGACTTCCTCTACCGCCGCGGGGACTACGCCGGGGCGCCGACCCCGGACCTGATCCTGCTGGACCTCAACCTGCCCAAGTACGACGGCCGGCAGGTCCTCGAGCGCATCAAGTCCGACCCGGACCTCGCCCACATCCCCGTCGTGGTCCTGACGACGTCCTCCGCCGAGGAGGACATCCTGCGCAGCTACAAGCTGCACGCCAACGCCTACGTCACCAAGCCCGTCGACCTCGACCAGTTCATCGCGGCGGTCCGGCAGATCGACGAGTTCTTCGTGACGGTCGTGCGCCTGCCCCGGCCGAACATGTCGTAGCCGGGGCAGGGCGCGGGGGCGGGACCGGGTCAGCCGGTGGCGAGCATCCCCGCGCGCAGTCGCGCCACGATGCGGGAGATGAGCCGGGAGACGTGCATCTGCGAGACGCCCAGCTCCTGGCCGATCTCCGCCTGGGTCCGCTCCTCGACGAACCGCAGGTGCAGGATCCGCCGCTCACGCTCGTCCAGGGACGCGACGAGCGGGGCGAGGGCGTGGAAGTCCTCCACGAGTTCCAGGGCGCTGTCCTCCTCCCCGATGAACTCGGAGAGGGCCGCCTCGCCCTCCTCGGCGTCGCCGGTGATCGCGGCGTCGAGGGAGGCGGAGGTGTAGCCGTTCGCCGCTATCTGGACCTCGACGACCTGCTCCTCCGTGAGGTTCATCAGGGCGGCCAGCTCCGAGACCCGGGGCGCGCGACCCAGCCGGCTGCGCAGCTCCTCGCTCGCCTTGGCGAGTTCGGTCCGCGCCTCCTGGAGCCGTCGCGGCACGTGCACGGACCAGGAGGTGTCGCGGAAGAACCGCTTGATCTCGCCGACGATGTACGGCACCGCGAAGCTGGTGAACTGCACGTCACGGGAGATCTCGAACCGGTCGATCGCCTTGATCAGACCGATGGTGCCGACCTGGACGACGTCCTCCATGTCCTGACCGCTGTTGCGGAACCGGCGCGCGGCGAAGCGCACCAGGGACATGTTCATCTCGATGAGCGTGTTGCGCGCGTACTGGTACTCGTGCGTGCCTTCCTCCAGCACGGCGAGCCGGTCCAGGAACGTCTTGGTCAGCTCCCGGGCGTCCTGGGGCGCGATCTTCTGCGGATCCGCGATCTCCGGCAGCTCCGTGCCGGCGTCGGTCGTCATACCGACGAGTCCCGTCGTCATCCCAGGCCCTCCCTGCCGTTCACGCCCACTCCGACGAGCGGGCTCTCCGGACGGCGCCTACCCGGGCGGTCACACATCATGCACTCTTTTTTTGGTAGCCCCGTTTCCCGGCGCGCCCGCGGTGAACACGGCGGCCGCGCAGGCTCCACGACACGTTCACGGAGCCTGCCCCTGTTCGTTTAACTTTCCTTTCCTTTTCTCCTCATTGGATGGATCCGGCCAGTGGGGTGACAATGAGCCCTGTCCCGGTCCGGGAGCACGGGGGTTCGGGGGGTCCTGTGGTCCGTCGTCCACGCGTGTCCGGGGCGGTGCTCCCACCCGTCCGGCCTCGGCCGTCGGTCTGACGGCCCCCACGGTCGCCTCTCAACGGAACGGGTGGACCAGCCTTGCAGCGTGACATAGAAGTGAAGCTCCTGCGCACCCTGCTGGCCGTCGTGGAGGAGGGCGGGTTCGCCCGGGCCGCCCAGTCGCTGCACGTCACCCAGCCGACCGTCAGCCAGCAGGTGCAGCGGCTCGAGTCGATCGTCCAGACGGCGGTGTTCCACCGCACCAAGCGCCCGCTGCGGCTGACACCGGCCGGGCGCGAGCTGGTGAACCACGCCCGGCACGTGATCAGGCTCAACGGCGACGTGCTCGACCGGGTGTCGGCCCTGTGCAGCCAGGAGACGCTGAGCATGGGCTGCTCGATCCACTTCGCGGACGGGCTGGGCCGGATGTTCTCCCGGCTGGACGCCGAGATGCCCCACCTGCGGTGCGCGATGGTGACCGACCTCAGCGCCCCGCTCGCCGACCGGGTCGCCGAGGGCGACATCGACGCGGCCGTGCTGCTCGGCACCAGGACGCCCCGCTCGGAGATGCTGGGGCGGGTGCGGCTCGACTGGTTCGGCAGCCCGCCGCCCACGGCCGGGCGCGGGGTGCCCATCGCCCTGCTCGGCGGCAGCTCCGCGCTGAGCCTGCACATCGCCGAGACGCTCGACCGCAACGGCGTCGCCTGGTACTCCGTCCCCTGGTGCGCCGACCCGCACACCGTACGGGCCTCCGTGCAGGCCGGTCTCGCCTGCACGGCGCTGTGCGAGAACTCCCACCACAAGCACCCCGGGATCCGTCCGACGCCGCCCGGTGTCCTCGGTCCCGCTCCCTCACCCCTCCCCGTCTACCTGGCCTTCTCGCCCGCCGTGCGCGAGTCCGTCGTGGACGCCGTGCGGGCGGTGGCCCGGATGATCCTGGCCGGTACGCCGGTCGGGCCGCCCTGACCGGGTGCAAAGACGTCTCCCCGACGGCGCCGGGGGTGGCGTGCGCCTCCGGTGGCGGCCCGCGCCGCGAAGGCCCGGGGGAAGGGCCGTCCGGGCACGGGCCGCCGCCGGGGTGCCGGGGCCGCTCAGTAGGAGCCGCGGCCCGCTCCCCGCGCCGACAGCTTCGGGCCGTACGGCGCGGAGTCCAGCCACTCGCCCGCCCTGCGGCCGGCCCCGGCCACCGCGGCGGCGGCGCGCTGGCGCAGCCAGAGGGAGGGGCGCCGGGCCAGCATGTGTTCCAGCGCGGCGGCGGCGCAGGCGCGGTTGTAGGCGGCCGCCTCCTTGCGTTCCTGGGCGAACCGCGCGATCGCCGCGCCGGCGGCGGCCCGGTCGCCGTCGGCGTCCAGGGCCCGGGCGATCGCCTCCACCGCCCGGACGGCGTCCGGGATGCTGGAGTTCATGCCCCGCGCGCCGAACGGCGCGAACAGATGGGCCGCCTCGCCGGTCAGCAGGATCCGGCGGTGGGTGTCCGTGAGGCGCTCCGCGACCTGCTGGGCGAAGCGGTACGTCGACACCCAGCGGACCCGGTCGCCGTACGCCTCGGGAAGGACCCGCGGGATCCAGCGGCGCAGGCCCTCGGGGGAGACGAACCGCTCCGGGTCGTCGTCCACCAGCAGGTTGAGGTCGACCCGCCAGCCGCCGGCGAACGGCACGGTCAGCACGTTGCGGCCGCCGACGCCCGGATGGCGGTAGTGGAAGACGCGCTCCATCGGCAGCGGGTTGTGCTCCGGGTCGTCGTCGAGGTCGACGACCACGAACGTGTTCCGGGACCGCGGCCCCTCCAGGGGAGCGCCGATCGCCGAGCGCAGCGCGGAGCGGGAGCCGTCGGCCGCGACCACGTAGCCGGCCTGCCACTCGCGGCCGGCGGAGTCGCGGAGCAGGACGCCCTCGGGGGTGCTCAGCGCCGAGACGATCTCCACCCCCCAGTGGAACTCCACGCCCCGCTTGCGGCAGGCCGCCGCCATCAGGTCCTCGGTGATCACCTGCGGCAGGCTGGTGAAGTGCGGCAGACCCTCGCGGGTGCCCGGCGGGTAGGTGCGGGTGTAGACCTCCTTGCCGGCCCAGAACGAGCGTTTCGTCGCCCACATCACGCCGCGGCCCGCGATCTCGTGTCCGAGGCCGGGGCTCAGCCGTTCCAGTTCGCGCAGCGAGGCGCCGTGCAGATAGGCGGCGCGGCTGCCGGGCCGTACGGTGCTCTCCGTACGGCGCTCCAGGACCACCGCGGGCAGCCCGGCGGCGCGCAGGGCCAGGGCCGCGCCGAGGCCGGCCGGACCGGCGCCCACGACGAGGACCGGGTGGCAGGGGGTGGGGCCGGTGCTCGTGCTCACGCCGTCTCCTTGGCGAGGTGGAGGATGGTGGAGGTGAAGCGGACGATGCGGCCGTCGAGGCCGCCGGTCAGGGCCGCGTGCCACACCGCGGTGCGGATCGCGGACTCGTCGCGGCGCAGCACGGCCTCGTCGGCGTCGGTGCTCAGTTCCAGGTGGTCGCCGGTCCGCCGGGCGGTCATCCCGGCGGCCTCGGCGGCGCGTGCCACGGGCCGGAACTCGGGCACGTCGAGCACGTACAGGGCGAGGCTCACCGGCGGGCTCCTTCCGTCTCCTTGCGGATCAGCTCCGCCTTGCGCCGCCACAGTGCCTCCACCGACGGCCGCGGGGACTCGGCGACGTCGGCGAGCGCCCGGACCGTCAGCTCGGCGTCCCGGGCGTCGATCCCCGTCATCGGCCGCAGCGGCCGGGTGATCTCCAGCTGGATGCCGTTGGGGTCGTCGAAGTAGACGGACTCGATCAGTTCGTGGGCGAGCGGCCGGGTGACCCGGACGCCGTGGCCCTTCAGGCGCTCGCGCCAGGCGAGGAGTTCCGCCTCGGTGCCGACGTGGAAGGCCAGGTGCCGCGAGCGGTGCATCAGGTCGCTCGGGGCGTCCTCCTCGGGCAGTCCGAAGTAGTAGAAGAAGGCGATGCGGTTGCCCGCGCCCATGTCGAAGAAGAAGTGCACGAAGTCCGGGTAGTCCTCGGTGACCCAGCCGGTGGCGGTGATGGCGTGCACCAGCGGCAGGCCGAGGGCCTGGGTGTAGAACTCGACGGTGGCGCGGGGTTTCCAGGTGACGAAGGCGAGGTGGTCGACCCCGTCCACGCGCAGGACCGGCGGACCGGCCGGGGGGCGGACGGGCGGTGACGCGGTTGCCAATGCTCCTCCAGTGGTTGGGGCAGGGGCGCTGCACGTGGGCCGGGGCCGGTTCAGCTCGCGGGACGCCCCCGCAGGCCCGTGCCGGTGACGGCCGCCCCGAGCAGCAGGGTCAGCCCGCCGACGACGAGCGCCCACTTGGTGCCGCCGGCGTTGGTCGAGGACAGGTTGAGCACCACGCCGAGGACGGCGACGCCGAGGGAGGCGCCGACCTGGCGGGCGGAGTTGAGCGCGCCGGCCCCGATGCCGGCCAGCTCGGGCGGTACGGAGCTCGCCATGCCGGCGACCAGCGCGGGCAGGGCGAAGGAGACACCGAAGCCGAAGGCGAGCAGACCGGTCACGGTGGCGGCCAGCGCCGGGGCGGAGTCCCCGGTGAACGGCGCCTGGAGCAGCGCGCCGACGCCCATCAGGACGAACCCGAGGGTGGCGGGGCGGCGCGGGCCGATGCGGCCGACGAGGCGCCCGGTGTAGATCGGGTTGAAGGCGGTGGGCAGGGTCAGCGGCAGGAACGCCAGGCCGGCGCTGAAGGAGGAGTAGCCGCGGCTCTCCTGGAAGAACAGCGACAGCACGAACAGCAGCCCGGACAGGCCGAAGTTGGCGAGCAGGCCGGAGGCGAGCGCGGCGGAGAAGCCACGGCTGCGGAACATGCGCAGCGGCAGCATCGCCGCGTCCCCGGCCCGCGACTCGGCGGCGAGGAACACCGCCGCGGCCGCGGCGGCCAGCACCAGGGAGCCGACGACCCATCCGGCCCCCCAGCCCTTGGCCGGGCCCTCGATCAGGGCGTACGACAGGGCGCCGAGGGCGACGACCGCGGCGGCCTGGCCGGTGACGTCGAGGCCGCTGCGCTGCTTGAGGGCGGTCTCCGGGGCCAGCCGCAGCGTGATCACGAAGCTGACCAGCGCCAGCGGCACGTTGATGAGGAAGATCGCGCGCCAGCCGACGGTGTCGGTGAGCGCGCCGCCCACCAGGGGGCCGGCGGCCAGGGCGAGTCCCGTGATGGCGGCCCAGTTGCCGACGGCACGGGCGCGGTCGGCGGGATCGCGGTAGGAGTTGGTGATCACCGCCAGGGAGGCGGGCAGCAGCAGTGCCCCCGCCACACCGAGCGCGAGGCGCAGGGCGACCAGCGTGCCGAGGGTGTTCGCGGCGGCGGACACCCCGGAGAGGACACCGAAGGCGGCCAGCCCCCAGAGGAACACCCGCCGGCCGCCGAGGCGGTCGGACAGCCAGCCCGCCGTCAGCAGCAGGGCGGCGAAAGTGATGGTGTAGCCGTTGGTGACCCACTGCAGACCGCTCAGCCCGACGTGGAGGCTGGTGGAGATGGCGGGCAGTGCCACCGAGACGATCGTCATGTCCAGCAGGACCATGAAGTAGCCGAGCGAGAGCCCGACCAGCAGGGTCCGCGAGGGCTTGTCGGTTCGTGCCGGTGCGACGGAAGCCCGCTGCGGTTCCGCCTGCGTCGACATGTAATTCTCCTTCGTTCGATTGCGTGAATTACCGCCACGGAAGAGGAAGTTGCGGGGGGCGGCACAAACCATTCAAGCGGACCGGAAAGGCGAATTGCCGCTGGTGACGACGGGAATGCCCTATGGGTAACATCGGCTGAGCCGATGGGTCGACCTAGGGGGAACCACGACGTGGAGCTACGGCATCTTCGGACGTTCGAGACGGTCGCCCGGACGCTCAGCGTCACCCAGGCGGCCAGAGAACTGCATTACGCGCAGTCCAGCGTCAGTGATCAGATCCAGGCACTGGAACGCGAGCTGGGGGTGGACCTGCTCGACCGTTCCCAGCGGCGGGTGCGGCTGACCCCGCAGGGCGTGACGCTGTCGGAGTACACCGGGCGGATCCTGAAGCTGCTGGAGGAGGCGCGCTGGGCGGTCGCCCGGCCCGGCACGGAGGTGGCGGTGGGCGCGCTGGAGACGGTGGGCCTGCATCTGCTGCCGGGGGTGCTCTCGCGGTACCGCGCGCTGTATCCGGAGGCCCGGGTCCGGGTGACGCAGGGCAACCGGGGGGAGCTGTACAACGCGGTGCGCCGCGGTGACGTGGACGTGTGCCTGACCTTCGGCGCTCCGCCGCCGGACGCGGGGCTGCTGGCCGAGACGCTGGCCGAGGAGCCGCTCGTGGTGATCGCCCCGCCGGACCATCCGCTGGCCGAGCGCGGCCGGGCACCGCTCGCCGAGCTTGTCAAGGAACCGTTTCTCGCCACCGAACGCGGCTGCGGCTTCCGGGAGATGTACGACGGCGCGTTCTCCGGCGCGACCGCCAGGGAACCGGTCGCGGAGGTGTCGAGCATCGGCACCCTCGGCGCGTGCGTCGCCGCGGGGATGGGGTGCGCGCTGCTGCCGCACGTCGCGGTGCGGGCCCAGGCGGACCGGCGCGAGGTCGCGGTGATCGAGGTGGAGGACGCCCGGTTGCGTACGGCGGTCACGATGACGTGGCTGGACCGCAACTCGGCCAACCCCAACCTGGTCGGACTCCAGACGGTGCTGCGCGGGCAGCTGGCAGGCTGACGCCGGCCGCGCGCCGCCGCTCACGCTCCCGCCTCCGCCCGGCCGGCGGGCGCCACCGGGGTGCGCCGGGGCGGTTGCCGGGGCAGCGGGGGCAGTGCGATGGTCCGCAGCCGGGCGCGGGCGATCTTGCCGGTCACCGTGGTGGGCAGCCGGTCGACGACGACGAGCTGTTCGGGGAGTTTGTAGGTGGCCAGGCCCTTGCCGGCCAGGTGCCCGGTGACGTCCTCCAGGGTGAGGCGCGTGCCCTCGCGCAGCGCCACGAGCAGGCAGGAACGCTGGCCGAGGCGCGGGTCGGGGCGGGCGACGACGGCGTGCTGGGCCAGTTGCGGCAGGTCGTCGAGGAGGGCCTCCACCTCCAGCGCGCTGAACTTCAGCCCGCCCCGGTTGATCAGCTCGTCGGCGCGGCCCCGGTAGAGGACCGAGCCGTCCGGCCGCAGCGCGGCCAGGTCGCCGGTGCGCAGCCAGCCGTCCGGGGTGAACGCGGCCCGGGTCGCCTCGGGGGCGCGGTGGTAGCCGGAGAACATCCAGGGACTGCGGTACTCCAGTTCACCGGTCTCGCCGGGCGCGGCCGGACGGCCGTCGCGGCGGACGCGCACGGCCGCGCCGCGGGCGGGCCGGCCGATGGTGCCGGTCGCCTCGGGCGGGTCGCCGGGGCGGGTGTACGTACCGGCGCCGATCTCCGTCATCCCCCACTGCACGACGAGCCGGGCGCCCAGCGCGCGCCGTACGCCGTCGGCCAGTTCGCGGGGCACGGGGGCGCCGCCCGTGCGCACCTCGCGCAGCGTGGGCGGGGCGCCCGGCGAGCCGTCCGCCGGCAGGGCGAGCAGGTCGCGCAGCTGGGCCGGGACGGCGAAGGCGGCGGTGGCGCCGCAGCCCCGCAGGGCGGCGGCGAAGGCGCGGGGCTCCCAGGCGCCGAACAGGCCCACCGCCCCGCCGGTGACCAGGGCGAGGTGCACGGAGAGCAGGCCGAAGGCGTGGCTGAGCGGGCTCGCGGAGACGACGGTGTCCCGGTCGTCGAAGCCGCCGTCCGCCGCCACGGCCGCGGCGTTGCCGAGGAGCCCGGCGTGGCTGTGGACGCACAGCTTCGGCCGCTGGGAAGTCGTCCCGGAGGACGCCAGCAGCACCAGGGGGGCCGCCGGGTCGGCGGGCGGGGGAGGCAGCCGGACGGCGGCCGGGTCCGGTGCCGCGTCGAACAGAGCGGCGAGGTCCGGCAGCCCGCCGGCGGCGGGACCGGTGGCGGCAGGGCCCGCGGGGTCGGTGCCGGCGGATCCCGCGGGCCCGGTGGTGGTGGACACCCAGACGTGCCGCAGCCCGGGGCAGTCCGCGCGCAGGGCGCGGATCTCGCCGAGGCGGTCGTGTCCGCGCCGGCCGGCGGCGGCCACCAGCGCCACCGCGCCGGACTGCTCGATCAGCGCGCGCGTCTCGCGGGGGCCGTAGGCGGCGTGCAGGGGCAGCAGCAGGACACCGAGCCGGGCGGTGGCCGCGTGCAGCACCACCAGCTCCCAGGAGTTGGGCAGCCGGGCCGCCAGCACGTCACCGGCCGCGAGCCCGTGCCGGTGCAGGGCCGCCGCGGTGCGTTCGGCCCGGTGCAGCAGGTCCCGCCAGGTCCACCGGCGGTCGCCGTCCCACACGGCCGGGGCGGAGCGGCGGCCGGCCGCGCGGACCAGGGCGTCGGCGAACGTGCCGGGCGAGGCGGGGAGATCGGGGGGTGGAGCGTTCACGGGGAAACCTCCGTCGCGGCAGAACGAATCAGGCGCTGCCTTGCGAGAGGGGATTCTGCGGGGCACCCGATCGCCTCGTCCAGCACCGCCCGATAAGGAATTCCCATCTCGTCCGCGCGGTCGGCCTCGATAAGAAAGCTCAATGAAGAGTGCGGTCATCGACGGCTGCCCAGGGTGTTCCGTCGTCACCCCCCGAGATGTCGTTCGGTGCCTCCGATGAGTTCCATCGGGAGCGACGAACCCCGCATTCCCCGACGGTAAGAAACATCAATAAGGAATCCGGTCCTTCCGCTTCCCCGGGGGGCCGGAAAAAGCTCCGCCCGGATCGATCGCCACCCCCGATGCCGGTCATCTGCAAGACCGAATCATCGCGTTTACGCAGGTCGTGGCGGTGCTACGGACCGGTAACCCCTGCTTTCCGCCTTCCTTTCACTCCGCGCCGGCAGATCGCTCTTGCCCGGAAACCGAAGAGCTGCACAGAATTCCGGCGGCCCTGAGGCAGGAGGTATCAATGGCCTTCGTTCAATCCTCCGGCACCACCCACCCGCCCTTGCGGCGGACCGCCGGTCCGGCCGCCGACGGCGCGTTCCGCGCGGCCGACCTGCGCCGCCTGGACGAGGTGATCCGCGACGCCCGGCACGCCAGTACCGCACCGGCGTCCGAACTCCTCGCCCCGCTGCGGCCGGACGGCCCGGCTGCCGCGCTGACCGAGCGGGAGTGCACGTTCGACCACTGCGCCGTCCTGTTGTTCCCCGTCACCCTCGACGCGGGCCTCGGCCACCTGGAGGAGCGGGGGCTGGCGCCCCTTCCCACCGTGCCCAGCACCGTGGTGCGGGCCCGGCTCGCGGCCCGGCACCGGCTGGATTCGGCGCGCTGCGAGGTCCACATCACCCGCCTGCGGCTCCGGCTGCCGGACGGGCGGCGGCACCCCGCCGTCGAGGTCTTCCTCTTCCCGCGCGACAGCGGGGCGTTCGACGAGCGGGTCGCGGCGGCGGAGTCCGCGTACGGCTTCGAGAACCACACCGCGTTCGTCGTGGACCGCCCCTCCGCGCCCCTGCTGGGCCGGCTCGTCACCGCCTGGCACACCGAGGCGGGGCTGCTGTGGGAGGGCGGCGGCCACAACCCGCACGAGGGCGGCCCGCTGGGATCGACCGTGACGTACTTCGTGCGCGACCACCGGCGTCCCGCCCGCCGGCGCCGCTTCGAACTGCACTGCGCCGGCGACCTGCGCGCCGCCGTCGCCGGCCTGCCCCGGCCGGCCGAGGAGGTCCGCCGCGCGTACGAGGCGTGGCCGGCCGCCCCGGACCACCCGGAGGCCTGAGCCGGACCCGGGGGCCGCGGCCCCCGCGCGCCCCGCCCCGTCGCCCCACCCTGCGCACCCATCCCCTAGACCACCGGGAGCACCCGTGCTGCGGAACGAAACGCTCAGGAACATCGCGCTCACGCCCGAACTCCACGACTACCTGCTCACCCAGGGCAGGATGGTCCCCGACCCGCTGCTGGCGGAGCTGGCGCAGCGGACCCGGGAGGCGGTCCCGGACCAGGCGCACATGGTGGTCGCCCCCGAGGAGGCCGCCCTGCTGACCTTCCTGGTGCGGCTGCTCGGCGCCCGCACCGTCGTGGAGGTCGGCACGTTCACCGGCTCGTCCTCGCTGTGCCTGGCCCGCGGGCTGGCCCCCGGCGGCTCCCTGATCACGTGTGACGTCTCCGCCGAATGGACCGCGCTGGCCCGCGAGTTCTGGGCCCGGGCCGGTGTCGCCGACCGGGTCGAGCTGCGCCTCGGCCCGGCCGTGTCGACCCTGCGCGCCCTGCCCGCCGAACCGCACCTGGACCTCGCCTTCATCGACGCCGACAAGCCCGGCTACATCGACTACTGGGAGGAGCTGGTCCCCCGGATGCGGCCGGGCGGCCTGATCCTCGTGGACAACACCCTGTTCAGCGGCCAGGTGATCGACGAGTTCCCGGGGGTCAAGGCCGCCGCCGTCCACGCCTTCAACGAGCACGCCCGCAAGGACGAGCGCGTCGAACTGGTCCTGCTGCCGGTCGCCGACGGGCTGACGCTGGCGCGCCGGCTGCCCGCCGACGGGTCGCCGTTCTGATGGCACCCGCCACCGCGCCGTACGCGATCGCGCCGACCCCAGGAGGACGACCGTGACCGGGCTCACGCGCCCCGGGTACCCGCTGCACCCGCTCGCCGTCGAGGTGGCCCTGGACGACCTCGACGAGGACTTCCCCCGCGATCTCGGCGCGGCCCCGCAGCAGCCCGCCTGGCACGACCCCGTCCAGGCCGCGGCGGCCCGCGCCGAACTCGCCCAGCTGCCGGGCCTGGTGACCGGGGAGGAGGTGCGCCTGCTGCGGACCCTGCTGGCCGAGGCGGCGGCCGGCCACTATCTGGTGATCCAGGCCGGCGACTGCGCGGAGGACCCCGCCGAGTGCACCCCGTCGGCGGTCCTGCGCAAGGCGGGCCTGCTGGACGCGCTGGCCGGGGTGATGCTGGCGGGCACCGGCCGGCCGGTGGTGCGCGTCGGC
The DNA here is from genome assembly GCF_055583025.1 of Streptomyces sp. NPDC104831. Lineage (NCBI taxonomy): Bacteria > Bacillati > Actinomycetota > Actinomycetes > Kitasatosporales > Streptomycetaceae > Streptomyces > Streptomyces sp. NPDC104831. Next base: position 152,240 of record NZ_JBVJOT010000012.1, read on the forward strand.
CGGATCGCCGGGCAGTTCGCCAAGCCGCGCAGCGCACCCACCGAACGGGTCGGCGGACGCGAACTACCGGTGTACCGCGGGCACTTGGTCAACGCGCCGGAGCCGACCGAGGCGGCCCGCCGCGCGGACCCGCGCCGCATGCTGGACTGCTACTACGCCGCCCACCGCGCCGTGACGTATCTGCGCCAGCGCACCAGCGACTGGGCGCTGCCCACCGGCGCCCCGGTGTGGACCAGCCACGAGTCGCTGGTCCTCGACTACGAGCTGCCGCTGCTGCGGCGCACCGCCGCCGGCCACGTCCTGCTGGCCTCCACCCATCTGCCGTGGATCGGCGAACGCACCCGCCACCCGGACGGCCCGCACGCCCGGATGCTGGCGCAGGTCACCAACCCGGTCGCCTGCAAGGTCGGCCCGGCGACCCGCCCGGCGGACCTGCTCGCCCTGTGCGCCCGGCTGGACCCGGACCGCGAGCCGGGCCGGCTGACCCTGATCTCCCGGATGGGCGCGTCCGCGGTGCGCACCGCGCTGCCGCCGCTGGTCGGCGCCGTCCGCGAGGCCGGGCACCGGGTGGCGTGGCTGTGCGACCCGATGCACGGCAACACCGTCAGGGCGCCGTCCGGGGCGAAGGTCCGGGTGGTGCGGACGGTGGTGGAGGAGGTCCGCGCCTTCCTGGAGGCGGTCGCCGGGGCCGGCGGCACGCCCGCGGGCCTGCACCTGGAGACCACCCCCTACGACGTCGCCGAGTGCGTCCGGAGAGATCCGGCCGAACTCGGCGCCCCACCGGCCGGGCCGGCGCCCGCCACCCTGTGCGACCCCCGGCTCAATCCCGAGCAGGCGCTGGAGGTGGCCCGCGCCTGGGCGGCCCCGCCCGCCTGACCCCCGTGCCACCGCCATCCCGACGATGAGAGGAACCCCTGTCGTGTCCGAGACCGTGATCCGTGAGAACGACGGCACCTACGCCATGATCAACGTCTTCCACGTGGAACCGGAGAAGCAGCGGGAGCTGGCCGAGGTGCTCGGCGAGGGCGCCGAGAAGTTCATCCGGCACCGGCCCGGCTGCATCTCCGTGAACATCCTGACCAGCCTCGACGGCAAGCGCCTGGTCTACTACGCCCAGTGGCGCAGCAAGGCCGACATCAAGGCCACCATGGGCGACCCGGACGTGCAGGTGTACCGGGACCGGGCCGCCGCGCTGGCCAAGCCCGACCCGCACGCGTACACGGTGTTCGCCGTCCACCACCCGGAGGGCTGACCTCCGCACCGCCCGCCCGGCTCCGCACCGCCCCGCTCCCGCGGCGGTGCGGGGCCGGTGCCCCGCCCCCCTCCCCGGGTAAGGAGACGCCCGAACCATGTCCCGTCGCCTGTTCACCTCGGAGTCCGTGACCGAGGGCCGCCCCGACGAGAGCGCCGGCCGGATCGGCGACGCCGTCCTCGACGCCCCGCGCGCCGCGACGGGGGTGTGAGATGCGCATCGCCGTCACCGGATCCATCGCCACCGACCACCTGATGACGTTCCCGGCCCGCATCACCGACCAGCTGCTGGCCGACCGCCTGGACCGGGTGTCGCTGTCCTTCCTGGTGGACACCCTGGAGATCCGCCAGGGCGGGGTCGCCGCCAACGTCGGGTACGGGCTGGCCCGGCTGGGGTACCGCCCGCTGCTGGTGGGGGCGGTCGGCGCCGACTTCGCGGAGTACGGCGCCCGGCTGTCGGCGCTGGGCGTGGACACCGGTGCCGTCCTCGTCTCCGCCACCCGTCACACGGCCCGCTTCCTGTGCACCACGGACCCGGACGGCAACCAGATCGCGTCCTTCTACCCGGGCGCGATGACGGAGGCGGCGCGCATCGACCTCACCCGGGTCGCCGCCGACGCGGACCTCGTGCTGATCGGCGCGGACGACCCGGCGGCCATGCTGCGCCACACCCGCGCCTGCCGGGCGCTGGGGATCCGCTTCATGGCCGACCCGTCCCAGCAGCTGGCCCGGCTGGACGGCCCCGCCGTCCGCGCGCTCGTGGACGGCGCCGACCACCTGTTCACCAACGAGTACGAGCAGGGGCTGCTGCTGCGGAAGACCGGCTGGACCAGGGATCAGGTCCTGGACCGGGTCGGCACCTGGGTGACCACGCTCGGCGCGAGGGGCAGCCGCATCGACCGCGCCGGGGAGCCCCCGGTGGAGGTGGCCGCCGCCCCGGCGACCGAGGTCGCCGATCCGACGGGCGTCGGCGACGCGTTCCGCGCGGGCTACCTCGCCGCGCTGGCGGCCGGCCGGTCCGCGCCCGATGCCGCCCGCACGGGCTCGGTCCTGGCGTCCCTCGCCCTGGCGACGGTGGGCACCCAGACCTACGAACCCGATCCCGCCGCCCTGCCGTCCCTGCTGGCGGCGGCGTACGGCTCTCCCCCCGGGTGACGGTCAGCCGGAGCCGGGGCCACCCGCCGATCCGCTGGCGGCGCGGCGGTACTCGGCGTTGATGCGCTGTGCCTCCTCCAGCTGGTCCTCGAGGATGACGATGCGGCACGCGGCCTCGATCGGGGTCCCTCTGTCGACGAGCTCGCGAGCGCGAGCGGCGATCCGCAGTTGGTAGCGGGAGTACCGGCGATGTCCTCCCTCCGAGCGGAGTGGAGTGATCAGCCGGGCCTCACCGATGGCCCGGAGGAAGGCCGGGGTGGTGCCGAGCATCTCGGCTGCCCTGCCCATGGTGTACGCGGGGTAGTCGTCGTCGTCCAGACGATCATTCAGAGGGTTGTCCGATGTCATGTCACCTCGCTGTGCAACGCGTCGAGGGGCCCTGGTGCCGTACGGCACCAGGGCCCCGAAGGAAATTCAACACCATCTGTCGGCCCTACTGCTGTGCCGACCTTCTGTTTCCGCTATCGGCCCGGCAGGGCGGAGCGGGGGATCGCAGCTGCTTGACCGGGGACCACCATCCATTCCGGGGTCTTGCGGTACCCGGTCCGAGTGCCTCTCGGGCCGGGCGATCCTGATGGCGTCTGCTCCTCCATTCCTCTCTGGATCAACCTCTGGATGAACCGGTACTGCCGACGGCGGCCCTTCCGCGCGCGTCCGGGGACGCCGCGGCCGCCACCCGCCAGTTCGTGTCTGGCGGGTCTCCTCGACCTCGTCTACGAGAAAAAGCGTACCCACACCGGCGACAGAAATCTACTGCGACAAGAAGAGATTTCACTCTTCCGGCGGAGGAGGAAGCGTGGCCCGGCCTGTCCTGCCGGTGCGTGCGGGAGCCGCGTCCCGCCGGCCCCGCGGTCACTTCGGGCCCCGCGGGGGGTGTGGAGGCGGGCGGGCCGAATAAGCTCTGGTGTCATGTCGAACCCTGATGAGCTGCTCGTCGCCATCTCCGCCGCGGTGGAGTCCGAGCGGAGCAATCAGATGTCGCTGACCGTGGTCGTCGGCGGAGCCGTCATCACCGGCCGGCTGGCTCCCGAGGCGGTGTGGCGGGAGCGGGTGGCGGAGGTCCTGAAGGACTCGGACCGCCTGGGCCCGTTCTCGAACGTCTTCACCCGGGGCCCGCGCGGGCCCCGGGCCGATCGCGGCGAGGCCCCCACGCATCTGCACTTCCATCTCGCCCGCATCCTGCAAGGCAGCCTCGGCATCCCGGAGACGGGAGGAATGTACCGAGTCGCGATCAAGGACGTCAGCGCATGGACCGTCGGCGACATCAGCTACTCCGATCAGTGAGCCGCCGGCTCCGCCCCTGATCCGCCGCCCGGGCCCGCCGCCCGGCCGGTGCTTCCCGAGCGGACGGCGGCATGACAGCGGGGGGGGGGGGGGGGAGGGGGGGGGGGGGGGGGGGGGGGGGGGAGGGGGGGGGGGTGGGGGGTTGTCCCCATCACCCCCGGCGAGGCTATACTACTCGGCCTCAAGAT
>NZ_JBVJOT010000013.1:0-14255 GCF_055583025.1 Streptomyces sp. NPDC104831
TCCTCCGCCGCGTAGTCGAATAGGTCCGGGTACACCCGCGCCAGCAGCGGGAACGCCTCTCTCCAGCCCCCTCCCCCCCCCCCCCCCACCCCCCCCTCCACTCCCCCCCCCCCCCCCCCCCCCCCCCCCCCCCCCCCTACCCCTCCCCCCCCTCCCCCCCCCCCCCCCCCCCCCCCCCCCACCAAAAGGGGTGAACGCTCGTAACTTTCGCGGGCGGGTCACGTTCGGCCGCGCTAATGCGTCACACGGTGAGCGCGCGGACGCGGCACGTGACGGCGTGCGGGGGCGGGCTTCGGAGCCGGACGCTAGGCCGCCGCCGGCTCGCGTCGGGCGGCGCGCCGCCGGGCCGCCAGTTCCGGGTCGAGGGCGGGTACGGCGGCCAGGAGCTGCCGGGTGTACGGCTCGCGTGGGCTGTCGTAGACCTCGTCGGCGGGCCCGTACTCGACGAGCCGGCCGTGCCGCATCACCGCGACCCGGTCGCTGACCTGGCGGACGACGGCGAGGTCGTGCGCGATGAAGACCAGCGCCAGGCCGAGTTCCCGCTGGAGTTCGCCGAGCAGGGCGACCACCTGGGCCTGGGTGGTGACGTCGAGCGCGGAGACCGGCTCGTCGCAGACGAGGGCGCGCGGCTCGGCGGCGAGCGCCCGTGCGATGCCGACCCGCTGGCGCTGCCCGCCGCTGAACTCGTGCGGGTAGCGGTCGTAGTGCGCCCGGTCGAGCCCCACGCGCTCCAGCAGTTCCGACACCCGCCCCCGGATGCGCTCCTCGTCGCGTTCACCGCGTGCGCGCAGCGGGTCGGCGATGGACTCGCCGATGCCGCGCCGGGGGTTGAGGGAGGAGACGGGGTCCTGGAAGACCATCTGGACGGCCGGGTTCACCCCGGTGTGCGGGCGCCCGGCGTAGCGGATCTCGCCGGCGGTCGGCTCCAGCAGTCCGACCAGCATGCGGCCGAGCGTGGTCTTGCCGCTGCCGCTCTCGCCGACCACGCCGAGGGTCTCCCCGCGCCGGACGGTCACCGAGACGTCGTCCACGGCCGCGAACGCCCGCTTGCCGCGCCCGAACTCGCGCCGCACCCCGGTGGCCTCCAGCACGACCTCGTCGGTGGCCGGGGAGCCGGTCCGGCGGGCGTCCACGCGCGGGACCGCGTCGAGCAGTTCGCGGGTGTACGGCTCGGCGGGCGCGGCGAGGACGGCGCCGACCGGGCCGCGTTCGACGGCCCTGCCGTGCCGCATGACGAGGATGTCGTCCACGCTCTCGGCGGCCACGCCCACGTCGTGGGTGACGAGCAGCAGGCCCATGCCGGTCTCCGTGCGCAGGGTGTGCAGCAGGTCGAGGATCTGGGCCTGGACGGTGACGTCGAGTGCGGTGGTCGGCTCGTCGGCGATCAGCAGGTCCGGCTCGCCGGCGAGGGCCATGGCGATGAGGGCGCGCTGGCGCATGCCGCCGCTGAACTCGTGCGGCCGGGACCGGGCCCGCCGGGCCGCGTCCGGGATGCCGACCCGGTCCAGCACCTCCACGGCACGCGCGCGTGCGGCGCGGCGCGACACGCGGGCGTGGACGCGGTAGACCTCGGCGATCTGGTCGCCGATCGCGTAGTACGGGTCGAGCGAGGACAGCGGGTCCTGGAAGACCATGGCCGCCTTGGCGCCGCGCAGCCGGCGCAGTTCCTCGTCGGAGGCCGCCCGGACGTCGGTGCCGGCCACCCGGACCGCGCCGCCGACCCGGGCGCCGGTGCCCCGGTGCAGGCCCAGCAGGGCGCCGGCGACCGTGGACTTGCCGGAGCCGGACTCGCCGACCAGGGCGAGGGCGGCGCCCTCCGCCAGGCTGAAGGAGAGGCCGTCGACGGCGCGCAGGGGGCCGAACTCGACGGTCAGGTCCGTCACTTCCACCAGGCTCATGCGAGCACCACCCGTCGGTCGGCCACCGCGTACAGGACGTCCGCGACGGCGTTGGCGAGGACCACGAAGAAGCCGGTCACCAGGACCATCCCGACGACCACCGGCAGGTCGACGACCTTGACCGCGTGCACCAGTTCCTGGCCGATGCCGGGCAGGCCGAACAGGGTCTCGGTGAGCACGGCGCCGCCGATGGCCGAGCCGAAGGTGACCGCGTTGAGGGCGATGACGGAGGCCGTCGCGCCGCGCAGGGCGTGCCGGGCGATCACCGCGCGTTCGGCGACGCCGTAGGCGCGGAAGGTGCGGATGTGGTCCTCGGCCAGGGTCTCCAGCATCGACGCCCGGGTCAGCCGGGCGAAGTTGGCCGCCTCGATGAGGGCGAGGGACAGCCAGGGCAGCAGCAGGTTCCACGCCCACTGTTCGGGGTCGTCGGTGAAGTTGACGTACTGCGGGAAGGGCAGCAGCCGGAGTTCTCCGCAGACGACGATCATCAGGACCAGGCCGATGACGAAGACGGGGGTGGCGACGCCCGCGAGGGTGATCGCGGTCAGCACGCGCTCGGAGAGGCGGCCGCGCCGCCAGGCGGACAGCACGCCGGTGCCGACGCCGAGCAGCAGCCAGATCACCATCGCGCCGAGCACCAGCGAGAAGCTCACCGGCAGCTTGGTCCAGATGATGTCGGTGACCTGCCGGCCGCTCTGGTACGACTCGCCCAGGCAGGGCGCCGCGCAGTGCTCCACGGAGGTGCCCGTGGAGTAGTCCTGGCCCACGAAGACGCCCTGGAGGAAGTGCCAGTAGCGCACGTACAGCGGGTCGTCGAGGTGGAGTTGCTGGGCCACCTGGTGGACCTGGGCCGGGGAGCAGCGCGGGCCGCAGGTGATCTGGGCGACGTTGCCGGGGGTGACGTAGAAGACGACGTAGATGATCACCGAGAGCACGAACAGGGTGATCAGGGCGCCGACGAGGCGGCGCAGGACGAAACCGGTGAAGCCGTTCACGCCCTCTCCTCCTTCCGCGGCGCGGGGTCCGCGACGGCGGTCCCGTCGCCGGGCGGGGTGTTCGCCGGGGCCGCCTCGGCGCGGGCCTCCCGCTTGCGGCCGGTGCCGATGCGCAGCCGGGAGGCGGCGCGCGGGTCGAGGGCGACGCGGACGCCGTCACCGAGGACGGTCATGGCGAACACGGTCACGAACAGGGCGAGGGCGGGCAGCAGCAGGTACTGCGGGGCGGCCTCGTACCAGACGTCGGCGGAGGTGAGCATCTGGCCCCACGAGGGGGTGGGCGGCTGCACGCCGACGCCGAGGAAGGACAAGGCCGCCTCGGCGCTGATGTTCGCCGGGACCAGCAGCGCGGCGTAGGTGATGACCGGCGCGGCGAGGCCCGGGAGGAGTTCGCGTACGGCGGTGCGCCAGGTGCTCCAGCCGCTGAGCCGGGACGCCGAGACGTAGTCGAGGTTCTTCAGGGCGAGCGTCTGCGCGCGCACCATCTTCGCCATCGTGGACCACCCGGAGACCAGGGAGAGGATCAGCGCGACCAGGACCGGGCGCGGGAAGCCGTCGGGCGCGACGGCCAGCAGCGCCAGCGCCATGATCATCAGGGGCATCGCGACGAAGATGTCGGTGATCCGGCTCAGCACCAGGTCCACCCAGCGGTTGCCCAGTCCGGCGGCCATGCCCACGGCGACGCCGAGGAGGACCTGGACCAGCGTGGCGCCCAGCGACACACCGAGCGAGACCCGCGCGCCGTAGACCAGCCGGGCGAACAGGTCACGGCCGGTCTGCGGCTCGACGCCCAGCCAGTGGTCGGCGCTCGCGCCGCCGAGGGAGCCGATGGGCACGCCGCCGCGGGCGGAGTCGATCAGGGCGGGGTGGTAGGTGGTGGGGTCCTGGCCCTCGACGGCGGTGAGCAGCGGCGCGGCGAGCGCGACCAGGACGAGCAGTGCGACGACGACGGCGGCGACGAGGGCGGCGCGCTGCGCCCGCAGCCGCCGCCAGAACTGGCGGGCCCCCGAGACCGCCGGGACGGTGGTGTCCGTCCCGGCGGTCTCGACGGCGACGAGTGCCTCGCTCACGGCGCTACTTCACCGCGATCTGGGAGACGTCCAGGACACCGGTCCAGTCGCTGATGACGACGTTCTTGACGTCCTTGCCGTACAGGCGCTTGTAGACCGGGTGGAACAGCGGCACGACGAGGGCCTTCTCGCCGATCTTCTTGTCCAGCGCACCCCAGCGCCGAGCGGCGGCGTCGAGGTCGGTCAGCTTGTTGATCGCGTCGATCTCGTCGTTGACCGACTTGTCGTTCAGCAGACCCGAGTTGAAGTTCGCTCCGTCCTTGACGATCTGCCGGCCGTCGAAGATGGGCGCGAGGAAGGGGCCGCCGGACGGCCAGTCCGCACCCCAGTGGGCGAGGAAGAGGCCCGGCTCGGTCTTCACGCTGTGGACCTTGTCCCGGTAGTCGTTGTCCTCCAGGCCCTGGAGCCTGACCGTGATGCCCGCCTTCTTCAGCGCGTCCTGGACGGCGGTGGCGATCTCCGGGCTGGTCTCGAAGTCCTTGCTGTTGGAGTGGGTCAGCGTGATGGTGAGGCCGTTCTTGTGACCGGCCTGCGCGAGCAGTTCCCTGGCCTTCGCCGGGTTGCCCGACCGGCCGGCCGGGAACGGGTCGTACGGCGTGTGGCCGAAGGACTTCTGGTCGGGCAGGAAGGTGGTGGCGGGTTCGGCGAGGGCGCTGCCGCCGGCCGCGTTGACCACGGAGGAGCGGTCGATGGCGTACGCGATCGCCTGGCGCACCCTGGGGTCGTCGAACGGCTTCACCTCGGGGTTGAACGCGAGGTAGTTGGTGTAGCCGAAGTGGCCGGTGCCCACGCGCGCGGCCAGTGCCTTGTCGCCGCTCACCTTGGCGAGTTCGGCGGGGCCGAGGTTGGTGTCGGTGGTGACGGCGGCGGCGTCCGCGCCCTGGGACGCGGACAGCCGCTGGTTGATCACCGAGGAGTCGAGGCCGGAGCGCACGTCGATGGTGTCCGGGTACGCCTTGCGCTCGGCGTCGGTCGCCGCCGACCAGTTGGGGTTGCGCTCCAGGACGAGGTGCTCGCCGTCGTTCTCGTTCTTGACGACCTTGTACGGGCCGGAGGAGACCGGGTGCGACTCGTACTTGGTGCCGGTGTCCTTGCCCTTGGGCACCGGGGTGAACTGCGTCTGCGTGGCCAGGTACGGGAACTCGCCCTCGGGCTTGTCCAGGTGGAAGACGATGGTCCGCTCGTCCGGCGTCTCGATCGCGGCGAGACCCTTCTTGTCCTTGTACGGCCCCTGGTAGTCGGCGGCGCCGACCAGCCAGTCCCGCAGGTAGGGGGCGCCGCCGGAGAGTTCGGGGGCGAAGGAGCGCTCGATGCCGTACTTGATGTCGGCCGAGGTGATCGGCGTGCCGTCCTCGTACTTGAGGCCCTTCTTCAGGGTGTACGTCCACACGGTCGCGTCCTTGTTGGGGCGTCCGGTGTCGGTGGCGAGGTCCGGGACGACCTTCGCGCCGGCCTCGCCGTTCTCGCGGTTGCGCGTGGTGAGGGTGCGGAAGACCAGCGAGGGGACGTTTCCGCCGCCGGAGGTGTACAGGCGCGCGGGGTCGAAGTCGCTCTGCGGCTGGGAGTTCAGGATCGTGAGCGTGCCGCCCTTGTGGGGCGCCACGTCGCCACCGGAAGCCTTGGCATCGCTGTCCTCCGGGCCACAGGCGGCGACGCCCGCTGCCACGACCAGGCTGACGGATGCCGCTGCCACGCGGCGCGCTCTGACGGACGGTTGACGCATCGGAATGACGACCTCTCGGGATGACGAGTCAGGTTGATCAGGAAGGTGATCAAGGTTGATCGAGTACTTCTCGACGGGTGGATCGAGGTTTTCTCGACACGTGAGACATGCGGACGAGGAGTGAGACGACTGCGGACAGACGTCGGCCCCGGCGTCGGGTCGTCGAAAAATCCGTGACACGGTCACGGAGGGATGGAGCGAACGGTCGCGACGCGAACGCCGGGGGAGGCGCCGTCAGCGACAGTGGATGTCGGCCACGCAGAGTGCGGTCACGCCGATGAGCGCCAGCTCGATGGAGGCGCTCGCAGGGACGGCGTGACGGGACCACATGCGCAGAAATATGAATGAACATGCGGGCTTATGTCAATGTGACATAAGCGGTGCACGTCAACTCCCGGGGTACGGCCAGGCGTTGGCCCGGCAGTGGATCCCGTCGTGGTCCAGGAACTTGGTCTGCTGCTGCATCACGGGCGCCAGCTCGCCGTCCTTCTGGCAGGTGACGTGTCCGTGGCCGAGCCGGTGACCGACCTCGTGGTTGATCAACATCTGCCGGTACGCATGGATCCGGTCACCGTACGTCCTGCTTCCCTGAGCCCACCGGTACCCATTGATCATGACGCGTTCGGTCGAGGCCGAGTCGCAGGAAACGTTGTCCTCGGTCGTGTCCAGACCGGACATGGCGCACCACTTGGCGGTGGTGCCGGGGCTGGCCAGCGTGATCACGAAGTCGGGCGTGCCGGAGGAGATGCGCTCGAAGGTGCGCGCGCCGCCGTGGGCCCAGCTGCGCCGGTCGTTCAGGGTCCTCTGCACGGCCTCGGCGAACAGCGCGCCGTCCAGTCCGAGGCCCTGCTCGACATCGACGCGGTAGCGGTACTTCTGCCCCGTACCGGGCGCCCTGTCGAACCCGGGCACGACGTCGAACTTCCCCGACCCGCCGCTCAGGCCGGGGCCGAGCGGGTAGGTCCGGCTCATCTTCTGCTCGTACGTCAGCGGTGCCGGACTCGGTACGGCCGCGGGCGCGGGCTTGCCGGAGGCACGGGTGCCGTGGGCCTGGCCGGTGGCGGACCGGGACCGTACGTCGCCGTCGTCCCGCGTCTTGGCGACCTGGCCGGCGACGATCACCGCGAGCACGGTGGTGACGGCGGCCGCCGCGATGCCGGCGAACGCCCGCCCCTTGGCGCCGCGCTGCGCGGGCACGGCGGAGCCGGGCGGCCGCGACGGCTCGTCCGGCTGCCCGGCGGTACGGGGCGCGGAGCCGGGGCCCGGGCCGGCCGGAACGCCGTCGGTTTCCCCGCGCCGCGCACCGCGCGGGCCGGCGCCGTCGAAGGCTTCGAGGTACTCCTGCCGAGGGCCGGACCCGGTCCCTGAACGACGCCCGGCACCACCGTCCGGCCCCGTCTGTCGCCGCCGGGGGCCGGATCCCGGGCCGCGCCCGGAACCGCCCTCCGCCCCCGCCTTCCGCTGCCGGGGCAGCACCACCCCGGGCCTGCCGCCGTCGGCGGTCGCGGGCACACCGTTCCCGGTCGCGGCGCCGGACCCCCTGGACGCGCCGTGCGCGGGGGTGGTGCCGGGAGCGCGCGAGCCACCACGGCCGGCGGCCCCGTCGGGCGGGGCCGGGCGGCCGGACCGGCCGGCGAACTCCCCCCAGCCGCCCCCGGCTTCCCGCTGCTCGGGGTGTCCGCCCCGCGCGGAATCACCTTCGGGACGGCTCGGCACACCGCGCGCGGGGGAGCCCCCGGAGGACGGGGGCGTGTCCTGTGCCGGGGTGCCGCCCGAGGACCGGGGCGCGCCCTGCCCGGGCGCGCCGCCGGGCCGCCGCCGCGCGCCCCGGCGACCGGCGGCCCCGTCGGGGCGGCCGGTCGCAGCGGTCGCCGGAGCACCGGCGGAAGTCCATGGCGTGCCCTGGGCCGGGGCACCGCCCGCGGGCCCGGGAACACCCTCGGCCGGGGTACCGCCCGCGCGCCTCGGGGCGCCCTCGGCCGGAGTGCCGTCGGACGGGCCCGGCGTCGGCGCACCGGCCGCCGACCCGCCCCGGTCGGGCCGCGGCCCCGGGGCGGTGTCCTGCCGGCCGTCGGCACGGTTGCCGTGCCCGCCGGTGCGTTCCGCGGTTATGTCCGTCGTCTCGGTCCTGGGGGCCGGTCCGCGGCGGCTGTGGCGTCCCACCCTGGCCGTCAGCTCCTCGCGCCCGGGGCGGTGCCGTCGCTGCCGGGCGGCTGCGCGAGCAGTTCCCGGAAGGCGCCGGCGACCACGTCGGGGTACTCCATCATCGCCACGTGCCCGGCGTCCGGCAGGGTCACCAGCCGGGAGCGGCCGAAGGCCCGGGCGGCCTTGCGGGCCATGCGGAAGCCGACGAGCTGGTCCCGGCCGCCGTAGACCAGCAGGGTGGGGGCCAGCACCCGTTCGGCCTGGCGCCACAGCCCGTGCTGGCCGCCCAGCGTGTAAGCGTTCACGATGCCGCGCGCGGAACGGGCCATCGCGTCCCAGAAGTACGGCAGCCGCAGCCGCCGCTCCAGCTCCTCCACGGCCTGCTGGAACGCCTCGGGCGTCACCCGCCCCGGGTCGCCGTAGCAGAGCCCCATCACCCCGCGCACCCGCTGCTCGGGGGTCCATTCCCTGGTGAGCCGGGTGAACAGGGCCGCGATCCCGGGCACGCCGAGCAGTCCCGTGGGCACCGCGGTGCGCTGGATGCGCAGCTCCGGCAGGGCGGGCGAGACGAGGGTGAGGGTGCGGACGAGGTCGGGGCGCACGGCGGCCACGCGCGTGGCGACCGCGCCGCCGAGGGAGTTGCCGAAGAGGTGGACGGGGCCGCGGCCGGCCGCGTCGAGATGGCGGATCACCGCGCGCGCATGCCCGGTGACGGAGTAGTCGCCGTCGTCCGGGGGCGGGGAGTCGCCGAAGCCCGGCAGGTCGACCGCCTCGCTGTCCACGACGCCGTCCAGCTCGGCCATGAGCGACGACCAGTTCTGCGAGGAGCCGCCGAGCCCGTGGACGTACAGCGCGGGCGGCAGGCCCTCGCGCGCCGGCTGCCGGGACCGGATCGTCAGCGTGACCCCGGGCAGCCCCACGGACCGCAGCCGTTCGCCGTCACCGACCCGGACGGGCGCCACTCGGGGAAGAACACTGGCGGCCGGCACGGACGGCGACTCGGTCGAAGGCATGCGGCAATGTTACGAGGTGATCACGTCCGGATTCATGTGTTCGCCGTCACAGAGTGAACCGTATTCGGACGGAGAACCGGACAGCGAACGGGCCTGACGGCATGGCGTCCGGATCAGCAGTCTCCTAGGCTCGTACAGAGGGCACCCGCGTGTGGCCCCTGCTGTTTCCAGGGACGTTCGTAGGAAGGGAGCCCACCATGGCCTATGACCCCACAGAGCCCGACGCGTTCGAGGACATCGACGACCTGGAGGCCGACGCGGTGACGGAGTTCGGTGTGGAGGCACCCGAGGTGGACGCGGCCGAGCAGCACGCCGACATCGCCCCGGACCGCGACGACCCCCTGACGGGCGTGGACCCGGACCGCGGGAACGAGGCCGATCTCGTGGAGCAGGCACGCGTGGTCGCGCTCGACGAGGACGACTACCGCTGACCTCGCGGGACGCCCGGCCGCCCGCCCCGGGCCCGCGACCGGCCTCCTGAGGGTGCCGCACGGCTTTCGCCGTCGTCCGGTACGTGAAATTCTGCGCTCGCACCGCGCACACCACTGTTACCGAAAAGTACGATGGCCGCGCGGCCGAGACCGCATGTGGACGACTTTGGGAGGCGGCGTGACAGCCATCGAGCAGACTGAGGCAGCACGCCCGCGGGGCACGCGTCTGCCGCGCCGAGCCCGGCGGAACCAGTTGCTGGGCGCCGCTCAGGAGGTTTTCGTCGCGCAGGGCTACCACGCCGCGGCGATGGACGACATCGCCGAGCGGGCCGGCGTGAGCAAGCCGGTGCTCTACCAGCACTTCCCCGGCAAGCTCGACCTTTATCTGGCGCTGCTGGACCAGCACTGCGAGTCGCTGATCCAGGCCGTGCGCGGCGCGCTCGCCTCGACGACCGACAACAAGCAGCGCGTCCGGGCGACCATGGACGCCTATTTCGCCTACGTGGAGGACGACGGCGGGGCCTTCCGGCTGGTCTTCGAGTCCGACCTGACGAACGAGCCCGCGGTGCGCGAGCGCGTGGACAAGGTCACCAACGAGTGCGCCGAGGCGATCTGCGACGTCATCGCCGAGGACACCGGCCTGTCCCGGGCGGAATCGATGCTGCTCGCCTCCGGCCTCGGCGGACTCGCCCAGGTGGTCGCCCGTTCGTGGCTGCACAGCGACCGCAGCGTCCCGCGCGACCAGGCGGTGCAGTTGCTGGCCTCGCTGGCCTGGCGGGGCATCGCCGGCTTCCCGCTGCACGGCACCGAGCACCACTGACCGGTGTTGCGGCCGGGCGCGCCGGGCGCGTGCGCGCTTTGTTCCCGCCCGGTGTTCGCTCGTGGCGTTCCGTCCCGCGGCGTACGGGTCCCCTCACCGGGCTAATGTGTGCTGGGTACGGCGCGGTTGATCGCGCACATCACTGACCGTCGGAGGGACATAGCCGTGGAGGTCAAGATCGGCGTGCAGCACGCGCCCCGCGAGATCGTTCTGGAGAGCGGTCAGAGCGTCGAGGAGGTCGAGGGCATCGTCGCCGAGGCGCTGGCCGGCAAGACGGGGCTGCTCAGCCTCCAGGACGAGAAGGGCCGCAAGGTCCTGGTGCCGACGGACCGGCTGGCCTACGTGGAGATCGGCGAGCCGACCGTGCGCAAGGTGGGTTTCGGCACGCTCTGAACCGCAGGCGTCGCGAAGGGCCCGGCGGCCGTGTGCCGCCGGGCCCTTCGCGTGCCTCCCGCGCCCGTTCGCCGTAGGGTCCGCACACACGTACGGAGCACAACTTCTCCACAGCCAAGGATTGCAATCCGCAGGTCACGGGTATGACGGGCTACAACCGTCGAGCCGGACCGGCCGTGGGAGGAACCCCCGACATGATCTACGAAGCGCTCGGCTCCGCCGTGCTCGGTCTGCTCCTCGCCTGGGCGGGGGCGTACCGCCTCGCCCACCGCCTGCCGGCCCGCCCGCTGGTGTACTCGACGGGCGTCGCCGGAGCCCTCTTCGGCGACTTCGTCACCCGTACCGCCCTGGGCCCCGGCACCGCGCTGCTCAGCCTGCTGGGCGCCGCGGTCGTCTCGGTGGCGTCGCTGTCCCTGCTGCTGCGCCCGGCGGGCCGCCTGCGCCGCCGGTCGGCGCCGGCGTAAGGCCCCGCCGCCCCGGCGCACGGTGCCGAGGGGCGGCCGCCGCTCAGGCCGCGAGCCCCAGCGCGGCCATCCGCTTCGTGTGCGCCTCGGTGATCCGCGAGAACATCCGCCCGACCTCGGCGAGGTCGAAGCCGTCGGCCACACCCCCCACGAGCATCGTGGACAGCGCGTCCCGCTCGGCGACCACCCGCTGGGACTGCGACAGCGCCTCGCCCATCAGCCGCCGCGCCCACAGCGCCAGCCGGCCGCCCACGCGCGGGTCGGCGTCGATGGCGGCCCGCACCTTCTCCACCGCGAACCCGGCATGCCCGGTGTCGTCCAGCACCGAGAGCACCAGCTCACGCGTGTCGGAGTCGAGGCGGGCCGCGACCTCCCGGTAGAAGTCGCTCGCGATCGAGTCGCCGACGTAGGCCTTGACCAGGCCCTCCAGCCAGTCCGAGGGCGCGGTCTGGCGGTGGAAGCCGTCGAGCGCGGCCACGAACGGGTCCATGGCGGCCGTCGGCTCCTCGCCGATCCCGGTCAGCCGGTCCCGCAGCCGTTCGAAGTGGTGGAACTCGGCCGAGGCCATCTTCGCCAGCTCCGCCTTGTCCGCGAGGGTCGGCGCCAGCTTGGCGTCCTCCGCGAGCCGCTCGAACGCCGCGAGCTCTCCGTAGGCGAGCGCGCCGAGCAGGTCCACGACGGCGGCGCGGTACTGCGGGTCGGCGGACGCCTGCGCCCAGTCCTGGGCGGCGACACCGGTGGGTCCGGAGGGTTCGGCGGACGCGTTCTCAGGCTTGTCAGAGCTACTCATGAGGCGCACAATAGCCCGCTCGGCGGCTCGCTCAAGCCCTCGGCCGATCACCGTGATGCACCCGCCGATCACTGTGACCACGACTACGTGACCGAATCGGCCGTCGCATGTGCGCCGATCCGGGGTATGGTGGTAATGCGCCTGCTGAGTGCGTCGACGGTGTTCGACGTGTCCGACAGGCCGCACGCATGAGGATGCCCGGTCGGTGGCCCGATCGGCTCCGACCCGACAGCTCCCCACGACCGTACGGCTCTGACCGTGCGACAACGGGAGAGACCCTCAGCGGTACGAGCGCTAGAGCGTCGGCAGAGGTCCCGTGTCTTACGGCTTGCCCGAGTGGTTCGCCCGTACGGCGGCCGACGTCCCCGGCACGGTCAGACATGACCCCCGCGCTCGCCTCGCACCGCACACACAGAAGAGGCAGCACCCTGACTACGACGTTTCGTGAACTCGGAATCCTTCCCGAGACCGCCGAGGCCCTGGAAGCCGTCGGCATCATCAACCCCTTCCCCATCCAGGAGATGACGCTCCCCGTCGCCCTGTCCGGCACGGACGTCATCGGCCAGGCCAAGACCGGCACCGGCAAGACGCTGGGCTTCGGCCTCCCGCTCCTCGAGCGCGTCACCGTCCCCGCCGACGTGGAGGCCGGACGCGCCGCCCCCGGCGACCTCACCGACGCCCCGCAGGCCCTCGTCGTCGTCCCCACGCGCGAGCTGTGCACCCAGGTCACCAACGACCTGCTGACGGCGGGCAAGGTCCGCAACGTCCGCGTGGTCGCGATCTACGGCGGCCGGGCGTACGAGCCGCAGGTCGAGGCCCTGAAGAAGGGCGTCGACGTCGTCGTCGGCACCCCGGGCCGGCTGCTCGACCTCGCGGGCCAGAAGAAGCTGGACCTGAAGCACGTCAAGTGCCTGGTCCTCGACGAGGCCGACGAGATGCTCGACCTGGGCTTCCTGCCCGACGTCGAGAAGATCATCGGCATGCTGCCGGCCAAGCGGCAGACGATGCTGTTCTCGGCCACCATGCCGGGCGCCGTCATCGGCCTCGCGCGCCGCTACATGTCCCGGCCCACGCACATCCGCGCCACCGCGCCGGACGACGAGGGCGCCACGGTCGCGAACATCAAGCAGTTCGTGTACCGCGCGCACAACATGGACAAGCCGGAGATGGTCGCCCGCATCCTCCAGGCCGAGGGCCGCGGACTCGCGATGATCTTCTGCCGCACGAAGCGGACGGCCGCCGACATCGCCGAGCAGCTCCAGCGGCGCGGGTTCGCCTCCGGCGCGGTCCACGGCGACCTCGGCCAGGGCGCCCGCGAGCAGGCGCTGCGCGCCTTCCGCAACGGCAAGGTCGACGTCCTGGTCTGCACCGACGTCGCCGCGCGCGGCATCGACGTCGAGGGCGTGACCCACGTCATCAACTACCAGTCCCCCGAGGACGAGAAGACCTACCTGCACCGCGTCGGCCGTACGGGCCGGGCGGGCGCCAAGGGTACGGCGATCACGTTCGTCGACTGGGACGACATCCCGCGCTGGCAGCTGATCAACAAGGCGCTGGAGCTGGACTTCAACGACCCGGTGGAGACGTACTCCAGCTCTCCGCACCTGTTCTCCGACCTCGGCATCCCCGCGGGCACCAAGGGCGTCCTGCCGCGCTCCGAGCGGACCCGTGCCGGTCTGGACGCGGAGGTGCTGGAGGACCTGGGCGAGACCGGCGGACGAGGCGCGCGCGGCCGTGGCCGTGGTGGACGTGACGACCGTGGTGGGCGTGACGACCGCGGTGGCCGTGACGACCGCGGTGCCCCGGCGGCCGAGCGTGAGCGTCCGGCCCGTACGCCGCGCCGGCGCCGCCGTACGCGCGGCGGAGCGCCGCTGGACGCCGCCCCCGCCGTCTCCGCGCCGGCCGCCGAGGCCGCCGGGACGGACGAGGCCGAGGCGGAGGCCACGACCCGTACCCCGCGCCGCCGTCGCCGTACGCGCGGTGGAACGCCCGCGCAGCCGGTGACGGCCGCCACGGCGACCGAGGAGACGCCCGTCGTCGAGCCGGTGGCCGCGGTGGAGGCTCCCGTCGCGGAGCCGGTGGCCGCGGTGGCGGAGGCGCCCGCCGTGGAGGAGGCCCCGGAGAAGCCGCGCCGCCGTCGCACGCGGAAGCCGGCGGCGGCCGAGCCGGTGGAGGCCACGGCCCCGGTGGCCGAGCCCGTGGTCGCGGAGGCTCCGGTGGCGGAGGCCGCTCCGGTGACGGAGACCAAGCCGCGCCGCCGTACGCGCAAGGCCGCCGAGCCGGTCGCCGAGGCGGAGCCGGCCGTGGCCGCGGCCGAGGCCCCGGAGGAGGCCAAGCCGCGCCGCCGCACCCGCAAGGCGGCGGAGCCGGTCACGCCGGAGACCCCCGAGGCGGAAGCGGAGACCAAGCCGCGCCGCACCCGCAAGACGGCCACCGTCGCGCCGGAGGCGGCCGAGACGGAGACGGAGGCCAAGCCGAGCCGCACCCGGAAGACCGCGGCCGCCGCCGAAGCC
>NZ_JBVJOT010000013.1:14352-31567 GCF_055583025.1 Streptomyces sp. NPDC104831
ACCCCCGAGGCCGAGACCGAGGCCAAGCCCCGCCGCACCCGCAAGACGGCCACCGCCACGCCGGAGACCGCCGAGACGGAGACGGAGCCCAAGCCGAGCCGCACCCGCAAGACCGCGGCCGCCGCCGAAGCCCCCGAGGCCGAGACCGAGGCCAAGCCCCGCCGCACCCGCAAGACGGCCACCGCCACGCCGGAGACCGCCGAGACGGAGACGGAGCCCAAGCCGCGCCGCACCCGCAAGACGGCCGCGACGGCACCGGAGGCGACCGAGGCGGAAGCGGAGGCCAAGCCGCGCCGCACCCGTAAGACCGCGGCCGCCGCCGAAGCCCCCGAGGCCGAGACCGAGGCCAAGCCCCGCCGCACCCGCAAGACGGCCACCGTCGCGCCGGAGGCGACCGAGACGGAGACGGAGCCCAAGCCGCGCCGCACCCGCAAGACCGCGGCCGCCGCCCCCGCTGCCGCGGACGCCGGTGACGGGGAAACGGCCGCCGCTCCGAAGGCGCGCCGGACCCGCAAGGCCACGGCTGCCGCGGAGGCCGCCCCGGAGATTCCGGCGCAGGCCACCGAGGAGCCGGAGGTCAAGCCGCGGCGCCGGACCCGCAAGGCGGCGGAGCCCGCCGCCGAGGCGGCCGGTGACGGCGCCGGGGCGACGGCGCCCAAGCCGCGCCGGACCCGCAAGGCCACGGCTGCCGCGGAGGCTCCCGAAGCCTGATCCGACGGCAAGGCACAGCAGCACCGGTCCGATGGCCGGGTTCACGACAGTGGACCCGGCCATCGGCGTCTTCGGCCGAGCCGGACCGGGAGCCCGACAGCGGCCTTCTCCCCCAGGCCCCCTGCTGCACCGGCCCGCCCCCGGCCGCCCCCTGGCCGGACACCGCCCGCTCCCCTGCCCCGCCCTCCCGATAGCCTCTCCCCATGAGCAGGCCCGCCACCTTCGTCCCGCCGCCCGGTGCCCGTGCGTACGCGCTGCGGACGGGGCGCGGGGAGTTCGCCGTGGTCGACGCGCCGGTGGCCGCCGGTGTCGAGCCGAGGGGGGTCGCGCTGCTGCTGCCGGGGTTCACCGGGAGCAAGGAGGACTTCAATCCGCTGCACGCGCCGCTCGCCGAGCGCGGGTACCGGACCGTCGCCGTGGACGGGCGGGGCCAGTTCGAGTCGGACGGCCCGGTGGCGGACGAGTCGGCCTACGCGCAGGAGGAGCTGGCGCGGGACGTGCTCGCGCAGGCGGAGGCCATCGGCGGCCCGGTGCATCTGCTGGGGCACTCCCTGGGCGGCCAGATCGCGCGCGCGGCCGTGCTGCTCGACGCCTCGCCCTTTCTGTCGCTCACCCTGATGGCCTCCGGCCCGGCGCGGATCTCGGCGTCGCAGCGGCAGCGCGTGAAACTGCTCCGGGACGCCCTCGCGGTGCTGAGCATGGCGGAGGTGTGGGAGACGATCCAGGCGATGGAGCCGCCGGAGGAGACGCGGACGCCCGCGCTCGACGCCGGCCTGGACGACCGGGACGACCTGCGGCGCCGCTGGCTGGGCACCCGGCCCGCCCAGCTGCTGGCCACCGGGCGCCAGTTGTGCACGGAACCGGACCGGGTCGCCGAACTGGCGGCCCTGCCACTGCCGTTCCACGTGCTGTCGGGCGCGCGGGACGACACCTGGCCGCTGCCGCTCCTCGACGACATGGCCGTACGGCTCGGGGCCCGGCGCACGGTCGTCGAGGACGCCGAGCACTCCCCGAACACCGACCGGCCCCTGGAGACGGCGCGGGCGCTCGCCGACTTCTGGGACGACAGCGCGGGCCCCGCCCGGGGCCCGGCCTAGAACTGCGTCCGCAGCTGCTCCCAGAAGCCGTCCCTGAGCGCACGGCGCAGCTCCGCCTGGCCGCGCAGGGAGTACTGGAGCAGTTCCTCGGCCTCGACCAGCAGGTCCTGGTCGACGTGGCCCGGCAGGTAGGGATGGCCGGGGAACAGTTCGGCGAGGGCTTCCCGGCCCTGGGAGGCGAGCCACTTGGCCGCGATCCGGGCGCCGACGAAGCGGACGTCCTCGCGGGTGGGGCGGGCCGTGCCGGTGGCGTCGTAGGCGGCGGCCGTGCGCCGGGAGACGTACGGCTTGAAGAAGTCCAGGTCGAAGGTGCGCTGGCTGTCGACCTCCCAGAGCAGCGGCTCGGCCTGGTTGCGGCCCTCGGGTGCCTCGACGCCCCAGAGGTGGACGCGGGCGCCGTAGCCCTGGGCCGCCTCGACCGCCGAGACCAGGTCCTCGTCGCCGCCGAGGAGGGCCGCGTCGCTGATCGCGCGATGCCGCGCCAGTGACTCCAGGTCGGTGCGGATCAGCGAGTCGACGCCCTTCTGCTGGTTGTTGGCGTTGAGGTTGCCGAGGCGGACCTTGACGTCGGGCAGTTCGGCGATGACCTGCTGTTCGGCGGTGTGGATGCGGCGCCGGGCGCCGTCGTACCAGTAGACGCGCAGCAGCCGGCTGTCCGCGAAGATGGTGCGGGCCCGGTCGATCAGGGCGTCGATCAGGCCCTCGGCGTCCAGGTCGAAGGCCCGGCGGTCCTCGGTCCCGGCGACCAGCCGGCCGGCGGCGGCGTACAGGTAACCGGCGTCGACGAAGATCGCGTGGGTCGAGGGGGTCTTCGCCACCTCGGCGAGCATGCGCTCCAGCAGCGCGTTCGTGCGTTCGATGTGCGCTTCGAGGGTGGCGGCCAGGTCGTCGTTCATTGTCTCCATTGTCCCGGTGGTCACAGTGCGAACACAACCGGTCCCGCTCGGCCCCTTCCTCTCCGCTTACCGGTCAGTTATTAGTCGTTCGAAAAATTTATTTAGCGTAGGGAATGTTCGTAACAAAGGAAGCGTTGACTACGAACGGCACCGGATGCACCGGCTGTCACACCAGTAGTTCTCCGCAGGAGGATGACCAGACGAAGGGAGAAGCCCATGCGCTTCGAAATCATGCGACTCGACGAGATCGACGGCACCGCCGTCGACAGCACCGTCGTGGACGCCGCCTCCGTCAACCGGATCGTTCAGCAGGCCGCCGCCATCGGACAGCGCCTGTGGATCCGCCCGGCCGAGGCCCAGGCCTCGTAGCCCGCACGCGGGCTTTCGCCACTCAAGCTTTCCGGGGGAGCCGAGCCGACCGGGTCAGCTCCCCCGGATCACCTGAGTGACACCGTTGATGATCTGCTGCACGGCGATCGCGGAGAGCATCATGCCCGCGAGCCGTGTCACCAGGACGACACCGCCGTCCTTGATGACCCGGATGATCAGCAGCGAGTAGCGCATCACCAGCCACAGCACGACATGGATGGCGAGGATCGCGGACCACACCGAGATCTGCGTGGTCACGCTGTGGGCCTTCTGCACGGCCAGGATGACGGACACGATCGCACCGGGCCCCGCGAGCAGCGGCATGCCGAGCGGCACGAGGGCGACGTTGACGTCCTTGGTCTGCTTCGGCTCGTCGGTCTTGCCGGTGAGCAGGTCCAGCGCGATCAGCAGGAGCAGCAGCCCGCCCGCGATCATTAGCGCGGGCACGGAGACGTGCAGGTAGTTGAGGATCTGGTGGCCCAGGACGCCGAAGACGGCGATGACGCCGCCCGCCACGCAGACGGCCTGGAAGGCCATCCGCTTCTGCACCTTGGCCGGCCGTCCGGCGGTCAGGGCGAGGAAGATCGGGGTGATCCCGGGGGGATCCATGATGACGAAGAGGGTCAGGAACAGGGAGCCGAAGACGGCGATGTCGAACATGGGGGAAGTGCAGGCCTTGCGGGAAGAGGGAGAAGGGGCGTGAGGGGGTGCGGCGGACCGGCCCCGGAGGACCTCAGGCTCCGCCGGTGCCCGGCACCGGGAACGCGCCCGTCGCCCGCCGGGTGATCTCCCCGTACACCTCGGGGTCGGTCGTGTACGCGCCCAGCGTCACGTTCTTGCGGCTGCCGTGGTAGTCCGAGGAGCCCGTGACCAGCAGGCCCAGTTCCTTCGCCAGACCGCGCAGGCGGGCCCGGGCGTCGGCGTCGTGGTCCATGTGGTCGACCTCGATGCCGTCCAGTCCGGCCTCGGCCATCTCCGCGATCCGGGAGTCCGGCACGGTGCGGCCCCGCTTGGCGGCGGCCGGGTGGGCGAAGACGCAGACCCCGCCCGCGGCCTTGACCAGCCGCATCGCCTCGAAGGGGTCGGTCTCGTGCTTCTCCACGAAGGCCCGCCCGCCGTCGGCCAGCCAGTCCTCGGTGAACGCGTCGCTCACCGTCGGCACGACCCCCAGCTCCACCAGCGCGGTGGCGAGGTGCGGACGCCCGACGGAACCTCCGGCGGCGATCCGCTCGACCTGCTCCCAGGTGACCGGCACGCCCAGCGCGTTCAGCTTGGCGATCATGCCCTTGGCCCGCGGCACCCGGTCGTCCCGGACCAGCTCGCGCTCGGCGAGCAGGGCGGGCTCCTCGGGGTCGAAGAGGTAGGCCAGCATGTGCATCGAGATGCCGTCGACCCGGCAGGACAGCTCGGCCCCGGTGACCAGGGTCAGCCCTTCGGGCAGCGCGGCGATGGCCTCGCCGTACCCGCGGGTGGTGTCGTGGTCGGTCAGCGCGACGACGTCCAGTCCGGCCGCGGCGGCGTTGCGCACCAGTTCGGCCGGGGTGTCCGTACCGTCGGAGGCCATGGAGTGGCAGTGCAGATCGATGCGCACGACGACTCCAGACAGACGGACGGAAGGGACACGGACACCTAAGGATAGCGAGGTTTTCCGTCCCCGACTGTCACACCCGAACCCGCGAAGCGACCTTTACTCCACCGCCCCCGAGGGGCCTGGGCCGGTACCGGACGTGCGGCGCCGCCGCGTGAGCGCGGGAAACCGCGGAAGACCCGCCGCCCGCACGACGGAACCGGCACCCCCGCGGGCGCTAAGGCCGGAGCAGGCGCGGCGACAGCGCTCCGCACGGCACCAGGTCTATCTCCGCGCCCGCGTCCCGCAGATCCGTCAGCACCAGTTCGTCGTACATGAGGAGCCCGGACCGCTCGGGCCAGATCACCGCCCACAGCCACATGCCGAGCGCCTCGCCGGCGAAGACGGCCCGGTCGTCGGGCGTGCGGTAGACGTGCCAGAGCGGGGTCGGGCGGCCGGCGGCCAGCACCTTGGCCTGCGGCGGCTTCTCCACGTTCATGTACGACCCCGGGTCCGGGCCGTCGATGCCGGCGTAGCGCGCGCCGAGGCCGACGCCCAGTTCCTCGGCGATCAGGATCAGCTCACCGGGGCCGCCGAGCGGGCCGGGGCCCGAGCAGGCCACCGCGGTCGCGCGGCCACCGCTGCGGTCGTCCCCGGCGTACGCCACGCCCGTGAACAGCCATCCGACCGGCAGCGGCCACGGCATCCACACCGGCACCTGGGTGCGGTGCACGACGACGTTGAGCGCCTCGACGCTGGGCGGGATCACGGGCTGCAGCGGATACACCGTGCCGTGCACATCGCACTGCCACGCATCGGCGAAGAGTCCGGGAGCCCTGACCCGGCCACCACATCTCGGGCAACTGGGTTCGCCCCTCATAGACCTCCACGGTCCTACCCCCGACCGCCCACGTCAAGGATGATCACCCGTCCGGACGGAAGAGCCGACCATACGCCTGACCGGCCGATATAGATGCATCTTGCATTAATTAGATGCGCTAACTTACTATGTGCATAACCCAACTATCTAGCGGGATGGGAGAAGCACATGGACCCCCTAGACGCGGGTGCCGGCGGCATCCTGCGGCAGCCCAAGGCGGTCTGGGCCACGGCCGGCGCCTCCGTCGTCGCCTTCATGGGCATCGGCCTCGTCGACCCGATCCTGCCGTCGATCGCCCAGGGCCTCGACGCCACCGCCAGCCAGGTGTCCCTGCTCTTCACCTCGTACTTCCTGATCACGGCCGTCGCCATGCTGCTGACCGGCTTCGTCTCCAGCCGGATCGGCGGCAAGAAGACCCTGCTGCTCGGCCTCGCGTTCGTGGTCGTGTTCGCGGGCCTGGCCGGCACCTCCGGCTCGGTCGGCCAGCTCGTCGGGTTCCGGGCCGGCTGGGGCCTCGGCAACGCGCTGTTCGTCTCCACCGCCCTCGCGGTGATCGTGGGCGCGGCCGCCGGGGGCAGCGCGGCGGCGATCCTGCTGTACGAGTCCGCGCTCGGCCTCGGCATGGCCTGCGGCCCGCTGCTCGGCGCGGTCCTCGGCAACGCCAGCTGGCGCTATCCCTTCTTCGGCACGGCGACGCTGATGGCGATCGGCTTCCTGTGCATCACGGCGTTCCTGAGGGAACAGCCCCGGCCGGCCCGCAAGACCTCGGTCATGGACCCGCTCAAGGCGCTCGGCCACGGCGGTCTGGCCTCGGCGGCGGCCTCGGCGTTCTTCTACAACTACACCTTCTTCACCGTGCTGGCCTTCACGCCGTTCGTGCTGGACATGACGCCGTACCGGTCGGGCGCGGTGTTCTTCGCCTGGGGTCTGCTGCTCGCCGTCTTCTCGGTGATCGCGGCCCCGCGCATGCAGAAGCGGTTCGGTTCGCTGAAGGTGCTCGGCGGCTCGCTGGTGCTGCTCGCGGCGGACGTGCTCGTGCTCGGCTACGGCGGCCACACCGCGGCCATCGTCTGCACGATCCTGTCCGGCGCCTTCATCGGCGTGAACAACACCGTCTACACCGAGCTGGCGCTCGGCGTGTCGGACGCCCCGCGGCCGGTGGCGAGCGCGGGCTACAACTTCGTGCGCTGGTTCGCCGCCGCCGCGGCGCCCTACTTCGCCCCGAAGATCGAGGAGTGGACCGACATCCACATGCCGTTCGTGGTCGCCGCCGTCACGGCGGTGCTGGGCGCGCTCGTGGTCGTCGTCCGCCGCCGGGCCCTCGTCCACGAGGCGGAGCGGCTCCAGCCGGGGCACGCGACCGAGGACGGCGTCGGGGTCTTCGCCAACTGACCGGATCCGGCCTTGCGTTGGTGAGATCGGTCACCTCGCGGCCGGTGCCGGGTCAGTCCAGCGGGACGGATGCGCGGGCGGGGTCCCTCAGGTCCGTCCCGTTCGCCAGCCAGCGTTCCTGGAGGGCCTGGGCGCCGTGCACCCGCTTCCAGGCGGCCTCGTTCGGGGTCATCGGCAGCAGCGGCAGGAACCGTACGGGGTCCATCGGGGCGTCCAGCTCCAGGTCCTCCACCAGCCCGCCGGGCTCGCCCACCAGAACCGAGGTGAAGGGAGCGCCGGGCCACAGCGGCCCGCCCACGTCCAGGGAGGCGCCGGGGGCCACCACCAGGCCCTCCACCTGCGGGCTCGCGGCCAGGACGGCGAGCGGGCGGAGCAGTTTGTCGGTGTCGGCGAGGCCCGCGCGGACGGACAGCACCAGTTCGGCGCGCGGCCCCTCGACCGGGTCGGCGAGCATCGCCGTGGGGTCGGTCATGGGCTGCCGGGACATCCCGAGGGTGGCGTACCGGACGACGTCCCCCTCGTGGAAGCGGAGCACCTCGATGCGGTCCGTGCCGAGGAAGGTGACGGCGGCGCGCGCGTCCGGCTCGCCCAGCGCGGTGGTCAACCGGGCCTCGACCAGAGGAAGAACATCAGCCATGCGGCGAGCATAGAACTCGTCAGCAGCGGGCAAAGCGGCACCTTGACAGTACGGGCGACTGATACTCTGAGCCGGTGGTTCGGGGCGACACGCGGAAGCGTCGCTGTCAAGCCCCGACACCGTTGAGACTCCCTTACGAGGGACCGGCCGGAGGAGGTGGGGCTGCCATGGATCGAAGTCGACCGTGCAGTACCACTCGCTCTTCCGGCCGCTGACACAGTTACCGGCTGGCCGCCGTCTTCCTTTGCGCATCGTCGTTCGGAAGAGCACCTCGTTTCGCTTTGCCTGATCTGTCTGATCTGCATCAGTTCTGCATCGGCAGTGAATCCGCCACCGCGACGGTGCGGTGCTCCCCGCTTTGTGGACGTGCCCCGCACGCACAGCCAGGACGTCCCCATTCCGGGTAGTTCCACCCGTTGCCGCGCGCTTTCGCCGCCCGCCCGCGAAGGAGCCTGCCCATGTCGATGATCCGCGACCTGCGTGCCGTGGTCCGCCCCTCGTCCCGCGTCTCGCTGCGCAAGGACCCCGGGACGTCGTACGACACCACGCGCGACCCCGCGACCCCCTCGGCCGTCGTCGACTGCGCCGTCTACCGCGACGGCGCCCGGGTGCAGAGCGCGGGGCCGCTGAGCCCGCAGGAGGCGATGCGGCAGGTGCGCCGCGACGGCGGGTTCGTCTGGATCGGGCTGCACGAGCCGACCGAGGCGGAGTTCGCCGGTATCGCGGGCGAGTTCGGGCTGCACCCGCTGGCCGTGGAGGACGCCGTCCAGGCGCACCAGCGGCCCAAGCTGGAGCGTTACGACGACTCGCTGTTCACGGTGTTCAAGACCATCCACTACGTCGAGCACGACCGGCTCACCGCCAACAGCGAGGTCGTCGAGACCGGCGAGGTCATGTGCTTCACCGGGCGGGACTTCTTCATCACCGTCCGGCACGGCGGCCAGGGCTCGCTGCGCGCGCTGCGCCACCGCCTCCAGGACGACCCGGAGCTGCTCGCCAAGGGCCCCTCGGCCGTGCTGCACGCCATCGCCGACCATGTGGTGGACGGCTACATCGCGGTCGCGCACGCGGTGCAGGACGACATCGACGAGGTGGAGACCGAGGTCTTCTCGCCCGGCCGCAAGGGCGGGGTCTCGCGCGGTGTCGACTCCGCGCGCATCTACCAACTCAAGCGCGAGGTACTGGAGTTCAAGCGTGCGGTGGCGCCGCTGCTGCGGCCCATGCAGCTGCTGAGCGAGCGGCCGATGCGGCTGATCGACCCGGACATCCAGAAGTACTTCCGGGACGTCGCCGACCACCTGGCCCGGGTGCAGGAGCAGGTCATGGGCTTCGACGAGCTGCTCAACTCCATCCTCCAGGCCAATCTGGCCCAGGCGTCCGTCGCGCAGAACGAGGACATGCGCAAGATCACCGCGTGGGCGGCCATCATCGCCGTACCGACGATGGTGTGCGGGGTGTACGGCATGAACTTCGAGCACATGCCCGAGCTGCACTGGCGGTACGGCTACCCGGTGATCATGGGCATCACCGCCGCGATCTGCCTGGGCATCCACCGCACGCTGAAGCGCAACGGCTGGCTGTGAACGGCCGGTGCGGGCCGGTCGGCGGGCCGGTGGCGCCTGGATAGGCTGGGGCACATGACAAGCGAGCTGCTCGACCGGGCCCTCATCGAGGAGGCCGCGAAGAAGTCCGGCCTCGTCTGGGTCGGGGGCGCCGGTGCCCCGGCCGCGCGGGCGCTGTGGCACGTATGGCACGAGGGCGCGGTGTGCGTGGTCGGCGACGGGCCGGGTGAGCAGCCGCTGGCGGGGCTCGCCGACGGGGGCTTCGCCGAGGTGAGCGTGCGCAGCAAGGACAAGGGCGGCCGGCTGGTGACGTTCCCGGTCACCGTGTCCGAGGCGGCACCCGGGACCGAGGTGTGGGAGGCGACGGTCGCCGAGCTGAAGGGCAAGCGGCTGAACGCCCCCGACGGCGAGGAGATGCCGGCCCGCTGGGCCCGCGAGTGCCGGGTGCTGCGCCTGGTGCCGACGGGTGCGGTGGCTCCGCTGCCCGACGGCAGCCTGGCCGAGCGCCCGGTCCCGACTCCGGTCACCACGCGCGAACCGGTGCCGGCGGGCCTGCCGAAGCTGCTGATGCGGCGCGGGAAGAGGAAATGACGGACTGACCCCGGCTGCGGCCCCGCCGGGCCGGGCGGCGGGGCGGACCTCCTTCGTCCGCGGCGCGCGGCCGAGGGCGCACGGTGGTCGTCGCAGACGCGCGGCCCCCGGGCCGGCCGGCCCGCTGCGGCTGCGGCTACGGCTACGGCTACGACGTCGGCAGCTGCCGGCCGTAGTCCACCGTCTCCGACTTCGCCGGTTCCTCCACGGTGAAGTCCCGGCCCCAGTCCGAGAAGCGGAGCGTCCCCGCGTCGCCGGCCCTGACCAGCCGCAGCGGGTAGGGGGTGCCCTGGAGGGACACGTCCAGCGTGCCGCCCGAACCCTGGTCGCCGGTGATGCGGATCGTGCGGGTACCCGACCCGTCGGCGTGCCGGCCGTCCGTCGCCAGCGCGCCGTGCAGCGTCAGCAGGCCGTCGAGGAGGACGTCCTTGTCCGTGAAGCCGCTGAACTTCTTGTACGCGGGATCCCCCTGCGGCACCTTCACGTACTTGCCGTCCAGCTTGCCCGAGGCGTCGTCGCCGCCGTCGGCGTGGCTCCAGAAGTCCGCGCCGGCCTTCAGATACAGCTCCTCGCCGATCCGCAGCAGCTTGAACGTCGTGTCCTGCGCGGTCACCGACCCGGTGCCGCCGTCGGCCTTGAGCCGCATATCCAGCCGGTACGTACGGCCGCTGCTGACCACGGTGCCGGACAGCCGTACCGCGCTCGCCGCGTCCGCCGCGGCCCGCGTCCTCGCCTGGATCCGGTCGGCGGGCAGCTTGCCGACCCCGTTCGTCCCGGCGTCGGGATCGTCGCCGCCCCCGCAGCCCGACAGCGCCAGCGCTCCCGTCACGGCCAGTGCGCAGGCCGTGGTCGCCCAAGCGGTGCGGCGGGTACGGCCCCGGGGGATCGCAGTCACGGAGGAAGCTGCCTTTCTGACGGTTCCTGAGCGGCGTACGCAGGGTACCGGGGCTCCACCCGCACGGCGGAGCCAGTCCGTCCGGACCGCCCACCAGGGCGTATCCGATCAGGACGGGCTAGCCTGAAGCACACCCGTGCGGGCATAACCGAGCAATGCACACAGACCCCCACGCAAAGGAAGCACCGACATGGCAGCCGGCGCCCCCCGGATCTTCGTCTCGCACCTGGCCGGGGTCCCCGTCTTCGATCCGGCCGGCGACCAGGTGGGCCGCGTCCGCGACCTGGTCGTCATGCTGCGCGTCGGCAGACGGCCACCACGCGTCCTGGGACTGGTCGTGGAGCTGTCCACCCGGCGCCGGATCTTCCTGCCCATGACCCGGGTGACCGGCATCGAGTCGGGCCAGGTCATCACCACCGGCGTGGTCAACGTCCGGCGCTTCGAGCAGCGGCCCACCGAGCGGCTGGTCTTCGGCGAGCTGCTGGACCGGCGGGTGACGCTGGTGGAGACCGGCGAGGAGGTCACCGTCCTCGACGTGTCCGTGCAGCAGCTGCCCGCCCGCCGGGACTGGGAGGTCGACCGGGTCTTCCTGCGCAAGGGGCGCAAGGGCGGCGCCTTCCGGCGGGCGAAGGGGGAGACGCTCACCGCCGAGTGGTCGGCCGTCACCGGGTTCTCCCTGGAGGAGCACGGGCAGGGCGCCGAGAGCCTGCTCGCCACCTTCGAGCAGCTGCGCCCGGCCGACCTCGCCAACGTCCTGCACCACCTGTCCCCGAAGCGGCGCGCGGAGGTGGCCGCCGCCCTGGACGACGACCGGCTCGCCGACGTGCTGGAGGAGCTGCCGGAGGACGACCAGATCGAGATCCTCGGCAAGCTGAAGGAGGAGCGCGCGGCGGACGTGCTGGAGGCGATGGACCCGGACGACGCGGCCGACCTGCTGGGCGAGCTGCCCGAGGAGGACAAGGAGCGGCTGCTGAGCCTGATGCAGCCCGCCGACGCGGCCGACATGCGCCGCCTGATGGCGTACGAGGAGCACACCGCCGGCGGTCTGATGACCACCGAGCCGATCGTGCTGCGCCCGGACGCCACCGTCGCCGACGCGCTCGCCCGGGTCCGCAACCAGGACCTCTCCCCCGCCCTCGCCGCGCAGGTCTACGTCTGCCGCCCGCCCGACGAGACCCCGACCGGCAAGTACCTGGGCACCGTGCACTTCCAGCGGCTGCTGCGCGACCCGCCGTACACCCTGGTCAGCTCGCTGGTGGACCACGATCTGCAGCCCCTGGACCCGGACGCGGCGCTGCCGGTCGTCGCCGGGTTCTTCGCCGCCTACGACATGGTGGCGGCGCCCGTGGTGGACGAGTCGGGGTCGCTGCTCGGCGCGGTGACCGTGGACGACGTGCTGGACCACATGCTGCCCGACGACTGGCGGGAGACGGAGTTCCATCTGGACGAGGGAGAGGAGGCGCCCCCGCATGGCTCCTGAGCGCGAGTCCGCGGCCCGCGACCGCAATCCGGCGGGCGCCACGGCCGCCGGCCGGCCCCGGGCCCGGCTGGACCAGCCGCGCCCGCCCCGGCGCCGGTTCCTGCCCGAGTGGGACCCGGAGGCCTTCGGGCGGCTGTCGGAGAAGATCGCCCGGTTCCTCGGCACGGGGCGCTTCATCGTCTGGATGACGGTCGTCATCATCGTGTGGGTGCTGTGGAACGTCGCCGCGCCCCGCCATCTGCGGTTCGACGAGTACCCGTTCATCTTCCTCACCCTGATGCTGTCCCTCCAGGCGTCCTACGCGGCCCCGCTGATCCTGCTCGCGCAGAACAGGCAGGACGACCGGGACCGGGTCAACCTGGAGCAGGACCGCAAGCAGAACGAGCGGTCCATCGCCGACACCGAGTACCTGACCCGGGAGGTGGCCGCGCTGCGCATGGGGCTGGGCGAGGTGGCCACCCGCGACTGGATCCGCTCCGAGCTCCAGGACCTGGTGAAGGAGCTGGAGGAGCACCGCCGGTACGACGGGCAGGCGGGTCAGGTCGTATTCCCGGCGGAACGGACGGAACGCCCCCCGGGACGTGACACAGACGACCGCTGAAGGGCATCCCTCAGGCCCCTCGGCGGGCCGTACCATCGTCCTTATGGCTACGGAAGACGCGGTGCGCGAGGCACTGGCGACGGTGAACGACCCCGAGATCAACCGCCCGATCACCGAACTCGGGATGGTCAAGTCCGTGGAGATCGGCGCGGACGGAGCGGTCGCGGTCACCGTGTATCTGACGGTGTCCGGCTGCCCGATGCGGGACACCATCACGCAACGCGTCACCGAGGCGGTCTCGCGGGTCGAGGGCGTCACCCGGGTCGACGTCACCCTGGACGTGATGAGCGACGAGCAGCGCAAGGAGCTGGCGGCGGCGCTGCGCGGCGGCCAGGCCGAGCGCGAGGTCCCCTTCGCCAAGCCGGGCAACCTCACCCGGGTCTACGCGGTCGCCTCCGGCAAGGGCGGCGTCGGCAAGTCCTCGGTCACGGTGAACCTGGCGGCGGCGATGGCGGCCGACGGCCTGAAGGTCGGTGTCGTGGACGCCGACATCTACGGCCACAGCGTGCCGCGCATGCTGGGCGCCGACGGCCGGCCCACCCAGGTCGAGAACATGATCATGCCGCCGTCCGCGAACGGCGTGAAGGTCATCTCCATCGGCATGTTCACGCCGGGCAACGCCCCGGTCGTGTGGCGCGGCCCGATGCTGCACCGCGCCCTCCAGCAGTTCCTCGCCGACGTCTACTGGGGCGACCTGGACGTCCTGCTGCTGGACCTGCCGCCCGGCACCGGTGACATCGCGATCTCCGTGGCCCAGCTGGTCCCGAACGCCGAGATCCTGGTCGTGACGACCCCGCAGCAGGCGGCGGCCGAGGTCGCCGAGCGCGCCGGTTCCATCGCCGTGCAGACCCACCAGAAGATCGTCGGCGTGGTCGAGAACATGTCCGGCCTGCCCTGTCCGCACTGCGGCGAGATGGTCGACGTCTTCGGCACGGGCGGCGGGCAGCTGGTCGCCGACGGCCTCACCCGCACCACGGGGGCGACGGTCCCGGTCCTCGGCAGCATCCCCATCGACGTCCGCCTCCGCGAGGGCGGCGACGAGGGCAAGCCGGTGGTCCTGACCGACCCCGGCTCCCCGGCGGGCTCGGCCCTGCGCGCGATCGCGGGCAAGCTGGGCGGCAGGCAGCGCGGTCTGTCGGGCCTGTCCCTGGGCATCACCCCGAAGAACAAGTTCTGACAGGTCTTCAGCACTTCCACGGGGGGGCGCCGGAACACCGGCGCCCCTTCGTCGTCGCGTGTGCGCTCGTCGTGCGCACGCGCTCGTCAGGCGTACGCGGCCACGTCCTCGACCACGGCGAACCCGAGCCCGTACGCGCTCATGCCCCGTCCGTACGCGCCCAGGTGGACCCCCGCCCCGGTCGTGCCGGCCAGCACCCATCCGTACGCGGACTCCCGGTAGTAGAACGACGCCGCGGCCCCGTCCACCGGCAGGGAGAGCCGGCTCCACTCCGGTCCTTCCAGATCGTCGGCCAGGGCCCACGCCGTCTCGGTCTGCTGCTCCAGCCAGTCGTCCCGCAGGCCGTGGTCCATCTGCCCCGGCCAGGTGAACGACAGCAGCCCCACCCCGGCCAGCCACGCCGCGGAGGACACCGACGTCGCCTCCAGCAGCCCGGTGCCGTCGGCACTGCGCCGGGACGGCTGCGCGGCGACGGTCACGACCACCGTGAACTTCTCCCGGGACTCCCCGGTGCCGGACTCGCCCCGCACCGAGGGCTCGTCCCCGTGCCCGATCGAACCGTGTTCCACGGCACCGTCGGCCGTCGTGCCGACCTGCATCAGCCAGCGCGGCCCGGTGAACGCCTCGTCGAGCCCGTACCACGGGAAGGGCGCCCGCAGGTAACCGTCGACCGTACGCCGGCCGGAGGGGAGCTGTTGTCCGCCCTCCGCGGCCGGCGCCTGCGCGCCCACCCGACTCGTCGTCTCCATCTGCCCGGACGCCTCCTCGCTCTCGTCGGACCGGGTGGCCCGCCCCCCTTCGGGCGTACGCGTCCGGTCCGCACAACAACTCGGCAGCATATCCACACCGCTGAGAGCGGCAGGGCAGGCGCTGGATGCGTGGGTCGCGCGAACGGCCTGTTCAGGCCGTGTGCGACGGGCGCACGCTATGAAACACGTCACGTGTGCGGCGTACGCCCGCCTGCGTGTCGGGAGGAGGAAGCGGGGCTTATGTGGCGTCCGCGTCGAAGGGCGGGCGGTCGTCGCCGGGGCCCTCGGGCTTCTTCGTCATGTCGACGCGCCCGCCGGAGGAGGGGGACGAGGAGGGGGGCAGGGACGGCGCGTCGCCGTCGCGGCCGTGGACGGCGTCCGTGACCTCGGCCATCTCCTTCTTCAGGTCGAAGCCGTTGCGGATCTCCTTCAGGCCCAGGTCCTCGTTGTCCAGCTGCTTGCGGAGGAAGGTCTTGGGGTTGAGATCCTCGAACTCGAAGTCCTTGAACTGCGGTCCCAGTTCGTCACGGATGTCCTGCTTGGCGCTCTCGGAGAACTCGCGGATCTTCCGGATCGTGCGCATCACGTCCTGGATGACCTTGGGGAGCTTGTCCGGACCGAAGACGAGCACGGCGAGCACGATGATGGTCACCAGCTCCAGTGGCCCTATGTCATTGAACACCTGACGCTCCTTGCGATGTCCTCGGTCGCTCAACGGTACCCGGCCATCCCGTCCGACCGGTACCGTCCCGAGGTGAGACTTCTGTCAGTTCCGGTCGGACGCGCCCAGTACGAGTGACACCTCCCGCCGCGTACCACCCCGTTCGACCGTCAGCCGCAGCCGGTCGCCGGGCCGGTGGGCGCGGATCCTGACGATCAGTTCCGGTCCGGTGTGCACGCGCCGGCCGTCGGCCCCGGTGATGACGTCGCCCGGCTCCAGGCCGGCCCGCGCGCCGGGGCCGCCCCGGGTGACGGCGGGGCCGCCGTTCGCGCCCTTGTCGCCGACGCGGGCGCCGTCGCCGGTGTAGCCCATGTCGAGCGTGACGCCGATCACGGGGTGGGTGGCGTGGCCGTGGTCTATCAGCGGGCCGGTGGGCGCGGATCCTGACGATCAGTTCCGGTCCGGTGTGCACGCGCCGGCCGTCGGCCCCGGTGATGACGTCGCCCGGCTCCAGGCCGGCCCGCGCGCCGGGGCCGCCCCGGGTGACGGCGGGGCCGCCGTTCGCGCCCTTGTCGCCGACGCGGGCGCCGTCGCCGGTGTAGCCCATGTCGAGCGTGACGCCGATCACGGGGTGGGTGGCGTGGCCGTGGTCTATCAGCTCCTCGGCGACCCGCTTGGCCTGGTTGACGGGTATGGCGAAGCCGAGGCCGATGGAGCCGGCCTGGTCGCCGTCGGTGCCGGAGCCGCCGCCGGCGGAGCGGATGGCGGAGTTGACGCCGACGACCCGGGCCCGGGAGTCGAGCAGCGGGCCGCCGGAGTTGCCCGGGTTGACGGGGGCGTCGGTCTGGAGCGCGTCGACGTAGCTGACGTCGCTCGCGTCGCCCTTGTCCCCGCCGGCCGTAATGGGCCGTTCCTTGGCGCTGATGATGCCGGAGGTGACCGTGTCGGCGAGGTCGAAGGGGGCGCCGATCGCGACGACGGGGTCGCCCACCCGGACGGCGTCGGAGTCGCCGAGGGGCAGCGGGGTGAGTTCGTCGACGCCGCGCACCCGGACGACGGCGAGGTCGTAGCCGCTGTCCCGGCCGACGACCTCGCCCCGCACGGTGTCGCCACCGCTGAAGGTCACCTCCGTCTCGCCGTCCGGCCCTGCGGGCGCGACGACGTGGTTGTTGGTGAGGATGTGCCCGTCGGCGTCCAGCACGAAGCCGGTGCCGGTGCCCGCCTTCCCGCCGCCTCGCACGTGCAGGGTGACCACGCCGGGCAGGGCGCGGGCGGCGATCCCGGCCACGCTGTCCGGCGCGCGGCCGGCCGGCACCTCTCCGGCCCGCGGCAGCCGTGCGCCGCCGAGGCCCTCGCGTTCGACGTGGGCGCCGACGACTCCGCCGATCCCGCCGGAGACGGCGGCGACCGCGAGGGTCCAGGCGATGGCGTACCGCCGGGCCCGCCGCCGGCGGGCGTCCGGCGACAGCACCTTGGCCCCCGTCTGCTGCAACGGCCCGCGCGCGGCCCAGGGGTCGTACCGCCCCCAGGGATCGGCACCCGGCACCCCGGGATCCGCGGCCTGCGCGGGCACGTGGGGCGGGGGCGCGTCCTGGGGCGCGGCGGACACGGGGGCCGGGGCGGGTGGGGCGCTCCGGGAGACGTCGGACACCGGGGCCGCAGCCGACGGGGCGGGCTCGGCGGGCACGGCCGCCGTGAGGGGCGCCGCAGCCGACCGGGCGGGGGCAGGGGGCACGACCGCCGTGAGGGGCGCCGGGGGCGCGGGCGCGGGAGTCGCGGCCGCCGTGGCGGGGGCCGGAGCCGGCGGGACGGGAGCCGGTGAGACCGGGGGCGTGTCCTGGCGGGCGGCGGAGGTCGCTGCCGCCGTGGCGGGGGCCGGAGCCGACGTGTCGGGGCTCGCCGCCATCGTGACTGACGTCGGGGACGCGGGCGCGGGCGTGCCGTGCCCCG
>NZ_JBVJOT010000013.1:31663-145876 GCF_055583025.1 Streptomyces sp. NPDC104831
TCCGGGGCGACCGCCGGGTGCTGCACGGGCGGCGCGGGCACCTGGGCCGCGGGCGTGCCCCCGGGCACGGGGAACGCCGACGACGGGGCGGGGACCACGGGCCCGGGCGTGCCGTGCCCCGGGGCGACCGCCGGGTGCTGCACGGGCGGCGCGGGCACCTGGGCCGCGGGCGTGCCCCCGGGCACGGGGAACGCCGACGACGGGGCGGGGACCGCGGGCCCGGGCGTGCCGTGCGCCGGGGTGACCGCCGGGTGCTGCACGGGCGGCGCGGGCACCTGGGCCGCGGGCGTGCCCCCGGGCGCGGGGAACGCCGACGACGGGGCGGGGACCACGAGCCCGGGCGTGCCGTGCGCCGGGGTGACCGCCGGGTGCTGCACGGGCGGCGCGGGGGCCCAGGGGCCGGGTTCGCCGTAGGGCGGGGTGCTGTAGGGGTCGGGGTCGTGCAGGGGCCTGACCGGCTCGTCGGGGTCGGGTACGGCGGCCTCGCCGGCCGTGGCCGGGTGCCGTACGGCGCCCGCGGCGCTTCCCTCGTCCCCGGTCCCGCCGCCTGCGGTGCTCCCCGGCGCCCGCGTCCCGGCCACGGTTCCCTCCGCCTCGGTCACGGCCTCCGTGCCGGTGCGGTGCGGCGCGGCCGGGGCCGGCTTGGCCAGTTCGAAGTCGCCGTCGGAGGCGGGGGGTCGGGGCGGGGCCGGGGAGGCCGGGGTCGACCCCGCCGGTCCCCGTGGTCCTTCCGGCGACGGCACACCGTTCCCCTCGTTCATGCTCTCCCCACGGCTGGGCCGCGACCGCGCGCTGCGGCGGCCACGGGACGTCGTCCGCCGTCCCGGGTCGCCCCGGGCACGGCCTGTGAGGATTCAACCAGGTGCGCCGGCCGTGCCGCGGCGACGGTCAGGGCGAGGAACGGGGCGGGGCCGGGGAGGCGGAGGAGGCGGTGTCGGGGACGGGGGCGGTCAGGGGGGCGGAGCCGGTGGCTCCGGAGGACGCGGGCCAGTCGCCGAGCGGGCGTATCAGCGCGGAGACGGCGGCCGCCCCGGCGAAGACCGGCGCGGTCAGCCCGCGCACCCCTTCGCTCCGGGCCTGCCCGGAGGACGGGGCGGGGACGCCGGGCAGCAGCGGCGCGGACAGCGTGGTCGGCGCCACCGGGGCCGACCCGAGCAGCGCGCCGCCCTGGGCGAGCAGCGGCCCCATCGGGCGCCGGCGCTGGCTGTCGGGCGTGGCCGCGCCGCCGCCCGTGCCGGAGCCGGCCGAGCGCACCGGGACGATGCCGGAGCCGCCGCGGGTGTCCGTGCCGGGGTCGCCGGGGAAGGCGGTGGTCACCCCGCCGAGGGCCAGCGCGGCCAGCGACACCGCGCCGGCGGCGGCGAAGGCGAACCGCCGGCCGCGCGAGGCGGAGCGGCCGTCGTCCGGGCGGCCGACGGGGTGGATGCGGAAACCGTCGTCCCGGGGCCGGCCGGCGCCGTCCGGGCCGGCCGGGAGCAGGCCGTGCGGGCGGGCCGGGACGTACCCGAACGGGAGGCGTTCGCCGCGCCTCGCCCCGAAGGTGCCGGGGCCGCCGGAGGCGCCGGGGCCGTCCCCGGCGAACGGCGTGCCGCCGCCGTCCGGGCCGCCGCCCGAGGGGAGGCCCTGGAGGCGGGCCAGGAGGCTCGCCGAGGGCGGGGGCGGGGCGGCCTCCGCGAAGACGTTCTTCAGCGCGCGCTGGGCGTCCGCCTCGGCCTTGCACCGGGCGCAGGTGGCCAGGTGCGCGAGGACCCGCTCACGCGACTCATGACCGAGTTCTCCGTCCACCAGGGCGGAGAGCCGGTCTCCCAGGTGCTGCTCTGCGAGGCGTGCCTCGACAGGTTTCGGCCGGGATCCACTCACGCGGTCGCGCCCCCTCCCCCCAGAGCGGGGACCCGGGCGAGGAAGGAGCGCCGCTCGGCCGCGCGGGCCTCCGGGGAGCGGTGCGCCAGGGCCTTGCGGAGCTGGGACCGGCCGCGGTGGATACGGGAGCGGACCGTGCCGAGCTTCACGCCGAGGGTGGCGGCGATCTCCTCGTAGGACAGTCCCTCGATGTCGCACAGGACGACGGCGGCGCGGAACTCGGGCGCCAGGGTGTCCAGCGCCTGCTGGACGTCGGCGTCGAAGTGCGCGTCGTTGAAGAGCTGTTGCGGGGTGGGCTCGCGGCTGGCCAGGCGCTCGGCCGCGTCCTCGCCGAGGGCGTCGAAGCGGATGCGCTGCTTGCGCCGCACCATGTCGAGGAAGAGGTTGGTGGTGATGCGGTGCAGCCAGCCCTCGAAGGTGCCCGGCGAGTACGTCGACAGGGAGCGGAAGACGCGGACGAAGACCTCCTGGGTGAGGTCCTCGGCGTCGTGCTGGTTGCCCGTCAGGCGGTAGGCCAGTCGGTAGACCCGGGCGCTGTGCGTGCTGACGATCTCGTCCCACGTGGGCGGGGTCCACGCCTGCCCGTCCGCGTCGGTGGTGAAGGTCGCGGTCGGGGTGTCGCCTGCGGCGGACCCGGCGGCGTGGCTGTCAGCAGCGGTGTCGGTCACGGATTTCGGCCTGCCCGCCGACCCGAGGAAGCGCCGCAGCACTCCTCCCCGATCCCCGGGCGCAGCCGCACCTCCCCTGTCGGCTCTGGTGGTGTCCAGTGGAGCCCCTACCATAGCCACCTCGCCCGTTAGCTCCGGATAAGCGGTTTTACGAGAATTTGATACACGCTGATCCGGCTCATCCGGCTGCGTCAGCAGTTGCTCGGTGCGCTGTCCCACCTCTCGCCCCCCGTCGCGTCCACGGCCACCGGCTCTTCCCTGTAAACGCACGGGCTCATCTGCGGGTTCCCGCCGCCAACGGATACAGTCACGCCCAGGCAACCACGGGGACAGGAGAGGGTCATTACCGCCAACCGGCAGACGAGCTGGGCGTTCGCCGACGCCTTTGTCGCCGAGGACGAAGCGCTGCACTGGGCCCGCGACCGGGCCCGGGAGGCAGGGCTGCGCTCGGTGTCGCCCGGCACGGGCGCCGCGCTGCGACTGCTCGCCGCCTCCGTGGACGCGAAGGCGGTCGCGGAGATCGGCACCGGCTGCGGGGTGTCCGGCATCCACCTGCTGCACGGGATGCGGCCGGACGGGGTGCTCACCACGGTGGACTCCGAGCCGGAGCACCAGCAGTTCGCCCGGCAGGCCTTCCGCGGCTGCGGCTTCGCCAGCAACCGGGCCCGGTTCATCCCCGGCCGCGCCCTGGAGGTCCTGCCGCGCCTCGCCGACGCGGGCTATGACCTGGTGTTCTGCGACGGCGACCGGCTGGAGTACCCGGACTACCTCGCCGAATCGTTGCGCCTGCTGCGGCCGGGCGGCCTGGTGGTCTTCGAGGGGGTCTTCGCGGGCGGCCGTACGGTCGACTCGGGGCCCCAGCCCACCGAGGTGCTGCGCCTGCGCGAGCTGCTGCGCACCGTGCGGGAGAGCCAGGAACTGGTGTCGTCGCTGCTGCCGGTGGGCGACGGGCTGCTGTGCGCCGTCAAGCGGTGACGGCGCCGGCGGGGGTGACAGGGGCGGCGACGGCCCCCGGGAACGCTGCTGCCCCGGCACCGCGTACGATGCCGGGGCAGGCGTAAGGACAGGATCGGGACGTCAGACGACGACCTTCTTGAGGGCGTCGCCAAGCGCCTCGGCCTCGTCAGGGGTCAGCTCGACGACGAGTCGACCGCCGCCTTCGAGCGGAACGCGCATGACGATGCCCCGCCCCTCCTTGGTCACCTCGAGCGGGCCATCACCCGTCCGCGGCTTCATGGCCGCCATGCTCGTTCCCCTTCCTGAAACCAGCTCATCGTCTGCCGGTACCCCCGGAAGAGGGCACCCGCCATCCGAAACGGACACGCGACACCGGCATCGAACACATTGCTTCCTGGCCATTATCCCGCATCGCAGGACCCGATGACCAACGTCGGTCGGCATCGCTTGGGCAACGCGCGCGAGCAAAACCACCCAATTCGGCGATGTGCCTGCGATACTTCGCCGCCCCGCAAGGATCCTCCGACCGGCTCCGTGCGCCATTTCTTTGACGCAGGTCACACGTCCGGTCCGGCCGCCGGCCGGGGATCTCCGCCATGCTGTCCTCAGACAGGGACGTACTGAGCGGTACGTCACCAGCGGCTCTTCCGGAGGGGACACGCCATGGCCGACACCGTGCTCTACGAG
The DNA here is from genome assembly GCF_055583025.1 of Streptomyces sp. NPDC104831. Lineage (NCBI taxonomy): Bacteria > Bacillati > Actinomycetota > Actinomycetes > Kitasatosporales > Streptomycetaceae > Streptomyces > Streptomyces sp. NPDC104831. The sequence goes on from NZ_JBVJOT010000013.1 coordinate 35,836, forward strand.
GTGAGCGACGGACTCGCGACGATCACGCTGAACCGCCCGGAGGCGATGAACGCGCTGGACATCGCGACCAAGGCCGCCCTGCGCGAGGCGGCGGAATCGGCGGCCGGGGACACGGCCGTACGGGCGATCCTGCTGACCGCCGCCGGGGACCGGGCGTTCTGCGTGGGCCAGGACCTCAAGGAGCACATCGGGCTGCTGGCCAGTGACCGGGAGACCGGTGCCGGGCAGACGATGAGCACGGTCAAGGAGCACTACAACCCGATCGTGCGGGCCCTGGCGGGGGCGCCGAAGCCGGTGGTCGCGGCGGTGAACGGCGTGGCGGCCGGGGCCGGGTTCGGCTTCGCGCTCGCCGCGGACTACCGGCTGGTGGCCGACACCGCCGCGTTCAACACCTCCTTCGCGGGCGTCGCCCTGACCGCGGACTCCGGCATCTCCTGGACCCTGCCCCGGGTGGTCGGCCCGGGCCGCGCCGCCGACCTGCTGCTCTTCCCGCGCAGCATCGGCGCCGAGGCCGCGCTGGAGCTGGGCATCGCCAACCGGGTCGTACCGGCGGGCGAGCTGCGCGCCGAGGCCGAGAAGGTGGCGCGGGCGCTGGCCGGCGGTCCCACGGTGGCGTACGCGGCGATCAAGGAGGCGGTGGCCTACGGGCTGACGCACTCGCTCGCCGAGACGCTGGAGAAGGAGGACGAGCTGCAGACCCGGGCCGGGCGGTCCGAGGACCACGCCATCGCCGTCCAGGCGTTCGTGAACAAGGAGAAGCCGAAGTACCTCGGACGCTAGGGCCGGGGGCCGCGGGGCCGTCCTACGCGGCGCCGCGGGCCACGCAGGCCTCCAGGTGGTCGTCGACCAGGCCGCACGCCTGCATCAGGGCGTACGCCGTCGTCGGGCCGACGAACCTGAGGCCCCGCTTCTTCAGGGCCTTGGACAGGGCCGTGGACTCGGGGGTCACCGCCGGGACGTCGTCCAGGGTCTTCGGGGCCGGGCGGGTCGCCGGGTCCGGGGCGTGGGACCAGATCAGCTCGTCCAGGTCGCCGTCGGCCCAGTCGGCGAGCAGGCGCGCGTTGGCGAGGGTCGCGTCGATCTTGGCGCGGTTGCGGATGATGCCCGGGTCGGCGAGCAGGCGCTCGCGGTCGGTGTCGGTGAACGCGGCGACCTTCTCGATGCGGAAGTCCGCGAAGGCGGCGCGGAAGCCCGGGCGGCGGCGCAGGATCGTGATCCAGGACAGGCCCGACTGGAAGGCCTCCAGGCTGAGGCGTTCGAAGAGGGCGTCGTCGCCGTGGACCGGGCGGCCCCACTCCTCGTCGTGGTACGTCACGTAGTCGTCGGTGGACAGGGCCCAGGGGCAGCGCGGGGCGCCGTCCGGTCCGGCGATGGCGGCTCGGCTGGTCATCGCTGCTCCTCCCGGCCCTCGTTCGGGTCCGTCTGCGGCTGTTCGGGCTGCCGGTCGGGCGCGGCGGCGGCTCTGGCGCCGGCCAGCGCGGATTCCAGGCCGGCGATACGGGCGTCCCGCTCGGCGAGTTCGGCGGCGAGCCGGCCGAGGGCGTCGTCGACGTCGGCCATGCGGTAGCCGCGCGGCGCGACCGGGAAGCGCAGGCTCTCCACGTCCGCGCGGTCCACCGGGCGGTCCGGGGGCAGCGGGTCCTGGAGCCGCTCGGGCGCCGCCTCGGGCAGCGGGGCGCTCTCCCCGCCGCCGATCACGGCCAGGGTCACCGCGGCGACCACGACGGCCAGCGCGACGACCAGGAACAAGAACATCACCATTGCCTCGGGGTCCCCACGCTCGTACCGGCCGCTGTGCCGGCAGCAGTATCTGTCAGGGTCCGATCGTGCCATGCGAGTCTGACAGTTAGGGTCACAGGCGGCCGTACAGCGGGACGTACTAGGAAAGGGCAGGGCGGATGCTCAGGCTGGGCAGGCGGGAATTCGGGCCGCACGAGCCGGTGATCATGGCGATCGTGAACCGGACGCCGGATTCCTTCTACGACCAAGGAGCCACGTTCCGCGACGAACCGGCCCTGGCACGGGTGGAGCAGGCGGTGGCCGAGGGCGCCGCGATCGTCGACATCGGCGGGGTCAAGGCCGGTCCCGGCGAGGAGGTCTCGGCCGAGGAGGAGGCGCGCCGGACGGTGGGCTTCGTCGCGGAGGTACGGCGCCGGTTCCCCGATGTGGTCATCAGCGTGGACACCTGGCGGGCCGAGGTCGGCGAGGCGGTGTGCGAGGCGGGCGCGGACCTGCTGAACGACGCGTGGGGCGGGGTGGACCCCGGCCTCGCGGAGGTCGCGGCGCGGTACGGAGCGGGGCTGGTGTGCACGCACGCGGGCGGGGCCGAGCCGCGGACCCGGCCGCACCGGGTGACCTACGACGACGTCGTGGCCGACATCCTCGACGTGACCCTCGGGCTGGCCGAGCGGGCGGTGGAGCTGGGGGTGCCGCGGGAGTCGGTGCTGATCGATCCCGGGCACGACTTCGGGAAGAACACCCGGCACAGCCTGGAGGCGACGCGGCGGCTGGACGAGATGGTGGCCACGGGGTGGCCGGTGCTGGTGTCGCTGTCCAACAAGGACTTCGTGGGCGAGAGCCTGGACCGGCCGGTGAAGGAGCGGCTGATCGGCACGCTGGCGACGACGGCCGTCTCCGCGTGGCTCGGGGCGCAGGTGTACCGGGTGCACGAGGTGGCGGAGACCCGCCAGGTGCTGGACATGGTGGCGGCCATCGCCGGGCACCGCGTCCCCGCGGTGGCCCGGCGGGGCCTGGCCTGATCCCCGGGCGCCCCGCCCGCGGCCCGCTGCCCGGCGGGGCCGCCGCTAGCGGCCCGCCTCCTTCGACACCAGGGCCACCGCTTCCTCGACGTCGTCCGTGACGTGGAACAGCAGGAGGTCCTTCTCCGCGGCCTTGCCCTGGGCCACCAGGGTGTTCCTCAGCCAGGAGACCAGGCCGCCCCAGTACTCGCTGCCGAAGAGGACGATCGGGAAGCGGGTGACCTTCTGGGTCTGGACCAGGGTGAGGGCCTCGAAGAGTTCGTCGAGGGTGCCGAGGCCGCCGGGGAGGACCACGAAGCCCTGCGCGTACTTGACGAACATCATCTTGCGGACGAAGAAGTAGCGGAAGTTCAGCCCGATGTCGACGTAGGGGTTCAGTCCCTGCTCGAAGGGCAGCTCGATGCCGAGGCCCACCGAGATCCCGCCCGCCTCGCACGCGCCCTTGTTGGCCGCCTCCATGGCGCCCGGGCCGCCGCCGGTGATGACGGCGAAGCCGGCCTCCACCAGGCCGCGGCCGAGCCGCACCCCCGCGTCGTACTCCGGCGAGTCCGCCGGCGTCCGCGCCGAGCCGAAGACGCTGATGGCGGGCGGGAGTTCGGCCAGCGTGCCGAAGCCCTCGATGAACTCCGACTGGATGCGCAGCACCCGCCAGGGGTCGGTGTGCACCCAGTCGGTGGGGGCGCGCTCGTCCAGCAGCCGCTGGTCGGTCGTGCTGGCGGTGACCTGGCCCCGCCGTCGGAGGACCGGTCCGAGCCGCTGCTCGTCCGGCGGCTGCTTCTTCCCCTCGGGGTTGCCGGTAGCCATGTGCGCTCCCTCCGCTTGCGGGTGTTTCGTCCTCAGCCTAGATCCATACGGGTTACGGAGGGGGGACGTCGGCGTGTCCGGCGGGCACCGGCACCGGCGGGGGCCCTACGCGGTGAGCCAGTCGCGCAGCCGCTCCTCGCCCGCGAGGATCTTCGCGGTCTCCACCCGCTCGTCCCGCTTGTGCGCCAGGAGCGGGTTGCCCGGGCCGTAGTTGACCGCGGGGACGCCGAGCGCGGAGAACCGGGACACGTCCGTCCAGCCGAACTTGGGCCGCGGGGTGCCGCCCACCGCCTCGATGAAGGCCGCGGCGGCCGGGTGGGACAGACCCGGCAGCGCGCCCCCGCTGTGGTCGTCGACGACGAACTCCGTCACCCCGCAGTCCGCGAACACCTCGTGGACGTGCGCGATCGCCTCCTCCTCGGTGCGGTCGGGGGCGTAGCGGAAGTTGACGGTCACCACGCACTCGTCCGGGATCACGTTCCCGGCCACTCCCCCGCCGACGCGCACCGCGTTCAGGCCCTCGCGGTACTCCAGTCCGTCGATGACCGGCCGGCGCGGCTCGTAGGACGCCAGGCGGGCCAGGATCGGGGCCGCCGCGTGGATGGCGTTGGAGCCCATCCAGCCGCGCGCCGAGTGCGCCCGCTCGCCCGTGGTCCTCAGCAGCACCCGCAGCGTGCCCTGGCAGCCGCCCTCCACCTCGCCGTCGGTGGGCTCCAGCAGGACCGCGAAGTCGCCCTCCAGCCACTCCGGATGGGCCTGGGCGACGTGCCGGAGGCCGTTGCGCTCGGCCTCGACCTCCTCGTTGTCGTAGAACACGAAGGTCAGGTCGCGGTTGGGGGCGGGGACGGTGGCCGCGATGCGCAACTGCACCGCCACGCCCGACTTCATGTCGCAGGTGCCGCAGCCCCACAGGACGCCGTCGTCGTCGAGCCGCGAGGGGACGTTGTCCGCGAGGGGGACGGTGTCGATGTGGCCGGCCAGGACGACGCGCTCGGCGCGGCCCAGGTCCGTCCGGGCGATCACGTTGTTGCCGTACCGGTCCACGGTCAGGTGCGGCAGGGCCCGCAGGGCGGTCTCGATCGCGTCGGCGAGCGGCTTCTCGGTGCCGCTGACGGACGGGAAGTCCACGAGCCGCGCGGTGAGCGTGGCGGCGTCCAGCGTGAGGTCAAGGGAGGTGTCGGGCATGGCCCCGACCCTAGCGCGCCACCTGCCGGAACACCGCCGGGCCGAGCGCGCGGACCACACGCGGGACACCGGCCGGGCTCCGCTACCTTGTACGCGTGCCAGAGCCGTCCCCCACTTCTTCGAAGCGCCGCGGTCGCCTGTTCCGCCGCACCGCGGCCCTGTTGGTCCTGTGCGGTGTCGCCGCGTACCTCGTGGTGCAGTACATCACCGGAGGCGGGGGTGCGCGCGGCTGCGCGGTGGTCTCCGCCGACGGCGACGGGGCGTCCTACGAGTTCACGCCCGAGCAGGCGGAGAACGCGGCGACGATCGCGGCCGTGGGCACCGGGCGCGGGATGCCGGAGCGGGCCGTGACCATCGCGCTGGCGACCGCCCTCCAGGAGTCGGGGCTGCGCAACATCCGGCACGGCGACCGGGATTCGCTGGGCCTGTTCCAGCAGCGGCCCTCCCAGGGGTGGGGCAGCGAGCGGCAGATCATGGACCCGGCGTACGCGGCGGGCATCTTCTACGCGCACCTGGCCGAGGTGCCGCACTACACGGACCTGCCGCTCACGGTGGCCGCGCAGCGGGTGCAGCGCAGCGGCTACCCGGAGGCGTACGCCAAGCACGAGCCGGACGCCACGCTGCTGGCGGCCGCCCTGACCGGGCGCGCGCCGGCCGCGCTGACCTGTGACGGGCGCCCGCAGCACACGGCGCCGCGGACCGGACCGGACGCGGTACGGGCCGCGCTGGTACGGGACTTCGGGCGGGACGCGCTGCAGGAGACCGGCGCGGTGGTGGGCGGGACGCCCGTGCCGTCGCCGTCCCCGTCGCCGAGCGTGCGCGCCACCGCGCGCGGGCGGACGGTGACGGTTCCGGTGCCCGAGGGCGCGAAGACGGACGCCACCGGGCGGGACGAGCGGGCGCGGGGCTGGCAGCTGGCGCACTGGGCGGTGGCCCACTCCTCGGCGCTGCGCATCGAGCGGGTGACGTACGCGGGGCGGGAGTGGACCGTGGGGAGCGACTCCGACGAGTGGCGGCCCGTCGCCGCCCAGGGAGCCGCCGGGGCGGAGCGGTCCGCCGGGGTGGTCCGGATCGTGGCCGCACAGTAGTGCGCCCGTTCACTCCCCCGGGTTGTGCTCCGGTGGAGTGACGGGCGTTCGGGGAAGAAGCCCCTCCGGGAGTCGAAATCCTTGGGAATCAAGGGCCGGAAGGTTTCCGCGCCGTGCGGACGCGAACCTTCTTTGCCCGTTTTTATCCCCACCTGATAATGCGATGCGTTATCCATTCTTTACCCGGGGCGTCCGCAACCTTCGCGGGCTTCGAGCGGTAGTCACGGCGTCCGAGCCGGAGACGGGCTCGGACGACTGACACCGTTACCTCCCGTCGAATGGAGCATCATGTCCCTCCCCCTGACCCGCCGGATCGCCCGTGCCGCGCTGCTCGTCGCAGCGGGAGCGGCCGCCGGGGTCGGTGCGGCCGGCTCCGCCGGTGCGGCCACGAACCTGCCCGACGTCGGCCCCAACCTGAGCGGGCTGACCGCGCTGGACGGGGCGCACGCCGGCGACGCCGTCGACAGCGCCGCGCGGCAGGTCACCTCCGTCGCGGGCCACGCGGGCGGCAAGGCCGTCGAGCAGGCGGTGCCGGCCGCGGGCAAGACCGGCGGCGGTGCCGTGAAGAAGACGGCGCCGGTGGCGCAGAAGGCCGCGGGTGACGTGGCCGGGGCCGCGGGGGGCGTCCTCGGGGACGCCGCGGCCGGCGCCACGAAGGGCGGCCTGCCGACGGACTCCCTCACCAAGGGCGGCCTGCCGACGACGTCCCTGCCGGGCAAGGGCCTGTCGCCGCTCGGCTGACCTGCACGTCGGCCGCCGACGGGGTCCGGGGAGTTCCCCGGGCCCCGTCCGCCGTGGTGCGCCGGCCGCGCGCCCGGGCCTACGCCGTCAGGCGGGAGACCGCCGCCCGCACCCGTTCGCCGTGGTGCGCCGGCCGCGCGCCCGGGCCTACGCCGTCAGGCGGGAGACCGCCGCCCGCACCCGTTCGTCGGTTGCCGTGAACGCCACGCGGACGTGCCGCGCGCCGGCCTCGCCGTAGAAGTCGCCCGGGGCGACCAGGATGCCCCGGTCGGCCAGGTGGGCGACCGTGCTCCAGCAGGATTCGTCGCGGGTGGCCCACAGGTAGAGGCTGGCCTCGCTGTGCTCGATGCGGAAGCCGTGGGCGAGCAGGGCCGAGCGGAGCGCCTCGCGGCGGGCCGCGTAGCGCGCGCGCTGCTCCCGCACGTGGACGTCGTCGCCGAGCGCGGCCACGACCGCGGCCTGGGTCGGCGCGGAGGTCATCATGCCGCCGTGCTTGCGGATCTGCAGCAGCGGGCCGAGGACGTCCGGGTCGCCGGCGATGAAGGCCGCGCGGTAACCCGCCAGGTTGGACCGCTTGGACAGGGAGTGCACGGCGACGATGCCCTCGTAGGAGCCGCCGTTGACGTCCGGGTGCAGCACCGAGACCGGGTCGGCCTCCCAGCCCAGTTCCAGGTAGCACTCGTCGGAGAAGACCAGGACGTCGTGGGCGCGGGCCCAGGCGACGATGTCCGTCAGTTCCCGCCGGGTGAGGACCCGGCCGGTCGGGTTGGACGGGGAGTTCAGCCAGAGCAGCCGCAGGCCGTCCGGGTCCAGGTCGCGCGGGTCGTCGTAGACCTCGTACCGGGCGCGGGCGAGGCGGGCGCCGACCTCGTAGGTGGGGTAGGCCAGGCGCGGGTAGGCGACCTTGTCGCCGGGGCCGAGGCCGAGCTGGGTCGGCAGCCAGGCCACCAGTTCCTTGGAGCCGACGACCGGCAGCACGTGCCGGTGGGTGATCCCGCGGGCGCCCAGCCGGCGCTCCAGCCAGCCCGTGATCGCGTCGCGCAGGGCGGGGGTGCCCCAGACGGTCGGATAGCCCGGCGAGTCGGCCGCGTCGACCAGGGCCTTCCGGATCGGCTCGGGCACCGGGTCGACCGGGGTGCCGACGGAGAGGTCGACGATGCCGTCCGGGTGCGCGGCGGCCGTCTTCTTGTACGGCTCCAGCTTGTCCCAGGGGAAGACCGGGAGCCGGTCGGAGACTGCGGACACGATCAGTGGCTCACTTTCGTACGGTGCGGCAAACGCCTCGGTCCCGTGCGGCGCGGATCGGGTGATCGGGCCGTACGGGACCGAGGCGGCGCGGTTGCGGCCGCTTGGCGCTCAGACGGTCACTCGCCCTGCGGCGGCAGCGCGGCGACGAAGGGGTGGTCGCGCTCGATCAGCCCCAGCTTGCTGGCGCCGCCGGGCGAGCCCAGCTCGTCGAAGAACTCGACGTTCGCCTTGTAGTAGTCCTTCCACTCCTCCGGGACGTCGTCCTCGTAGAAGATCGCCTCGACCGGGCAGACCGGCTCACAGGCACCACAGTCGACGCATTCGTCCGGGTGGATGTACAAGGACCGCTGGCCCTCGTAGATGCAGTCGACCGGGCACTCCTCGATGCACGCCTTGTCCTTCACGTCGACACAAGGCTGCGCGATGACGTAGGTCACGCTGTCGTTCCTCCTCGATAGGGCGCTGGCGAGCCTCCTCAGGCCCGCCGCCTGGCGCGCGGGAGCGCGGCGTCGTCGATGCCCGCCCCTAGTATCTCCGTTCCGGAGCATGATCCGAACAGGAGGGGTGAACTGACCAGTGGAAATCTCGGCGGCAGGACGCCTGGAGGTCCGAATCACCCCTGCTGACGTGGGGAAACGGGTCTCTGTACGGCGGTTGGGCGAACCCGGTACCGGACCGGAGAAGTTCACTGACACGGTGGGTGTTCTCACATCCTGGGACGGTGGCGTGCTCATGATCACACGCCGGGACGGGGAAAGTGTCGGAATTCCCGAATCCGCGCTGGTCGCGGGCAAAGTGGTGCCCGCCGCGCCGGCGCGGCGCAGGGGCCCCGCCGCCACCTACCCGGAGCTGGCGCGCGTCGCCGCGCGCTCCTGGCCGCCGCTGGAGAGCGAGCGGCTGGGCGACTGGGAGCTGCGGGCCGCCGCCGGGTTCACCCGGCGCGCCAACAGCGTGCTGCCGCTGGGCGACCCCGGCACGGGGCTCGACGCGGCCCTGGCCGCCGTACGGCGCTGGTACGGCGAGCGCGGCCTGCCCGCCTACGTGCAGACCGCGACCGGCGCCGAGGGCACGCAGGAGCTGCTGTGCGCGGAGCTGGAGCGGCGCGGCTGGGTGCGGGAGGTGACCGCCGAACTGTGGACCGGGGCGCTGGCGCCGGTCGCGGACCGGGCCGGCGGCGAGGGCGTGGTCCTGTCCCGGACGGCGGACGAGGCGTGGCTCGCCCGGTACCGGCGCGCGGGAGCGGGCGACGCGGCCCCGCGGGTGCTGCACGGCGGCCCGTCGGTGTGGTTCGCGGCCGTGCCCGGCGCCCGGGCGGGCGAGCCGCCCGCGGCGATCGGGCGGTGTGCCGTGGACGGGCGGTGGGCCGGGTTCGCCGCCGTCGAGGTGGACCCCGCCCGGCGCCGGCGGGGGCTGGCCACCGAGGTGATGGCCGCGCTGGCCCGGCGTGCCCTGGACGAGGGCGCCTCGGCGGCCTGGCTCCAGGTGGAGGCGGACAACGAGGGCGCCCGGGCGCTCTACCGCGCGCTCGGCTTCCTGCCGCACCACGCCTACCACCACTACCGGGCGCCGGACCGGGCGCCCGCCCCCGGACAGCCGTAGCACCGCGATGGGAGGGCCCGAGCCGTCATGCGTCACCCGTATCTGCCGCCCCCGTACCCGCCCCCGCCGGAACGCTCCGCCGAGCTGCGGCGGCGGTTCGCCGAGGAGGCCCGGTCCGAGCGGCCGGACTTGTCGGCGCTGTGCCTGCTGATCGGCGCCGAGACGGACGGCTCGCTGGACGACGCCGGCCTCGACGCCGCGCAGGCAGAGCTGGACCGGCTGGCGGGCGAACTGCCGTACCGGCCGGGCTCGCCGCGCGCGTGGGCCGAGGCGGTCCGCCGGCTGCTCGGCGACCGCCACGGCTTCCACGGCACGCCCGGCGACTACCACCGGCTGGAGTCCTCCCTGCTGCACGAGGTGCTCGAGCGGCGGCGCGGGCTGCCGATCCTGCTGTCGGTGGTGTGGCTGGAGGTCGCGCGCCGGGCCGGGGCCCCGGTGTACGGGGTGGCGCTGCCGGGGCACTTCGTGGTCGGGTTCGGCCCGGCGGCGGAGCGGGTGCTGGCCGATCCCTTCGAGGGCGGCCGGGTGCTGACCGGGGCGGACGCCGAGCTGCTGGTGGTGGGCGCCACGGGCGCGCCGCCGGACCCCTCGGCGCTGGAGCCGGCCCGGCCGCTGGAGGTCGTGCAGCGGGTGCTGAACAACATCCGGGCGTGGGCGGCGGCGCGGCCGGAGCGGTCGGACGTGGCGCTGCGTGCCGTGGAGCTGGCGCTGCTCGTCCCCGCGCATCCGGCGCGGCTGCGCTACGAGCGCGGGCAGCTGCTGGTGCAGCGCGGGCAGTTCACGGCGGGCGCGAAGGAACTGGAGGCCTACGCCGACCTGATCGAGGTGGTGGACGAGTCGGCGGCGCGCACGATCCGGCGGGAGGCGGGCACCGCCCGGGCCAGGCTCAACTGAGGCGGCCGGGGCGCTCGCCGTGCGCGGGGTTCACAGCCAGCCCTTCTCCCGGGCCGTCAGCACCGCCTCGGCGCGGTTGCGGGCCGCCAGTTTCTGGATGGCCGTCGAGAGGTAGTTGCGGACGGTGCCCTGGGACAGGTGCAGTGCCTGGGCCAGTTCGGCGTTGGTGGAGCCGTCGGCCGCCGCGCGCAGCACCTCGCGTTCGCGCTCGGTGAGCGGGTTGGCGCCGTCGGCGAGCGCGGCGGCGGCCAGGGTGGGGTCGATCACCCGCTCGCCGGCCAGCACCTTGCGGATCGCCTCGGCGAGCTGGGCGGCCGGGGCGTCCTTGACGAGGAAGGCGTCCGCGCCGGCCTCCATGGCGCTGCGCAGATAGCCGGGCCGGCCGAAGGTGGTGAGCACCACCAGCTTCACGCCGGGGTACGCGCGGCGCACCCGGGCCGCGGCCTCGATGCCGGTGCAGCCGGGCATCTCGATGTCGAGCAGCGCCACGTCCACGTCGTGCGCGCCGACGGCGGCGAGCACCTCGTCGCCGCGCGCGGCCTGGGCGACGACCTCGATGTCGTCCTCCAGGCCGAGCAGCGCGGCCAGCGCCTCGCGGACCATCGACTGGTCCTCGGCCAGCAGGACCTTGATCGTGCTCGTCATGCCCCGGATCCTACGTCCCCCAGGGGGGCGGCCGGCACGCGGGCGACCAGCCGGAACCCCGGTCCGTCCCGGCCCGCGCGCAGGGTGCCGCCGGCCTTCTCGAGCCGCTCGGTCAGGCCGGTCAGACCGTTGCCGGGGCCCTTGCCGGAGCCACCGCTCCCGTTGTCCTCGACGGTGAGTTCCAGCACCGGCCCGTCCAGCGTCTCGCGGCGCAGCAGACGCACCGCGCAGCGGTCGGCGCCGCTGTGCCGGACCACGTTGGTGACCGCCTCGCGCAGCGCCCAGGCGAGGGCGGACTCGGCCTCCTCGGGGACGCCGGCGAGATCGGGGTCGGCGGGCACCTCGGCGGTCACCTCGGCGGCGGCCAGGGCGACCTGGGCACCGGCCAGTTCGGCGGCCAGCCGGGGGCGCCGGTAGCCGGTGACGGCCTCCCGGACGTCGACCAGGGCCTGCCGGCTGACCTGTTCGATGTCGGCGACCTGCCGGGCCGCCTGCTCCGGGTGGGCGGGCAGCATCCGGCCGGCCAGCTCGCTCTTCAGCGTGATCAGGGACAGCGAGTGGCCGAGCAGGTCGTGCAGGTCGCGGGCGAGGCGCAGGCGTTCCTCGTTGGCGGCGAGGTGGGCGACGGTGGCGCGGGCCTTGCGCAGCTCGATGGTGGTGCGCACGAGCTGGCCGACGCCGCTCATCGCGAACCCGATGAGCAGGACGAGGACGACCAGGCCGCGCGCCTGCCTCTCGTCGGAGTGCAGGCCGATCAGGTACATCACCAGGGCGGAGGCCGGGATGGCCCAGTAGGCGGCGCGCAGCGGCAGGGTGGTGCCGAAGGCGACCGCCAGGTAGACGAACAGGCCCAGCCAGGCGCTGCCGAGGGTGTAGGCCAGGACGGGGGCGAGCACGCCGAGGACCCCGCCCAGGGCGAGCACGGCACGGGGCGAGAACGGCCGGCCGATGTTGCGGAAGACCATCGCCAGGTAGACCCCGACGAAGACGGCGAGGCCGCACGAGCCCGCCACGGTGGCGGCGGTGGAGTGGCCGCCGCCCGCCAGGTCCTCGACCGGCGAGCTGAGGAAGACCAGCCAGACCCCGATCCACAGCGTCTTGACCAGCAGCTCGCGCCGGCTGGCGGGCGGCCGGCCCACGGGGATGTGCCGCGGCGTCGCGCCGTCCCGGTCGTCCGTCGTCGTCGTGCTGCTCACGCCTTCAGCGTGTCCTTCCGGTACAGCCAGGCCGCGCCGCCCGCGAACAGGACGAAGGAGACGGCGAGCACGGCGATGTCCTGGGCGCGGGGGGCCTGGCTCTGTTCGATGGCCCGTCCCAGGGCAGCGTACGCGTGGGTGGGCAGCCACTCGGCGATGTCCTGGAGCCACCCCGGGAAGGTGGTGGTGGGCATCCACAGGCCGCCCAGCATGGACAGCCCGAAGTAGGTGATCATGGTGATCGGGCGGACCGCGTCACCGCCGGCGAGGTAGCCGAGGGCGACGCCGAGCGCGGCGAAGACCAGGCTGCCCGCCCAGATGGCGCCGCTGAGCGCGAGCCACTGCCAGGCGTCGAGGCGTACGTCCTTCACCGCGGCGGCGACCACGAACACGATCAGGATGGACGGCAGGCTGACCACGGCCGCGGCGGCCGTCTTGGCGAGGACGTAGCCGCGCCCGGGCAGCGTGGTCAGCCGCAGCTGCCGTACCCACCCGCTCTCGCGCTCCTTGGCGATGCGCTCGCTGTTGCCCATCAGGACGGCGGTCAGCGCGCCGAAGGAGGCCATGGAGACCATCATGTACGTCGGCAGGGTCAGCCCCGTGCCGTCGAGTTCGGTGTGGCTGTCGGCGTTGCCCGCGATCAGCAGGAACAGGGCAGCGGGGTAGATCACGGAGAAGAACAGGAACTTGCGGTTGCGCAGGACGCGGGTGAGTTCCAGCTTGATCAGGCTGTTCACTGCTGCTTCGCCTCCTCGGCGGCGGTGATGGCGACGAACGCCTGCTCGAGACCGAGGCCGGCGACTTCGAGGTTGCGGGGGTAGAGGCCGAGGCCGTACAGGGCGTGCACGGTGGCGTCGGCGTCGGCGGACCGGATGCGGACGGTCCGGCCGGCGACGTCGATCCGGGTGACGGCCGGCAGGGCGCGCAGGAGGCCGTCGTCGACCGCGTCGGCCAGGTCGAAGGAGATGCGGCGGGCGCCCGCCCGGGCCTTGATCTCGGCGGCGGTGCCGTCGGCGAGCAGCCGGCCCCGGTGCAGCACCAGGACCCGGTCGGCGATGGCGTCGGCCTCTTCCAGGTAGTGGGTGGCGAACAGCACCGTGCGGCCCCGGTCGGCCTGCTCGCGCATGGTGGCCCAGAAGGCCTGGCGGGCGGAGACGTCCATGCCGGTGGTCGGCTCGTCCAGGACGATCAGGTCGCTGTCGCCCGCGGTGGCGAGGGCGAACCGGACCCGCTGGGCCTGGCCGCCGGACAGCTTGTCGACCTTGCGGCCGGCGATCTTGGCGATGCCCGCGCGCGCCAGCACGTCGGCGACCGGGTACGGCCGCGGGTGCAGCGAGCAGGCCAGCCCGACCAGTTCGGCGACGGTGACCCCGTCCATCAACCCGCCGCTCTGCAGCATGGCCCCGACCCGGCCGGCCACGATGGCCTCGCGGGGGCTGGTGCCGAACAGGCTGACCGAGCCGCTGTCGGCGCCCTTCAGCCCGAGGAGCAGGTCCAGGGTGGTGGACTTGCCGGCCCCGTTCGGGCCGAGGAGGGCGACGGTCTCGCCCGGGTACAGCCGCAGCGAGAGGCCGTCCACGGCCCGCACGCTCCCGTACGTCTTGGTCACCTGGTCGAACCCGACCACCGGGGCGGTGGTGGCCGGTGCCGCTGTCGTCGTCATGGGACCCATGCTGGCGGCCCGGGCCGGGGGCGGGGCAGTGCCGTGGGTCCCGCATCCCGGATGACGGATGTCATACGGACCGGGTGACGGGTACGGCGAGGGGGCGCCCCCGTCGGCGGGAGCGCCCCCCGGTGACGACTAGCTGGGGTCGGTGTCGATGACCCCGACCCGGTTGATCCTGCTCATCAGCGCCGGGCGCAGCGCGGCGTAGACGTCCTCGGGCGTGACGGGCGTCTTCTTGCCGTTGCCCCGGGTGATGAGCACCCCGTCGAAGGCCTGGCCGTACAGCTCCTTGAGGGCGGTCAGGTCGGGCTTGTCGACCAGCTTGCCGTCGACCGCGGTGACCCGGAGGAACTTCCACAGCGAGTTCTGCGGGCTGAACGGCACGGAGTGGGCGGGGTCGGTCTGGACGGACACCCGGCCCGACATCGCGGGTTCGGCGAACTCCTTCATCATCCGGTCGACCTCGGCGTCGGAGACCGTCGGCTGCCGGGTGGTGGTCGGCACGGTGACCGGGGTGGCGCTGTCCGTCTCCACCAGCGCCCGGTAGGCCTGTTCGACGGCCTTGGCGGACCGGTCGGCGTCGACGGCCCGGCCCGCCTTGCCGTAGACGGGCACCGCCTTGCCGGACTTGAACTCGATGGTGCCGTCGGTGGCCGAGCCGGCGCCCGAGCCGCCGCCCGCCTGCTGGAGCGCGGCGTGCAGCTTCTCCTCGTCCACCGGCATGACCGGGGCGACCACGCGCTTCTGCCCGAAGAGGGAGCCGACGACGTGGACCGGGTTGTAGTCGCTGTGCGCGGCCTCGCTGACGGTGGCCTGGTAGTCGAACTGGAGGCCCGCGTTCTCCGGGGTGAGGGAGACGGTCCTGCCGCCGACCGCGAGCTTGAGCGGCTTGTCGACCCGCTTGCCGAAGGCGTCGTCCAGCTTCTTGACGGCGTCGTCGCGGGTGCCGCCGCCGATGTCCACGCCGAGCACGGTGGTGCCCTTGGGCACGTCGGTGTGGTTCATCAGCAGCCCGGCGCCGTAGGCACCGCCCGCGGCGACGACCACGGCGGCGACGAGCAGCATGAGCTTGCTGCGGCCCTTCTTCTTCGGCTTGGCCGCCGCCTTGGGCGCCGGGGCCGGCTCGGGCTTCGGCTTGGGCGCGGCGGGCGCTGCCGGTCCGCCGCCGGAGGCGCCGAACGGCGGGCCGCCCGCACCGGGGGCCACCGGCATACCGCTGGTGACGGTCTGTCCGGAGACGTTGCCCGCGGCCGGGGAGCGGTAGCCGGGCGTGCCCGGCTCGGGAGCCGGCTTCTGCGGGGTGAGGATCGCGGTGTCGTCGCTGAGCCCGCCGCCGGGACCACGGCCGCCCGGGTGGGCGCCCGGACCGGCGCCGGGGCCGTCGAGGCCGGCGAGGTCGGTGAGCGCGCTGCGCGGGGCGCCCTGGCCGGTGCGGCCGGCGCCCGCGGGCGCGTCGAAGGGCTCGCCGGGCCGCGGCACGAGGGTGCCGTCGCCGGTGACCGGGCCGCCGGTGGGGCCGGCCGGGCCCTGCGGTCCGCCGGGGCCGCCCTGCCCGCCGGGGCCGTTGAAGCCGCTGGCGCCGCCCGGGCCGCCGGCGCCGCCCTGCCCGGTGAAGTCGCCGGCGCCGCCGTGCGCGGGGGCGCCGCCCGCCGCGCCGCCGTAGCCGTCCTGTCCGTTCCCGCCCGCCGGGCCGGCGCCGAAGCCGTCCCGGCCGCCGTGGGCCGGGCGGTCCTCCGCGAAGTACGGCAGGTCGTCGCGGCGCGGCTCGCCGGCCCCCGGGGCGCCGGACTCGGAGGCGCCGGGGCGGGAGCCGCCGCCCAGCGGGCCCGCGGTCAGCGCCTCGGTCACGTCGAAGGAGCCGGTGCCGCCGCCGTGGCCCGGGGCGACGGGGCCGCCGGTGGCACCGGCCAGGCCCTTGCCGTTGGTGCCGCCGGAGCGGGCGCCCGGCACGCTCATGGAGCCGACCACGCCGCCGGGACGGCCGCCGGGGCGCGCGCCGGCGGTACCGGTCGCGGCGGACGCGCCCGGACCACCCGTACGGGGGCCCGCCGGGGAAGGCGCCGGGGCGGCGGAACCGCCGGGGATCCCGGCGCCGTTGGTGCCGCCCGGGCCGCCCTTGGGGGCGCCGGCCCTGCGGGGCGCGAACCAGTCGCTGGTCTTCTCCTCCGCCTGGCCGGCGGGCTCGGCCGGGGCCTCGGCGGTGCCGCCGGCGGCGGGCGTGCGGTCGGATGCGGGCCGCTGCTCGGCGGCCGGCGTCTCGTCCCCGGCGCCCTCGCCGTCCCCGACGGTCTTGCGCACGACGACCGGCGGGATGGGCCGGGATCCGGGGATGTTGATCCGGATCCGGGTCGTCAGCGTGGTCTCGGTCTTCTTCTCGTCCGGCCGCGTGCCCGAACGGCCCGCGCCCGTACCGTCGTCGGAAGCCAGGGGGGTCCCGTACGGCGGTGTGCCGGAGGGGTATGCGGCTCCGCCGCGCCCGTTGGGCCCGGAGGACGGAGTGTCAGTTTCACGACTCAAGGCAGGTTCTCCCGGTTGGCTCCGCCGCCCTTACGACCTGACTGCTCGGGCGGCTCGGCGGCGCGCACCACCATACTGGCCGCTTCCGGCACGTATCCCATGACCGCTGGGGAAACCCACACCGGACTCGCACGTGCGCCGCACGGCGAAGTGGTACGTCACTTCCCAAGTCGGGCGGAGCCGCCGCCGGGTTGCCGTGCGGCGCCAACGGTGGCACAGATCACAGCCACGGCCATGCCGCCGAGCAGGAAGAGGTAGGAGCCGCCGCCCGCGCCGAACAGGAAGTCGCCTTCCGGGCGCGCGGTGGTGAGCAGCACGACGGCGATGATCCAGCCCGCGGCCGGCGCGACCGCCCCGCCGCGGCCGCGGGTGGCGTACGCGCCGCCGAGGAAGAGCCCGGCGGCGCCGGCGAGGGCGAGCAGCAGCCCGCCGGGGAACCAGGCGCCCTGCAGCAGGGCGCCGGCCAGGGCCACGACCGCGCCGAGCAGGAACAGTCCGACGAGGGCGGCGGCCCGGCCGGGCGTGGGCGGGCGCAGCGGCTGGGCGAGCGAGGAGCCCGGTCCGCCGCCGCTCACGACGCCTCCCCGCCGCCGGCGGCCTGGACGCCCGCGAAGAGGTCGGTCTCCCCGCGCTCGCCCGTGCCGCGCACCAACTCGTAGTACTCGGTGGTGAACAGCGGCTGGGCGAGGGCGTTGGAGAGCGCGAAGTACGGCCCGGCGACCTCGACCTGGGTGGCGTGGGCGCGCATCGCGGCGGCCTTGGCGGCGGCGTACGCGGTGCCGTCGATCGCGGTGGTGATCCGCTCGTCGCCGACCACGCCGGGTACGTCGTCCACGGCCGCGCTCTTGTCGAACGGCAGGGTGTCCAGCTCGTCCTGGAGGCGGGCGAAGGCGGCCTCCGCGACGGAGCGCGGGACGCGGTTCCAGTAGACCTTGGCGACGCGGTGGCCGCGCTCGGCCGCGAGGTCGACGGCGCGCATGGCGACGCGGTGGGCCTGGACGTGGTCCGGGTGGCCGTAGCCGCCGTTGTCGTCATAGGTGACGAGGACCTGCGGGCGGACCTGGAGGATGACGTCGGCGAGGTGGCCGGCGGCCTCGTCGACGTCGGCCTGCCAGAAGCAGCCGGGGTCGTCGTTGTCGGCCGTGCCGGTCATCCCGGAGTCGCCGTAGCGCCCGGCGCCGCCGAGCAGCCGGGCGTCGGTGACGCCGAGCGCGGCGAGGGCCGCGCCCAGTTCCCCGCGCCGGTGGGTGCCCAGCGCGGGGCCCGTCAGGTGCCGCAGCTCCGGCGGGATGACCTCGCCGCGCTCGCCCAGGGTGCAGGTGACCAGGGTCACGTGCGCACCCTCGGCCGCGTACCTGGCCATGGTCGCGCCGTTGTTGATCGACTCGTCGTCCGGGTGCGCGTGCACCAGCAGCAGACGTCGCGCGGGCAGTTCCGTCATGGCACCACCCTACGAGGTCACCGCTCCGCCCCCGGTGACACCGGCCCTCAGAACTTGATGCTGCCGATCATGCCGGCGACGTTGGTCGTCAGCTCTCTGATCGTGGGCGCGATGGTCGAGGAGGCGAGATAGAAGCCGAGCAGGATGCAGACGACGGCATGGCCGCCCTTCAACCCTGACTTCTTGATCAGCAGGAAGACGATGATCGCCAGCAGCACCACCGCCGAAATCGAGAGTGCCACGGCGGCTCACCTCCAAAGATCCCAGGGACGCGGGTTCTAGATCAGTTGAGCAAATCCATGCAGGAGCCAGCAGGTTCATACCCACACAGCGGTAGTGATCATAACTATCCGTGTGCGCGCATCGCTCGGCGCACAGCCGCACAAGGGGGCGCATGGCCAATATGGTCGGGGTATGACGAACGAGGCTGACTCCTTCCCCCGCCGGCACGCGCGGACGCAGCGGTTCACGCTCGGCGCGCCGCGCGCGTTCACGGTGGCGCCCGACGGCACGCGTGTCGCGTTCCTGCGCTCCGGCTCGGGCACCGACCGCGCCAACTCCCTGTGGGTACTGGACCTCCCGGGCGGCACCGAGCGCCTCGCGGCCGACCCCGGGGCGCTGCTCCAGGGCGCCTCGGAAGAGCTGTCGGACGAGGAGCGGGCCCGCCGCGAACGGAGCCGGGAGGGCGGCGCCGGCATCGTCGGCTATGCCACCGACAATTCCGCGGAACTGGCGGCCTTCGCCTTGTCAGGGCGGCTTTTCACGGCGGAGCTGCGGGCCGGGACGACGCGCGAACTCCGCGTTCCGGGGCCGGTGATCGACCCCCGCCCGGCGCCCGACGGCCGGCATGTCGCCTACGTCTCCCGGGGCGCGCTGCGGGTGGTGGGCGCCGAGGGGGACGGCGACCGGGCGCTCGCCGAACCGGAGTCGGCGGAGGTCTCCTACGGGCTCGCGGAGTTCGTCGCGGCCGAGGAGATGGCGCGCTCGCGGGGCTTCTGGTGGGCCCCGACCTCGGACCGGCTGCTCGTGGCGCGGGTGGACGACACGCCGGTACGGCGGTGGTGGATCGCCGATCCGGCCCGACCGGAACGTGAGCCACTCAACATCCGCTACCCGGCGGCGGGCACCCCCAACGCGGACGTACAACTGTTCGTCTACCACCTGGACGGGAGCCGCACCGAGGTGGTCTGGGACCGGGCGCGCTACCCGTATCTGGCACGAGTGCACTGGTCAGAGGCGGGTGCGCCGCTGCTGCTGGTGCAGGCTCGCGATCAGCGCGGCCAGCTGTTCCTGGCCGTGGACCCCGATTCCGGGGCCACGCGGATGGTGCACGCCGACGAGGACCCAGATTGGCTTGAACTTTTCGCCGGCGTGCCCTGCTGGAGCCCCTCGGGGCAGCTTGTCCGCATCGCGGACGAGGGCGGCGCACGGGTGCTGACGGTCGGGGAAAGGCCGCTGACCAGCGCGCAGTTGCACATTCGTGCGGTTCTGGACGTGGGTTCCCGCGACGTACTGGTTTCCGCCTCTTCCGGTCCGGAGGCCGCCGAGCCGGAGATTGGCGAAGTTCACGTGTACAGGGTGAACGAGTTGGGCGTGGAACGCGTGTCGGAGGAGCCCGGTGTGCACTCGGCGGTGCGCGCCGGGGGCGTCACCGTCCTGGTGTCCGCGGCCCTGGACCGGCCGGGCAGCCGGGTCCGGGTGCTGTGCGACGGGGAGCCGGCGGCCACGATCCGGTCGTTCGCCGAGGATCCCGGCCTGCCGGTGCGGGTGACGCTCACCGAGGGGGGCGCACGCCGAATCCCATGCGCCGTGCTTATGCCTCGGGACTACCCCGGTGACACTCCCCTGCCGGTTCTCCTGGACCCCTACGGCGGTCCGCACGGCCAGCGGGTGGTGGCCGCCCACAACGCCCACCTCACCTCGCAGTGGTTCGCCGACCAGGGTTTCGCGGTGATCGTCGCGGACGGCCGGGGCACCCCGGGCCGCTCCCCGGGCTGGGAGAAGGCGATCCGGGACGACGTGGCGGCCGTGGTGCTCCAGGACCAGGTCGACGCGCTGCACGCGCTCGCCGAGCGGTACCCGCTGGACCTGGACCGGGTGGCGATCCGGGGCTGGTCCTTCGGCGGGTACCTGGCGGCGCTGGCGGTGCTGCGCCGCCCGGACGTCTTCCACGCGGCGGTGGTCGGCGCGCCCGTCACCGACCTGAGGCTCTACGACACCCACTACCAGGAGCGCTACCTCGGCGACCCGGGCGAGCGGCCCGAGGTCTACCGCCGCAACTCGGTGATCGACGACGCGGGCCTGGTCGACCCGGCCGAGCCGCACCGCCCGATGATGGTGATCCACGGGCTGGCGGACGACAACGTGGTGGTCGCCCACTCGCTGCGGCTGTCCTCCGCCCTGCTGGCCGCCGGCCGCCCGCACGAGGTGCTGCCGCTGTCCGGGGTCACCCACATGACCCCGCAGGAGACCGTCGCCGAGAACCTGCTCCGCCTCCAGCTGGACTTCCTCCGGCGGTCCCTGGCCCCGGCGGGGCGCCCGTGAACACCCGTAACACACAGGCAACTTCGCGGAAGCGGTACCGATATACGGACACGGCAGCCTGAACTGCGTACGGCCGTGCGGGTGCCGTAAACGGGCCGGGGTGCGCCATGTCACCCCGGCCCGTTCCCGTTCCCCCGGGGCAGCCCGGGCGGGACGGCCCGCGGCGGGGAGCCCCCGGCCGGCCGGTCCTCCGCGGCGAAGTGACAGGCCGACGGGTGGGCCACGGGCCCGGGGACGCCGAGGAACGCGGCCGGCACCGCCAGCGCCGGGTCCTCCCGCGCGCACCGCTCGCGCGCCTTCCAGCAGCGGGTGCGGAAGCGGCACCCGGAGGGGACGGCCGTCGGCGAGGGCACGTCCCCGGCGAGGATGATCCGCTCGCGCCGCTCGCGGGCCGCCGGGTCGGGCACGGGCACCGCGGAGAGCAGGGCCTGGGTGTAGGGGTGGGTCGGGTGGTCGTAGATCCCGTCGCCGGGGCCGCTCTCCACGATCCGGCCGAGGTACATCACCCCGACCCGGTCCGCGAGGTGCCGCACCACCGACAGGTCGTGCGCGATGAAGACGTACGAGAGGCCGAACTCCGCCTGGAGGCGGGCCAGCAGGTTGACCACCTGGGCCTGGACCGAGACGTCCAGGGCGGACACCGGCTCGTCGGCGACCACGACCTCGGGGCGCAGCGCCAGCGCCCGGGCGATGCCGATGCGCTGGCGCTGCCCGCCGGAGAACTGGTGGGGGTAGCGGCCCGCGTACTCCGGGTCCAGGCCGACCACGTCCAGCAGCTCGCGCACCCGGCGCCGCCGGTCGCCCTTCGGGGCCGCCTCGGGGTGGATCTCGAACGGCTCCCCGACGATGTCCCCGACCGTCATCCGGGGATTGAGCGAGGTGTAGGGGTCCTGGAAGACCATCTGGATGCCGCGGCGCACGGCCTTCAGCGCCCGGCCGGACAGGCCGGTGATGTCCTCGCCCTTGAACCGGAGGGTGCCGGCCGTCGGGCGCTCCAGCCGGCACAGCAGCCGGGCCACCGTCGACTTGCCGCACCCCGACTCGCCGACCAGGCCCAGCGTCTCGCCCCGGCCGAGCGCGAAGTCGACGCCGTCGACCGCCTTCACCACGCCGGTCCGCCCGCGCCGCAGCACGCCCCGGGTGAGGGGGTAGTGCTTGACCAGCCCGGTCGCCTCCAGGATCGGCTCAGCCACCGAGGCACTCCCTCCAGAAGTGGCAGGCGCTGCCCCGGCCGCCGGGCACCTCGTACAGCGGGGGTTCCTCGGTGCGGCACACGTCCCGGGCCATCGGGCAGCGCGGGTGGAAGGAGCAGCCGGGCGGGACGCGCGTGAGGTTCGGCGGCAGGCCCTTGATGGCGTACAGCTCGCGGCCCCTGCGGTCCAGGCGGGGCACGGACTCCAGCAGGCCGCGGGTGTAGGGGTGGGCCGGGGCCCGGTAGAGGTCGTGCACGGGCGCGGACTCGACGATCCTCCCGGCGTACATCACCGCGATCCGGTCGGCGACGTCCGCGACGACGCCCAGGTCGTGCGTGATCAGGATCAGTCCCATGCTGTACTCGCGGCGCAGCTCCGCGAGCAGGTCCATGACCTGGGCCTGGACCGTGACGTCCAGGGCGGTGGTGGGCTCGTCGGCGATGACGAGGGCCGGCCGCAGGGCCAGCGCCATGGCGATCATGATGCGCTGGCGCATGCCGCCGGAGAACTGGTGGGGGTAGTCCCGCACCCGCTGGGCCGCCGCCGGGATGCGCACCCGCTCCATCAGCTCCACCGCCCGGGCCCGGGCGGCCCTGCGGGACATCCCCCGGTGCACCACGAACATCTCCCCGAGCTGGTCCCCCACGGTGAGCACCGGGTTGAGGGCCGACAGCGCGTCCTGGAAGATCATCGCCATGGCGGCGCCCCGGATCCCGCGCCGCTCCCGCTCCTTCAGCGTCAGCAGGTCCCGTCCCTGGAACAGGACGCTCCCGCCGGTGATCCGGCCGGGCGGGGTGTCGAGGATGCCCATCACGGCCTGGGCGGTGACGGACTTGCCCGACCCGGACTCGCCGAGCACGGCCAGGGTCTCCCCCGCGTCCACCGTGTAACCCACCCCGTCGACGGCCCGGGCGACACCGTCCCGGGTCTGGAACTCCACGCGCAGGTCGCGCACTTCGAGCAGCACGGCGCCGTCACCTCAGCTTCGGGTCGAGGGCGTCGCGGACCGCGTCGCCGAGCATGATGAAGGCCAGCACCGTGACGGCCAGGGCGCCCGAGGGCCACAGCAGGGCGTGCGGGGCGTTGCGGACGAAGGGGGAGGCGGCGGAGATGTCGATGCCCCAGGAGACGCTGGGGGGCCGCAGGCCGACGCCGAGGTAGGAGAGCGTGGCCTCCAGGGCGATGTAGGTGCCGAGCGCGATGGTCGCGACGACGATGACGGGCGCCACCGCGTTCGGGGCGATGTGCCGCAGCAGGATCCGGGTGTCGGAGGCGCCGAGGGCGCGGGCGGCCTGGACGTAGTCGTTCTGCTTGACGGTGATGACCGAGCCGCGCGCGATCCGGGAGATCTGCGGCCAGCCCAGCAGCACCATGAACCCGACGACCGGCCAGACCGTCGTGGAGGCGACCACGGACAGCAGGACCAGGCCGCCGAGGACGACCGGGATGGCGAAGAAGACGTCGGTGAGCCGGGACAGCAGCGCGTCCCAGACCCCGCCGAAGTAGCCCGCCAGCCCGCCGAGCACCGACCCGAGCAGGGCCACCCCGAGCGTGGCGCACAGGCCCACCGTGACGGACGTGCGGGCGCCGTGGACGGTGCGCGTGTAGACGTTGCAGCCCTGGCCGTCGTAGCCGAAGGGGGCGCCCGGGGACGGGCCGTCCTGGGACCTGGCCAGGTCGCAGCTCAGGGGTGAGCCGGGGGCGATCAGCGAGGGCCGCACGGAGATCAGCAGCAGGAAGCAGATGACCAGGGCCGACAGCAGGAAGACGGGATTGCGGCGCAGGTCCCGCCAGGCGTCGGACCACAGCGAGCGGGGCCGGCCGGCCCCTCCCGGCGGCCCGCCCGGTG
Organism: Streptomyces sp. NPDC104831; assembly: GCF_055583025.1. Classification (NCBI taxonomy): domain Bacteria; kingdom Bacillati; phylum Actinomycetota; class Actinomycetes; order Kitasatosporales; family Streptomycetaceae; genus Streptomyces; species Streptomyces sp. NPDC104831. The sequence continues at coordinate 59,205 of NZ_JBVJOT010000013.1, forward strand.
CCCCCTCGAGCGTGGCGGCCTCGCTCGCGCCGAGGTCCATCGCGCCGCCCATTCCGGTGCCGGCGATCGCGCCCTCGGGTTCGTAGGGCTGTTCAGGCATGGCGGATCCTCGGGTCGAGTACGGCGTACAGCAGGTCGACGAGCAGGTTGGCCGCCAGGAAGACGAGGACCAGCACGGTCACGAAGCCGACGACCGTCTGTGTGTTCTGGCGCAGGATGCCCTGGTAGAGCTGGTAGCCCACGCCGTGGATGTTGAAGATCCGCTCCGTGACGATGGCGCCGCCCATCAGCGCGCCGATGTCGGCGCCGATGAAGGTGACCACGGGGATGAGCGAGTTGCGCAGCAGGTGCCGGGTGACGATCCGGCGGCGGGGCAGTCCCTTGGCGACGGCCGTGCGGACGTAGTCGGAGCGCCGGTTCTCCGCGAGGGAGGTCCGGGTCAGCCGGGTGACGTAGGCGAGCGAGACGGAGGCGAGGACCAGGCCGGGCACGATCAGCTCGTCGAAGCCGCCGCCGCGCACCGAGGGCCGGATCCACTGCCACTTGATGCCGAGCAGCAGTTGCAGCAGCAGGCCGGTGACGAAGGTCGGCACGGAGATCACCACCAGGGTGGCCAGCAGCACCCCGGTGTCCACGGGCCGGCCGCGCCGGAGCCCGGTGACCACGCCCAGCGTGATGCCGACGACGACCTCGAAGAGGACGGCCACGACGGTCAGCCGGGCGGTGACCGGGAACGCCGTCGCCATCAGCTCGGTGACCGGCTGTCCGTTGAACGCCGTGCCGAAGTCGCCGGTGAAGACCTTCCCCATGTAGGTGAGGTACTGCCGCCACACCGGCTGGTCGAGGCCGAACTCCCGGCGGAGCTGGGCGGCGGTCGCCGGGTCGCAGGCCCGCTCCCCGCACAGCCCGGCGACGGGATCGCCCATCACGTTGACCATCAGGAAGATCAGCAGCGTGGCGCCGGCGAACACCGGGATCATCTGGAGCAGCCGGCGCAGTACATGGCGTCCCATGGGCTCAGCCGACCCTGATCTCGTTGTAGACCGGGACGCTGAAGGGGTTCAGCGCCACGTGGGACAGCCGCTCGGAGTAGCCGGCGTTGCCGTTCTGGTACCACAGCGGGATGGCCGCCATCCGGTCCCGGACGACCTCCTCGGCCCGCTGGAACAGCGCCACGGAGCGGGCGGGATCGGTCTCGGCGTTGGCGCGGTCGACCAGCCGGTCGAAGTCCTCGTTCGACCAGGCGCCGTCGTTGGAGGAGGCGCCGGTGTAGTAGAGGGGCTGGAGGAAGTTCTGGATGAGCGGGTAGTCCATCTGCCAGCCCGCCCGGAACGGTCCGGTCATCCGGTGCCGGCCGAGCTGGTCGCGGAAGTCGGCGAAGGTGCCGACCGGGTTGCCGACGCAGGCCCGGTCGTCGCCGAGCGCGTTGTTGATGGAGTTGCACACGGCGTCGACCCACTGCCGGTGCGAACCGGAGTCCGCGTTGTAGGTGAGGGTGAGCCGGCCGCCGGGGATGCCGCCGCCTTCCGCGATCAGCTTCCGCGCCCGGCCGGGGTCGTAGGCGCAGGCGCTGCCGCACAGCCCCGCCTTGTAGCCGCCGGCCGCGCCCAGCACCGGGGAAGTCCAGTCGGTGGCCGGGGTGCGGGTCCCGCGGAAGATGGTGTCGGTGATCTGCCGGCGGTTGATCGCCATGGACAGCCCGGTGCGGACCTTCTCCGCGCCGGGTCTGCTCCAGTCCTTGTCGTAGTAGGGGAACGCGAGGGTCTGGAGGATGCCCGCGGGGGTGTTGAGGTAGCGGTCGCCCAGGTCGCTCCCGACGTTCTTCAGCTGGGCGGCGGGGATGTCGTCGGCGAGGTCGAGGTTGCCGGCCAGGAGGTCGGTGTAGGCGGTGTTGCTGTCGGTGTACACCAGGAGGGTGACGCCGTCGTTGCGGGCCTTGTCCGGGCCGGGATAGCCGTCCCACCTCTTCAGGTACATCTGCGAGCCCCGCGTGTAGGAGGCGATGGCGTAGGGGCCGTTGCCGACCGGCTTGCGCACCCAGGCCGCGTGGTCGGTGAAGAAGGCGCGGGGCAGCGGGGCGAAGGCCGCGTAGCCGAGGGTGTCGGGGAAGCCGGAGAACTTCTGGTTGAGCCGGACGGTGAAGGTGTGGTCGTCCACCACCCTCAGCCCGTCGAGGGTGTCGGCGCGCTGGCGGCCGGCGGCGGGGTGGACCCGGTCGTAGCCGTCGATGTAGCCGAAGAAGTACGCGTTCTTCTGGTTGTTGCGCAGGCTCGCGCCGTAGTTCCACGCGTCCACGAAGGACCGGGCGGTCACTTTCTCGCCATTCGAGAAGGACCAGCCGCGCCGGAGACGGACGGTGAAGTTCCGCGAGTCCCTGGTCTCGATGGAGCGGGCCAGCCAGTCGCGGGCCTCGCCCGTTCTCGGGTCGTACCGCTTCAGGCCCCGGAAGATCATGTCGAGGACCTTGCCGCCCTGCACCTCGTTGGTGTTGGCCGGCTCCAGCGGGTTCTGCGGGTCGCCCCAGGAGGAGCTGAGCACCGCGCCGCCGTTGCCGCCCGCGCCGGCGCCCCCGCAGCCCGCGGTGGCGGCCACCAGTGCCAGCGCCGCCGCACCGGCGGCCCATCGGGCGTGCGTGCCGCACCGCATGGCGTGCCTCCTCGTGCGCCTGGAAACGAGTACCGGTCGATAGGGAGACATACCGCGCGCGGCTCCCGCCTACCGCCCGGAAATGCGGCCTTTGGGGGGACACGTCATCCGAATGCAGGCACCCCTCCACGGGCCACTGATGATCTTGACCATCGAGCGCAATAGATCTACGCGTAACGATGCCGAAACGTTGGATTGGGACGGGGTGATGTACGCATGTCGACACTCCACCGTCCGCATATCGAACTCCTTGCCCGTTTCGCGCAGTTAGTCCGATGTGAAGCACGGATTGATTACGGCGCGCTACCCGCGTAGCTACGGAACGATCAAGGCAGAGTAAAGAAGGTAAAGAGAAAACCAAGGCGGCCGAGAATTTATTGACCTTGAATGAATTGCGTTGAAAAAGTCCGGCGTAGCCCGTAGGGGAGCGCCCTGCGGAGTCATCAGACCCTCCCTTGGGCCAGGAGCACCATGACCCCTCCATCTCCATCCGCGGCTGCCCCGCTTGAGGTGACCGACGAGACCGTGGCGAAGTCGACCACTGCGGACGGTCCGAAGGGCAGCGAAGGCCGCTCCCCGGGCCGACTCGCCTGGAAGCGCTTCAAGCGCGACAAGACGGGCGTCATCTCCGCCTACGTCGTGATCTTCTTCTTCGTGATCGCGATCGCGGCCCCCCTGATCGCGAAGCTGTACGGCAAGGACCCGTACACCACCTACGCGAGCCAGGACCCGAGCCTGCTCAACGCCTTCTCGTACCCCTCGGGCCCCAACGGCGGCATGAGCCCGGACTTCTGGTTCGGCGTCGAGCCCCAGCTCGGACGGGACGTCTTCACCTTCCTGCTCTACGCGATCCGCACCTCCCTGGGCATCGCCCTCGCCGCCACCCTGCTAACCGTGTTCCTGGGCGTGGTGATCGGTGTCACCGCCGGCTACCTCGGCGGCCGGACGGACTACCTCGTGGGCCGGATCATCGACATCCTCCTGTCGTTCCCGTCCACCCTCTTCTTCATCGCGTTCATGCCGGTCGTCTACGGGCTCTTCATCGCCCCGGACGAGGACATCCCGACCTGGCTGCGGGCCACCGGCCTGATCATCGTCCTCGCCACCTTCGGCTGGGCCTCCATCGCGCGACTGCTGCGCGGCCAGGTACTCGGCCTGCGCGAGCGCGAGTTCGTCGAGGCCGCCAAGGTCACGGGCGCCTCCCCGCGGCGGATCGTCTTCAAGGAACTGCTGCCCAACCTGTGGACGCCGATCATCATCCAGGGCACGCTGATGCTCCCGGCGTTCGTCACCGCGGAGGCGGGTCTCGCCTTCCTCGGTGTCGGCATGATCGACCCGACCCCGGACTGGGGCGTCATGATCCAGCGCGGCGCCATGTTCTACACCGAGGACATCACCTTCATGCTCTTCCCGGGCCTGTCCATGGTGATCTTCGTGCTCGCGTTCAACCTCCTCGGCGACTCGGTGCGTGACGCACTCGACCCGAAGTCCAAGCGCTGACTCCGGCTGTTCAGGAGCACGGCAACGGCGCGCAGGGTGCCGGAATCTCTCTCATCTCTCCCACTTTCCAAGGCAGGAAGTCATGTCCTTCTCCCGTAGAAACTTCCTCATCGCCACCGGCGTCGCCGCGGCGACGACCTCGGTGCTGAGCGCCTGCAGCAGCGGCAACGAGGGCGGCTCCGGGCAGGACGACGCCCCCAAGGTGAGCGGCTCGAAGACGACGTCCATCCCGGTGGGCTCCAAGGCCGACTCGACCGGCCCGGCCCCCGAGGTCAAGGGCGCGGTCACGGGCGGGACGATCTACTCGCTCCAGCAGTTCGACATGGACCACATGGACCCCGGTCAGATCTACAACTCGACCGAGGCCGCCATCACCGTGCCGATCATGCGCGCTCTGACCGGCTACAAGCTGGACGACAAGGGCGGCGCCGTCCTCGTCGGTGACGCCGCGACCGACGCCGGCACCATGAAGGACGGCGGCAAGACCTGGTCCTTCACCATCAAGGACGGCCTGAAGTGGGAGGACGGCTCGGACGTCACCATGGAGGACGTCCGCCACACCTTCGAGCGCCTCTTCGCCCCGTTCATCACCGAGGGCCCCCGCTACGTGCAGACGTGGCTCCAGGGCGGCGACAAGTACAAGGGCCCGTACGAGGGCAAGCACCTCTCCTCCATCGAGGTCGACGGCAAGACCATCACCTTCCGTCTGACCGAGGCCCGCGCCGACTTCAACTACACGCTCGCCATGCGCGGTTACTCCCTGGTGCCGCAGAAGCACGACACCAAGGAGAAGTACGACAAGCGTCCGTTCTCCTGCGGCCCGTACCGGATCGGCGACCGCAAGATCGGCAAGTCGATGACCTTCGTGCGCAACGAGCACTGGGACCCGAAGACCGACTCGATCCGCAACGCCTACCCGGACCAGTACGTCTTCCAGATGGGCTACGAGCTGGTCGCGTCGACCGACCGCTGGATCGCGGACCAGGGCAACGACCAGTACGCGGTGCCGATCTTCAACGAGATCGCCCCCGAGCGCATCGCCCAGGTCCTCACCAAGCCGGAGCTGAAGAAGCGCGTCCTCACCGCGGTCGACACGGTCACCTACTACTGGCCGATCAACACCACCCGCATCACGGACGTCAAGGTCCGTCAGGCCATCAACTGGGCCTGGCCGCACCAGCAGATCCAGACCATCAACGGCGGCAAGGCGACCACCGAGATCGCCAGCACCATCCTCGCCCCGGTGACCCCCGGCTACAGCAAGTTCGACCTGTACGACGGGCAGAAGACGCCGGGCGGCAACCCCGAGAAGGCCAAGGCCCTGCTGAAGGAGGCCGGCAAGCTCGGCCAGAAGCTGGTCATCGCCTACCAGCAGTCCGACACCCAGGTGAAGGTCGCCGTCGCCGTCAAGAACGCCCTGGAGGCGGCCGGCTTCACGGTCGTCAACAAGCAGGTCGACAAGTCGACCTTCTACACCCAGATCGGCAAGATCGACAACGACTTCGACCTGTTCGGCGCCGGCTGGAGCCCCGACTGGCCGAACGGCTACTCGGTCTTCTACCCGTGCTGGAGCGGCAAGAACATCGGCGACGGCCGCAACAACTACGCACAGCTGAACGACCCGAGCGTCAACAAGGCGATCGAGGCCGCTTCCAAGATCACGGACGTCGAAGAGGCCAACAAGGCCTGGGGCAACGTCGACAAGATGATCATGGAGCTGGCCGCGGCCGTCCCGGACTACCACAAGATCCGCAACTACCTGTACGGCTCGAAGGTCGGCAACGTCGTCTGGGACGGCGCCAACACCTGCGTCGCGCTCTCCAAGCTCTACGCCAAGAAGTAAGCCCGCGCGACCTGCTGGGGCGGCCATCCCGTATGGCCGCCCCTGCGGCCCACCCCCCTCTACTTCCCTCCCGGCGACGGCGCCCCGTCCGGAAAGTCACGCCTCATGCTCCGCTTCCTTGTCCGCCGAGTCATCGGCGCGCTGGTCATTCTGCTGATCATCAGCGCCATCACCTTCTGGCTCTTCTACGCCGTGCCGCGTGACCCCGCCATGATGTCCTGCGGCAAGAACTGCACGCCTGAGAACCTCGAGCAGATCAGGAAGAACCTGGGCATCGACAAGCCGATCCCGGTGCAGTACTGGCATTGGCTCGTGGGCATCTTCGCCGGCCGTGACTACCCCGGCTTCGACTACTGCGACGCGCCCTGCCTCGGGTACTCGTTCGCCAACCGTGAGCCCGTCTTCGACACGATCATGGACCGGCTGCCCACCACCCTCTCGCTCGCCTTCGGCGCGGCGATCGTCTTCCTGATCCTCGGTATCGGCGCGGGCATGCTCGCGGCCCTCAAGCAGGGCAAGTTCCTGGACAAGTTCGCCAGCTCCGCCTCGCTGCTCGGCTCCTCCCTCCAGGTCTACTTCGTCGGTTACATCGCGATGTTCTTCTTCGTCGCGCAGCTCGGGTGGCTCGACCAGCCGCAGTACACCCCCCTGACCGAGAACCCGGCCGCCTGGTTCTCGGGGCTCCTGCTGCCCTGGCTGGTCCTCGCGATCATCTTCACCGCCAACTACACCCGCATGACCCGCTCCCAGCTGGTCGAGCAGTTGAGCGAGGACTACGTCCGCACGGCGCGGGCCAAGGGCCTGTCCCGGGCGAACGTGTTCTTCCGGTTCGCCTGGCGCGGTGCGATGGGTCCGATCGTCACGGTGTTCGGCATCGACCTGGGCACGCTGATCGGCGGTGCCATCATCACCGAGTCGACCTTCAGCCTCCAGGGCATCGGCCGGCTCGCGGTGAAGTCCGTGGACCAGAGCGACCTGCCGATGCTGCTCGGTGTGACTCTGCTGGCGGCGGGCGCGATCGTGTTCTTCAACATCCTCGTGGATGCCGTCTACGCCTTGATCGACCCGCGGATCCGGCTCGCCTGACCCGCCCCACCCCGTTCCGACCCCGCCCCACCCGGCGATCTCTCTCGCATCACCCCCTCAGGAGCGTCCCCGTGACGAGCACCGATCAGCAGCCGTTCCTCTCCGTCAAGGACCTACAGGTCCACTTCTCCACCGAGGACGGCATCGTCAAGGCCGTCGACGGGCTCAGCTTCGACATCGCCAAGGGGCAGACGCTCGGCATCGTGGGCGAGTCGGGCTCCGGCAAGTCCGTCACCAACCTGACGATCCTGGGCCTCCACGACCGCCACCGCACCGCGATCGACGGCCAGATCCTGCTGGACGGCAAGGAGCTGCTCACCGCCACCGAGAAGGAACTGGAGCGGCTGCGCGGCAACAAGATGGCCATGATCTTCCAGGACGCGCTGGCCTCGCTGTCGCCGTTCCACACGATCGGCACGCAGATCGGTGAGACGTACCGCAAGCACACCGGCGCCTCCAAGAAGGAGGCCCGGGCGCGGGCGATCGAGATGCTGAAGCGGGTCGGCATCCCCCAGCCGGACGTGCGGGTGGACGACTACCCGCACCAGTTCTCCGGCGGTATGCGCCAGCGCGCGATGATCGCCATGGCGCTGGTGTGCGACCCCGAGCTCCTGATCGCCGACGAGCCGACCACGGCCCTCGACGTGACGGTCCAGGCCCAGATCCTGGACCTGCTCAAGGAGCTCCAGCAGGAGTTCGGCACGGCCATCATCTTCATCACCCACGACCTCGGGGTCATCGCCGACATCGCGGACGACGTACTCGTGATGTACGGCGGCCGGTGCGTGGAGCGGGGCACCAAGAAGGAGGTGCTGAGCAGCCCTCAGCACCCCTACACCCTCGGCCTGCTCGGCTCCATGCCGAGCCTGGAGGGATCGGTCGACGTACCGCTGTCGCCGATCCCCGGCTCGCCGCCCTCCCTGCTCAACCCGCCGACCGGCTGCCGCTTCCACCCGCGGTGCACCTTCGCCGGCAAGGTCGCGGGCGGGCTGTGCTCCACGGAGCGGCCGCTGCTGGACGTGGTGGACGGCCGGGGCTCGGCCTGCCACCTCCCCGCCGAGCAGCGGGCGGACCTCTTCGCCGACTACACCGCCTCCCGGCACTGACGTACACGAGACGGGATTCACCATCATGGGCAACGCGCAACCGCTCCTGGACGTCAGCGGTCTGACCAAGCACTTCCCGATCAAGGGCGGCTTCCCCATCAAGCGGACCGTCGGCGCCGTGCAGGCCGTCGACGGGCTGGACTTCCAGGTCGCCGAGGGCGAGAGCCTCGGTCTGGTCGGCGAGTCCGGCTGCGGCAAGTCGACCACCGGCCGGCTGATCACCCGCCTGCTGGAGCCGACCGGCGGCAAGATCACCTACCGCGGCCAGGACATCACGCACGCGGGCCGCAAGGACCTGGCGCCGATCCGCTCCGAGATCCAGATGATCTTCCAGGACCCGTACGCCTCGCTGAACCCGCGGCAGACGGTCGGCAAGATCATTTCCGGGCCGATGGAGATCAACGGCATCGACCCCGAGGGCGGCCGGGAGAAGCGGGTCCGCGAACTCCTGGAGATCGTCGGCCTGAACCCGGAGCACTACAACCGGTTCCCGCACGAGTTCTCCGGCGGCCAGCGCCAGCGCATCGGCGTGGCCCGCGCCCTCGCCCTGGAACCCAAGCTGATCGTCGCCGACGAACCGGTCTCCGCGCTCGACGTCTCCATCCAGGCCCAGGTCGTCAACCTGCTCCAGAAGGTGCAGCGGGAACTCGGCATCGCGTTCGTGTTCATCGCCCACGACCTCGCCATCGTCCGGCACTTCTCCCAGCGCGTCGCCGTCATGTACCTCGGCAAGATCGTCGAGATCGCCGACCGCGAGGACCTGTACGGCAACCCGCGCCACCCCTACACCCGGGCCCTGCTCTCCGCCGTGCCCGAGGCGACGGTGGACGAGGAGCCGCGCGAGCGCATCCGGCTGACCGGTGACGTGCCGTCGCCGATCAACCCGCCCTCCGGCTGCCGCTTCCGCACCCGCTGCTGGAAGGCGACCGAGAAGTGCGCGACGGAGGCGCCTCCGCTGGTGCAGGCGGAGGGCAACAAGCCGGGCCACCTGACCGCCTGCCACTACCCGGAGACCACGGACACCGTGCCCGCTCCGCGTCTCGCCAAGGACCCCGAGGCGGCGGCCTGACACACCCCTTTCCGTCAGCCGCCCCCTTGCGGAGCGGACTTTCACCGGCCCATTGACCCGAGCCCATGAACGTCCGGTCCGGGGGACGAGGGCCCGCGCCTCCCCAGGCGCGGGCCCTCTCGCACAACCGGCGCCCGCGGGCCGCGACCGCCCCCGGCTCCCCGTTCCATCAAGGGATCTCCATAACCCCACGGATCCCGGCACACCGTCCTGCCCCGTGTGGCACACTGCCGCGGTGGTGGATCACGCCTTTGCCGATCTCTCGCTCGCCGCGTTGTACGACAGCCTCAACCCCTGGGGCCCGGGCGACGACTTCTACCTCGGGCTGCTGCGGGAGGCCGGCTCCGCGCTGGACATCGGGTGCGGCACCGGGCAGTTGCTGCGCCGGGCCCGGGCCGAGGGGCACCCGGGGCACCTGACGGGACTCGATCCGGCCGCGGCCATGCTCGTCCAGGCGCGCCGGGCCCGCCCCGACGTCGAGTGGGTGCTCGGCGACGTGCGGGTGCGGCACTGGCGGCCGGAGTTCGATCTCGTCGTGATGACCGGGCACGCCTTCCAGGAACTGGTGACGGACGAGGAGATCCGGGTCTGTCTGCGCGCCGTCGCCGCGGCCCTGCGGGACGGCGGGCGGTTCGCGTTCGAGACCCGCAACCCCGGCGCCCGCGCCTGGGAGCGGTGGACCCCGGACCGGGTGCACGAGACCACCGCCCCCGACGGCACACCGGTGCGGATGTGGCACGCGGTGCGCGGCGCCGGACCGGAGCGGGGCCGGGTGCGCTTCACCGAGACGTACGCCGGCCCCCACTGGCCCGCCCCGCGGTCCGTGCACAGCGTGCTGCGCTTCCTGGACGCCGCGGCGCTGGACGGTTTCCTCGCGGAGGCGGGCCTGACGGTGGCCGCGCGGTACGGCGACTGGGACCGGACGCCGCTCACCCCCACGGCCCCGGAAATCATCACGGTGGCCCGCCGGGCCTGAATGTGCTACGTCCTTGGGGAGCGGGACGGCTTCAGTCGTCACCGAGGCCGGACAGCCTGAGGACCCATGCGGTGACGGCCCGGGCGGCACCCGCGCAGACACCGCTGACGACGGCCCACCACGCGCGGGGCCCGCGCGGGCCGGGAGAGGGGGACGGGACGGTCATGGGAGGGCTCCTTCCATCGGGCGGCGCCACGCCGCTCGGTCGGTCACACCTCACCGTCGCCGTCCGCTGGGGAGTTACGTCAAACATGAACGGTTGCTTTCTCGTGAAACACCCATGACCTGGGGAAACCCGGAAGGGGGGACGGGGTGGGGAAGGACACGGCTCCTGAGGACCTGCCCGAAGTGCGGGAGCTGACCGAGCGGTTGGCGGCCCTGCGAAGGGAAGCGGGACTGTCCCAGGGGCAGATGGTCGACCTCTTCCACAGCAACAAGGCGAGCGTGTCGCGCATCATGAACGGCAAGAAGCACCCGTCCTGGGACGAGTTCACGCTGAAGCTGGTCGAAGCGGTCGGGGAACGGCGGGAGCGGCCGGTGCCCGCGGGTGAGCTACGGGCGTTGCGACTGCTGCACGAGCGGGCCCTCGTCGCCCGGGACTGCCACAGCAAGGGAATCGTCCTGCTGCGGGAGGAACTGACCGGCCTGCACTCCCGGCTGCGCACGAGCCGCGCCGACAACAGGCGGCTGACCGCGCTGGGCACGGCCACGCTCCTCGCCGCCACGGTGGGCTTCGCCTACACGGCCACGGCCGACCTGGCGAAGGGCGCGACCAGCGTGAGCGGCGACGCGCCCCGGGTGACCACGGAGTGCGTCGCGCTTCCCACCGGGGAGCCCGGGGCCGCCTGCGCGAAGACCCGGTGGTGGTGGTCCCTGCCGTCGCCGGACAAGGGCGTCGAAGCCACGTTCGGCCTGCGCACCGGCCACGACACCGGGGAACTCGGCGGTGTCCTGCGCCTGAAGGCGGACTGCGGGGCCACCGTCCGGTGGTCCGTCACCGTGCGCGTCGCGGGCGCGGGCACCACCGAGCCGGCCGCCGGCACGCTCCGCCGGGACACCCCGGTGGCGCTCTACGCACCGCTCCACCGTGACGCCCGGACGATGACGTTCACCGCCCGGCGGACCGACGGCGCGCACTGCGCCGCCACCGTGGTCTGGGACCGTCCCCGGCCGGCCATCACCTACTGAGAGGGAGGCGGCACCCCGCCGCCGCCCCGCCCCGGGTCCCGGGCCGGGGCGGCGGCGGGGTCCCTAGTCGGTGCGCTCCTCCTCCAGCGCCGTCAGGGCCGGGTCCAGCACGATGTCCGCGTCGCGGGCCTCGATGGTCGGGTCCTCCGGGAAGTGGCAGGCGGTCAGGTGACCGTCCCGGTTGCCGGAGAGCCGGACCAGCGGGGGTTCCTCGGTCGCGCACCGGTCCTGGGCCTTCCAGCAGCGGGTGCGGAAGCGGCAGCCGGACGGCGGGGAGACGGGGGACGGCACGTCGCCGGCGAGCCGGATCCGCTCGCGCCGGGGCGCCTCCTCCCGCGTCGGCGTCACCTCGGGGACCGCGGAGAGCAGGGCGTGGGTGTACGGGTGGCGGGGACGGGTGTAGAGGGAGTCCCGGTCCCCCACCTCGATGATCTTGCCGAGGTACATGACGGCGACGCGCTGGGAGAAGTGCCGGACGACGGCGAGGTCGTGGGCGATGAACACGAACGCGATGCCGAGTTCCCGCTGCACCTTCTGGAGCAGGTTGACGACCTGGGCCTGGATGGAGACGTCGAGGGCGGAGACCGGTTCGTCGGCGACGATCAGCTTGGGTTCCAGGGCGAGGGCGCGGGCCACGCCGATGCGCTGGCGCTGGCCGCCGGAGAACTCGTGCGGGAACCGGTTGTAGTGCTCCGGGTTCAGGCCGACGATCTCCAGGAGTTCGCGGACCCGCTTCTCCCGGCCGCCCTCGGGGTCGATGCCGTTGATCTCCATCGGCCCGGAAATGATCTTGCCGACCGTCTGCCGCGGGTTCAGCGACGAGTACGGGTCCTGGAAGATCATCTGGATCTCGGAGCGGACGGGGGCGAGCTGCCTGCGCGTGGCGTGGCTGATGTCCCGGCCCCGGTAGGTGATCGTGCCGCGCGTGGGTTCCAGCAGGCGGGTGATCAGCCGGCCGGTGGTCGACTTGCCGCAGCCGGACTCGCCGACCAGGCCGAAGCTCTCCCCCGCGTGCACGGTCAGGTCCAGCCCGTCGACGGCCTGCACGGCGCCGACGGTCCGCTTGACGGGGAAGCCGCCCTTGACCGGGAAGTGCTTGACCAGCCCCGAGACCTCCAGCAGGGGTTCCGGCGCCGCGTCGGCACCCGTCTCGCGGGCGGCGGGGAGGACCAGATCCTCTTTCATGACGGTTGTCCTCCTAGCCCAGTCGGGGCCTGATCTCGTCGGCGAAGATGGTGCGTTTCTGCTCGGCACCCAGATGGCAGGCCGAGGAGCGGCCCGGTGCCAGCGCGGGGCGTTCGGTGACGCAGCGGTCGCCCCCGACCCGGTCCCGGAACGTGCACCGGGGGTGGAAGCGGCAGCCGGACGGCGGGGTGAGCAGGCTCGGCGGTGTCCCGGGGATCGGCTCCAGCGGGGTGGCGAGGTCGGAGTCCAGCCGGGGCATGGAGTTCAGCAGGCCCCAGGTGTACGGGTGCCGGGGCGAGCGGAGCACCTCGTCGACCGTGCCGCGCTCCACCGCCCGGCCCGCGTACATGACCATGATGTCGTCGGCCATGTCGGCGATGACCCCGAGGTCGTGGGTGATGAAGACGATCGCGGTGCCGAACTCCCGCTGGAGGTCCTTGAGCAGGTCCAGGATCTGGGCCTGCACGGTCACGTCCAGCGCGGTGGTCGGCTCGTCCGCGATCAGGAGGTCCGGGTCGCACACCAGCGCCATGGCGATCATCGCGCGCTGGCGCATGCCGCCGGAGAACTGGTGCGGATAGTCCCGGGCGCGCTCCTCGGGGTTCGGGATGCCGACCTTGCCGAGCATCTCCACGGCGCGTTCCCAGGCGGCCCTCTTCGAGGCTCCGGTGTGCTTCCGGTACGGCTCGGCGATCTGCCGGCCGATGGTGTAGAAGGGCGACAGCGCGGTGAGCGGGTCCTGGAAGATCATCGCCACCCGGTTGCCGCGGAGCCGCTCCAGCTCCTTCTCGGTGGCGGTGATCAGTTCCTTGCCGTCGAGGACGATCTCCCCGTCGACCGCCGTGAACAGCGGGTCGTGCAGCCCGAGGACGGTCAGGTTGGTGACCGACTTGCCCGAGCCCGACTCGCCCACGATGCCGAGGGTCCGGCCGCGGTCGACGTCGAAGGAGAGCCCGTCGACGGCCTTGACCGGACCGTCCTCGGTGGAGAACGTCACGTGGAGATCGCGCACCGAGAGGAATCCGCCCGGCCCGGTCGGGGCCGGTGCGCCCTCGGCCTTGGTCACTGTGGTCACGATGGCTGGTCTTCCTAGGAGAGCCGGATGCGCGGGTCGATCCACGCGTAGGTGATGTCGGTGAGGATGTTGATGAGCAGGATGAAGAAGGCGCCGAACAGCATCACGCCCATCGTCAGCGGCAGGTCCTTGTTGACCGCGCCGTCCACGGCGAGCCGGCCGATGCCCTGGAGGGAGAAGGTCAGTTCGGTGACGACGGCACCGCCCAGCATGGAGCTGACGTCGATGCCGAGGATGGTGACGATGGGGATGAGCGAGCCGCGCCAGGCGTAGCGCAGGAAGACGTACCTGCGGGACATGCCCTTGGCACGGGCGGTGCGCACATGGTCCTCGGCGAGCTGCTCGATCATCGACGAGCGCGCCATACGGGTGTACTGCGCGGTGAAGATCGTGGCCAGCACGCACACCGGGATCGACATCCCGGTGAACCAGCCGACCGGGTCCCGGGTCAGGGGCACGTACTTCGGGTCCTCCATCCAGCCGGTGCTGTAGACGAGGACGGTCAGCACGACCGGGCCGAGGAAGTAGATCTGGAAGGAGCTGAGCACCATGGACGCGCCGGTGGCGACCTTGTCCACCAGCGTGCCGCGCCGGTAGGCGGCGAGCATGCCGGCGCCGATCCCGACCAGGAGGAAGACGACGGCACCGCCGGCGGTCAGGGTGAGGGTCAGCGGGAACCGGTCCATGATGGTGCTCCAGACCATGTCCCCGGAGTAGAACGACACGCCCAGGCAGGGCGCCGGGCAGTGACCGGCCGGGAAGTCGCGCCCCGTGACGATGCCGGACATGAAGTCCCAGAACTGCCGGGCCAGGGGCAGGTCGAGCCCCAGGGCCTGCCTGATGTCCGCCAGCCGCTGGGGCGAGCAGTCCTTGCCGCAGGCCAGGGAGGCGTAGTCGGAGGGTGCGGCCACGAACAGGAAGAAGGTCGCCGCCCCGATGAGGAAGAGCGTGACGAAGGCGCCGACCGTGCGCCGGATGATGAACTGGACCATGGCGGGCTGGCTGCTCTCTGCGGAGACGGTGGGAGACGGTGGACGGGCCGGGGCGGCCGGGGACGCGGGGCGCCCGCTCCACCGCGCGCCCCCGCCCCCGGCCGTCGGTCACGACTTCAGGTACAGCCGGGTGATGTCGATGAGGCTGGACACCGTGCCGTAGCGGGCGCCGCCCACGTTCGAACCGGAGATCTGGAACTGCTTCGTGTACCACAGCGGGGCCGCCGGGATGATGTTCTCCAGCAGGTAGTGGTGGGCTTCCTTCCAGGTCTTGGCGGCCTCGGCCGGCTCCTGGGTCAGTGCCTTCTTGATCAGGGCGTCGACCTTGGGGTCCTTGACGTGCGAGTAGTTCGAGGAGCCGTCGAAGACCTGCGAGCCGTCGTAGATCGGGGTGACGACCGTGCCCGGGGACGGCCAGTCCTGGCCCCAGCCGGAGATGTACATGTCGTAGGGGTTGTCGAGCTTGCCGATCTGCTCGTAGTAGCTGGCCGCGTCGATCTCCTTGGCGACGATGTCGAAGCCGACCTTGCTCAGCGCGTCCTCGATGGCGACCTTGCGCCGCTGGCCCTGCTCGCTGTTGGCGTAGGCGAAGACGAGCTTCTTCTCGGCGGCCGGGACGTCCTTGAGGATCTCCTTGGCCTTGGCGAGGTTGCCCTGCGGGGTCTTCAGCCGGCCGTAGGGGTCGTAGGCCGCCTCGTAGCCGGGCAGCGTCGGCGCGAAGAGGTTCGGCGCGACGTCACCGCCGTAGGCGCCGCCCTCGCCGGCGATGAGGGACTTGGAGTTGACCGCGTAGGCGGCGGCCTCGCGGATCTTCTTGTCCTTGACCCGGTCGAGGTTGAAGGTCAGCGCCATGACGTACGGCTGGTAGCCCTTGACCGTGCGCTTGCTGGCGTCCGGGTCCTTGATGACGTCCTGGATCTGGGTGGCGTCGACGCCGCCGGTGAGCTGGATGGCGTTCTTGTTGTCGCCCTCGTCCGCGATCAGCCGCTTGGTCTGGGTGGACTCGGTGACGCCGAACTGGAAGGTGAAGCCGTCCACGTACTGGTGGCGCACGGAGTCGGTCTTCGCGTCCCAGTGGGTGTTCTTCACCAGCTTCAGGGTCTTGCCGACCTTGTTCTCGGCGATCTTGTACGGTCCGGTGGCGACCGGCTCCTTCTCGTACCGCTCCTTGGTGTCGCCCTTCGCGGGGACGACGGCGTAGCCGGGCATGGCGAGCGTCTGCGGCAGGTCCGGGCGCGGCTGGTCGAAGTGGAAGACCACCGTCTTGTCGTCGGGGGTGTCCAGCACCGAGGCGGGCAGGTGCTTGCCGTCGAAGCCGCCGCCGGGCAGGGCCTTGCGGTAGTCGGCGCCGTTCAGCCAGGTCTGCAGATAGGTCGGGCCGTCGAAGATGAACTTCGCGTACGTGCGCTCGACGCTGTGCCGGACGTCGGCCGAGGTGAGGGCGTTGCCGTTCTCGTCCTTGATGCCGTCCTTCAGCGTGAAGGTCCAGGTCTTGCCGCCGTCGGAGGGCTTGCCGGAATCGGTGGCGAGGTCGCCGACGACCGAGACGTCGCCCTTGTCGTCCTCCTGGAACTGGGTCAGGCGGCGGAAGAGCAGGTTGGCGACCTGGCCGGAGTCGGAGACGTAGATCTGGCCGGGGTCCAGATGGGACAGGCCCGATTCCTGGTACACGGTGATCGTGCCGCCGGGCCTGGCGCCGGGCAGGTCCTTCGCGGGTCCGGTCGATCCCGCGGCGTCGACGTACGTCACCGCCTTGGACTGGACCGCCGCCTCCTTCTGGTCCTTCTCGGAGTCCTTGCCGGACTTGCCGCCCTCGTTCTTCGAGCAGGCCGTGAGAGCGAGCGAGCCGGCCGCGAGGGCGATCACGACGGCACGCGCTGCGCGGGCACGCTGAGACATCATGTGGGCTGTCCACCTACCTGTCGGGTCTGTTATCCGTGAGATCTGCCGGGCGCCGGCCGCGCGGACCGGCGGGGGCGGCAGCCACCCCCCACCCAACGGACGTGCTAGCGCCCGGACTTGGGGTCGAACGCGTCCCGTACGGAGTCCCCGAGGAGGTTGAAGCACAGGACGAAGACCACCAGTGCCAGCCCGGGGAAGAACATGAACGCCGGGTCCTGTTCGGCATACCGGGCACCGGCGGCGAAGAGGCGTCCCCAGTCGGGCGTCGGCTCGACGAAGCCGACCCCCGCGAAGGACAGGAAGGCGATGCTGAGGATGGTGCTGGGCAGCTGGTATGTGAACTGCACCAGGATCGGGGTGACGACGTTGGGCAGGATCTCCTTGCGCACGATCCGCCAGGGCGAGGCCCCCGAGACCCGGGCCGCCTCCACGAACTCCCGCTCCCGCAGGGACAGCACGGTGGAGCGCACCAGCCGGGCCATGCCCATCCAGCCCAGCAGCCACAGCACGATCAGCATGGCCACGGCGCGGAAGTAGGTCGGCGTCTCCTCGCGCGGGTCCACGAAGAACGACGTCACGACGGGCATGAACGCGATGAAGAACAGCTGCTGCGGAAAGGAGAGGAAGAAGTCGGTGCCGCGGCCGATCCAGTAGTCCGTACGGCCGCCGAAGTACCCGCCGACCAGGCCGACCACGATCCCGGTGAGCATGAGGAGGACGGTGATGCCGAGCGCCATGTACAGGGAGGTGCGCATGCCGTACAGCAGCATGGCGAACAGATCGCGGCCGTACTGCGGCTCGACACCGAACCAGTGCGTGCCCGAGACGCCCCCCAGGTAGCCGAGCGGAAGCCCGAATTCGTCCAGCACGGGATCGTCGGCGTAGGTGGGGTCCTGGCCGTACAGGGTGTACGGATCGGTGCCCGGGAGCTTCACCAGCAGCGGCGCGAGCAGCGCGACGGCGAAGTAGCCGATCACCACCACGGCGCAGACGACGCCCGTGCGGTCGCGCCGGAAGCGCAGCCACATCAGCCGGCCGGGGGACCGGCCCGCGAGTCCGGCGGCGCCGGTCCGTGGCTCCGGGCCTAACGCGCCGGAGACGGCGGCCGACGCCCCGCCGCCCTTAGTGTCGATAGGACTTGTCACGGTTCGTCCGTTTCACAGGTATAAGTGTGAGAGATACCCGGGTACTCCTAGGACGCGCGTGACCGCGGTCGGACGCGCGTGGTGACTGGGGTTCCCTCCTCATGACTGCACGTTTCACCAACGGAAGAGGGTTTCCGTCTCCCCTCCGACACCCCTGACGGAAGGAGACACCCCCTGGTGCTCGTGAGTCGGGCGCCGTCCCCACGGCGCGAGACCCATTGACCCGAGCGCTACGCCGCTAACTATCTGCCATGGCTCGACTACCGACCACTGCCCGTAGATCTCAATTCAGTCACAGCTCGCGCGTAGACCTTCCAAAATCTGGACAAAGTGTTCGCCGGAAGAAGGCACGAAACGGACTTGTTACATGGCTATCGGGCACCGATCACCACATGCCGGACATCGGTCTCCACAAAACGGGTTGCAAAAAGCCCGGGCACCCCCATCCTGGGGGTGCCCGGGCTCAACTGCCGGAGGATCAGCTGTGCTTGGCGCGGCTCGCGGCGCGGGCCCGCTCACGCTGGTCGAGCGCGACCTTGCGGATGCGAACGGCCTCCGGGGTCACCTCGACGCACTCGTCGTCGCGGCAGAACTCCAGCGACTGCTCCAGCGAGAGCTTGCGCGGCGGCACGATCGACTCGGTCACATCGGCCGTCGAGGACCGCATGTTGGTGAGCTTCTTCTCCTTGGTGATGTTGACGTCCATGTCGTCGGAGCGGGAGTTCTCGCCGACGATCATGCCCTCGTACACCTCGGTGCCCGGCTCCACGAAGAGCACGCCGCGCTCCTGGAGGTTCGTCATCGCGAACGCGGTGACGGCACCGGAGCGGTCGGCGACCAGGGAGCCGTTGTTGCGGGTCTGCAGCGTGCCGAACCAGGGCTCGTGGCCCTCGTGGATGGAGTGGGCGATGCCGGTGCCGCGGGTCTGGGTCAGGAACTCGGTGCGGAAGCCGATCAGACCGCGGGACGGCACGACGAACTCCATGCGGACCCAGCCGGAGCCGTGGTTGGACATGTTGTCCATGCGGCCCTTGCGGACGCCCATGAGCTGCGTGACCGCGCCCATGTGCTCCTCGGGCACGTCGATCGTCATGCGCTCGACGGGCTCGTAGACCTTGCCGTCGACCTCCTTGGTGACGACCTGCGGCTTGCCGACGGTCAGTTCGTAGCCCTCCCGGCGCATGGTCTCGACCAGGATGGCGAGCGCCAGCTCACCGCGGCCCTGCACCTCCCAGGCGTCCGGGCGCTCGGTGTCGAGCACGCGGAGGCTGACGTTGCCGATCAGCTCGCGGTCCAGGCGGTCCTTGACCTGGCGGGCGGTGACCTTGCGGTCCTTGACGGCCGCCTTGTTGTCGGCGCCCTTGCCGGTGGCGCCGCGGCCCACCAGCGGCGAGGTGTTGGTGCCGATCACCATGGAGATGGCCGGCTCGTCCACCGTGATCAGCGGCAGCGCGACCGGGTTCTCCGGGTCGGCCAGGGTCTCGCCGATCATGATCTCGGGGATGCCGGCGACCGCGCAGATGTCACCCGGGCCGGCCTTCTCGGCGGGCTTGCGGGTGAGCGCCTCGGTCATCATCAGCTCGGAGATCCGCACGTTCTGCACGGAGCCGTCGCGCTTGATCCAGGCCACCGTCTGGCCCTTGCGCAGCTCGCCCTGCTCGACCCGGAGCAGCGCGATACGGCCGAGGAAGTTGTCGGCGTCGAGGTTGGTGACGTGGGCCTGGAGCGGGGCGTCCTCGTCGTAGGTCGGGGCCGGGATGTGCTCCAGGATCGTGGAGAAGAACGGCTCCAGGCTGGTGGAGTCGCCCGGGACCGTGCCGTTGTCCGGCTTCGTCAGCGAGGCGATGCCGTCACGGCCGCAGGCGTAGACGATCGGGAACTCGATCTGCTCCTCGTCCGCGTCCAGGTCGAGGAAGAGGTCGTAGGTCTCGTTGACGACCTCGTCGATCCGGGCGTCCGGACGGTCCGTCTTGTTGATGCACAGGATGACGGGCAGCCGGGCCTGGAGCGCCTTGCGCAGCACGAAGCGGGTCTGCGGCAGCGGGCCCTCGGAGGCGTCGACGAGCAGGACGACACCGTCGACCATCGACAGACCACGCTCGACCTCGCCGCCGAAGTCGGCGTGGCCGGGGGTGTCGATGATGTTGATGGTGATCGGGTCCCCGCCGTCCTTCGGGTGGTACTTGACCGCCGTGTTCTTGGCGAGGATCGTGATGCCCTTCTCACGCTCCAGGTCGTTCGAGTCCATCACCCGGTCGTCGACCTGGTCGAGCTGATGGGCGGCGAAGGCACCGGCCTGCTTCAGCATGCCGTCGACGATGGTGGTCTTGCCGTGGTCGACGTGGGCGACGATGGCGACGTTGCGGATGTCGTGGCGCGTGGCCATATTGTGGCGTACTCCCGGAGTGTGCGGACTGCCCTGCGCGTACGTCCGTGCCGCGCGGGCCCTGCCGGGCTGGACACGCCACGGCCTCACCCCATGGTACGCGGCCGCCGCCGTGACGGCTCATCCGGGCCGTCCTACCCCTTGGCGGGGCCGGGCGAGACCTTCGCCCCCTTCTTCAGGAAGCCCATGTCCTCGTACACCGGCGTCTGGAATCCGAAGGCCCCCGCGTTGACCACGTTCGTGCGCGCCGCCACCAGCTGCGGGCGCTGGTAGAGCGGGATGGAGCCCGCCGCCGCCCAGATCCGGGAGTCGGCCTTCTTGATCAGGTCGCGCGCCTCGTCCTCGTCCAGCGTGGTCGCGGCCTGCTCGAAGAGCTGGTCGACCTGGTCGGTGCCGACCCGGGTGTAGTTCTGCTCGACGTTGACCGAGCCGTCCGCCGCCGGCAGCGGCTTGGCGTAGATGGGCCGGGCGTCGGTCGCCGGGAAGGCGGAGGACGGCCAGGAGTACAGGGCGAGGTCGTAGTCGCCGGCGGCGATGTGGTCCTTGAAGTAGCTCTCGTCCGAGACCTTGACGATGGTCGGGCGGATGCCGACCTGCTCCAGCATCGCGGAGATCCGCTCGGCGACCGAGTTCAGGGTGTCCGAGCCGGGCCCGGAGGGCAGGACGAAGCGCAGCGCGAGCGGCTTGCCGTCCTTGGCGAGCGGCCCGGCCGGCGCCGCGGCCGGGGCGGCCGTGCCCTTGGGGGCGTAGGCGCCGGGCGCGCCGCCGTGCCGGCTCTCCCGGGCGAGCTGCGGGCCGGTGCGCTCGTGCTGGTCGCCCGCGCTGTCGTGGTGCCCGGCCTTGCCGTCGCCGTGCCCCTTGTCGTCCTCCCCGACGACGTACTCGCCGTCCTCGCCGCCCTCCGACACGTCCGCGCCGTGACGCTGGGAGCCCGCCGCCTTCTCGGTCTTGCGCTGCTCCTTGAGCGGGCCGCCGCGCACCCAGCCGGCGTCCGCCAGCAGCGCCTGCGCCTCCTTGGCGTCCTGGGCGCCGAGCGCGCCGCTGTTGTCGGCGTAGGCGGCCTGCCCGGACAGGGCGAGGTGACTGCCGACGGGTACGGCGGGCAGCCCCAGCGGGGTGAGCACCAGCCGGGCCAGCTCCACGCGGTCCAGGGCGCGGGCGACGGCGCGGCGGACCCGCTCGTCGGCGAGGGGGCCGGCGGCGCCGTTGAGGGCGAGCTGGGTGTAGACGGGCTCCAGCGACTTGCGGACCTCCACGTCCCGCAGGGCCTGCTGCTGCTCCAGGTACCGGCCGATGGCCTTGCCGAGCTGCCCCCGGCCGGTGTCCTCGCCGGTGTCGAGGCCGTGGGCGAGCGCCCAGTCGCGCAGCTTCTTCACGGAGGTGCGGCCGCCGCCCTGGAGCGGGGTGCCGGTGCCCCGGTCGCGGTGGGCGAGCCCGATCCGCTGGGCGTCGGCGGAGTCGATCTCGGCCAGGTCCACGCTGCCGTCGGCGAGGGCGGCGGCCCGCTTGTCGCGGGGCACGGCGTGCAGCACGATCCGGTTCAGCTTGGCCGGCCTGCCCCACCAGCGGGGGTTGCGGGTGAGCACCACGTCCTTGCCCGCCGTGTCGACCTTCTCGACCTTGAAGGGGCCGGCGGTGACGTTCAGCTTGCGGCGGGCGCCGTCGTTGAAGGCGTCCGGGGTGCCCATGACGTCCTTCGGGTACAGCGGGGAGAACAGCGACTTCCAGTCGGCGTAGGGGCGGGAGAAGGTGACCCGGACCTGGAGGTCGCTGTCGCCGCGCTCGATCTTGGCGATGCGGTCGTAGCCGGCGTTGCGGGCGGTCCAGTAGGCGCTGTTGCGGCCGGACAGGGCGCGCCACTGGGCGACGAAGTCGGCGGCGCCGATCTCCCGGCCGTCGCTCCACACGGCCTGCTGGTTCAGCTTGTACAGCACCACCTGGCGCGGCTCGGTCTCGATGACCTCGGCGGATTCCAGGTAGGCGGGGTGGGCCACCGGGCGGCCGGTCGCGTCGAGCCGGAACATCGCGGGCAGCACGGCCTGGGCGACCCGGCCGGTGCCGGCGTCGGCGTCGGCCTGGAAGGTGTTCAGCGTCTCCGGCAGGGCGTCCACGGCCCACTTCAGGGTGGAGCCGTCGGCGACCAGGTCCCGGGCGGCCGGGGCGATGTCCTGGGCGGCGAGGGGTGCGGGGGGCTTCTCCTCCTCACCGCAGCCGGCGAGCAGCGGCACGGCGAGGGCGCCGGCGCTCAGGAGGGCGACCGGGCCCAGGAGGCCGCGCCGGCCCGGCCGGGCCGCTCCAGGGTGCGGCCCGGGGCGCGTCGTGGCCGGTCGCGCGCCTTCGGGGCGCTGCCCCGCTGCGACCGCGTGGGGGGCGTCGCCGTCGTAGGACATCTCTGCTACCTCCGGGGAGCCACGGGGCTTATGCTCGCATTTGGCGGTATATGGAGCTGATCAGATCTATGCCGCCACTGAAGAGGAAAGGATCCGGCAACGGCGGGCGACACGGCGGTGACGGCCGGTAAGCCCACCCGTGCGGCGCAACCCGCCCGGCCGATGCACCCGTACGCCCCGGCCAATCGCCGCACATCCCTTCACACAGGCGGGCTGAGGCGCAACACTCCAAGGCGCATGAACGTTGCCGCCCATGGCCCGCCGGACCCGTGGAAGCGAGGGCATGTCATGTCCGTGTACGACGACATCAACGCCGTCCAGCGCTGCCTGGACGACCTCAACCGCTCACTGAGCCGTCTGGAGCACCAGCTCGGCCGCGGCGGACTGGAGATACGGCGGGTCCGGCTGGACGCCGAGCACCTGCGCGAGAGCCTGGCCCTGCTGCGGGAGACCGCCACCGCCCCGGCCGCGCCCGGCCGGCCCGACCTCGTCACCATCTCCGACACGCCCTACGACATCAGCCTGTGGACGGACTCGGACGACGAGGGCCTGGGCGCCCGCGACCGCCGCGCCCCCTGAACCCCGCTACCGACCGGAGTCCCGACTTGGCCACTGGTACGGAATCCCCTCAGCAGCGCGGTGGCGTACGCACCGGTACGCGCGCCGCGATCGCCGCCCCGCATCTGCGGACCGACCGCTGGTGGCTGGCGCCCGCCTGCACCGCGGCCGGTCTGCTCGCCTTCGTCGTCTACTCGACCTGGCGGGCCTTCGCGAACGCCGACTACTACGCGGCGCCGTACGTCTCGCCGTTCTACTCGCCGTGCCTGGCGGAGAACTGCCGGACCATGCGCGCCGGGCCCAACGCCGAGCTGTTCGGCGGCTGGTGGGGCCTCTCGCCCGCGATCATCATCCTGATCTTCCCGCTCGGCTTCCGCCTGACCTGCTACTACTACCGCAAGGCGTACTACCGCGCCTTCTGGGCGTCCCCGCCGGCCTGCGCGGTCGCCGAGCCGCACCGCTCCTACACCGGCGAGAGCCGCTTCCCGCTGATCCTGCAGAACGTCCACCGGTACTTCTTCTACGCCGCCCTGCTGGTGGCCGGGGTGCTCAGCTACGACACCGTGCTGGCCTTCCGGGACGGGCACTACCGGTGGGGGCACATGGGCCTGGGCACCCTGGTGTTCCTCGCCAACATCGTGCTGATCTGGGCGTACACCCTCTCCTGCCACTCCTGCCGGCACATCGTCGGCGGCAAGCTCAAACACTTCTCGAAGCACCCGGCGCGCTACCGGGCCTGGCAGTTCGTCGGCCGGCTCAACGCCCGTCACATGCAGCTGGCCTGGGCCTCGCTGCTGAGCGTGGCGTTCGCCGACTTCTACGTGTACCTGGTCGCGTCCGGCGTCTTCGACGATCCGAGGTTCTTCTGATGGCAGCGGTGGAACGGCAGCAGTGGGACGTCGTGGTCGTCGGCGCCGGCGGTGCCGGGCTGCGGGCCGCGATCGAGGCGCGCGAGCGGGGCGCCCGTACGGCCGTGATCTGCAAGTCGCTGTTCGGCAAGGCGCACACGGTGATGGCCGAGGGCGGCATCGCGGCGGCGATGGCCAACGCCAACGAGAACGACGGCTGGCAGGTCCACTTCCGCGACACCATGCGCGGCGGGAAGTTCCTGAACCAGTGGCGGATGGCCGAGCTGCACGCCCGGGAGGCCCCGGACCGGGTGTGGGAGCTGGAGACCTGGGGCGCGCTGTTCGACCGGACCCGGGACGGCCGGATCTCCCAGCGGAACTTCGGCGGCCACGAGTACCCGCGCCTCGCGCACGTCGGCGACCGCACCGGGCTGGAGCTGATCCGCACCCTCCAGCAGAAGATCGTCGCGCTCCAGCAGGAGGACCACCGGGAGACCGGGGACTACGAGTCCCGGCTGAAGGTCTTCCAGGAGTGCACGGTGACCCGGGTGCTCAAGGACGGCGCGCGCGTGTGCGGGGTGTTCGGCTACGAGCGCGAGACCGGCCGCTTCCTCGTGCTGGAGGCCCCGGCCGTGGTCCTCGCGACCGGCGGCATCGGCAAGTCCTTCAAGGTCACCTCCAACTCCTGGGAGTACACCGGCGACGGCCACGCGCTGGCGCTGCTGGCGGGCGCTCCCCTGGTCAACATGGAGTTCGTGCAGTTCCACCCGACCGGCATGGTCTGGCCGCCGTCGGTGAAGGGCATCCTGGTCACCGAGTCGGTGCGCGGGGACGGCGGGGTGCTGCGCGACTCCGACGGCAGGCGGTTCATGTTCGACTACGTCCCGGACGTCTTCAAGGAGAAGTACGCCGAGTCGGAGGAGGAGGCCGACCGGTGGTACGAGGACCCGGACCACCACCGGCGCCCGCCCGAACTGCTCCCCCGCGACGAGGTGGCCCGCGCGATCAACGCCGAGGTGAAGGCGGGCCGGGGCTCCCCGCACGGCGGGGTCTTCCTCGACGTGTCCACCCGGATGCCCGCCGAGGTGGTCCGGCGCCGGCTGCCGTCGATGTACCACCAGTTCAAGGAGCTGGCGGACGTCGACATCACGGCGGAGCCGATGGAGGTCGGGCCGACCTGCCACTACGTGATGGGCGGGGTCGCGGTGGACTCCGACACGGCGGCGGCGCGCGGGGTGGAGGGGCTGTACGCGGCCGGCGAGGTGGCCGGCGGCATGCACGGCTCCAACCGGCTCGGCGGCAACTCGCTGTCCGACCTGCTGGTGTTCGGCCGCCGCGCGGGCGCTCACGCGGCCGCGTACGCGCACGGGCTGGCGGACCGGCGCCCGCCGGTGGACGACGTCCAGGTCGACGCGGCCGCCGCGGAGGCCCTGCGGCCCTTCTCCGCGGAGGGGGCGGGCGAGGCGGGCGCGCCGGAGAACCCGTACACCCTGCACCAGGAACTCCAGCAGACGATGAACGACCTGGTCGGCATCATCCGCCGGGAGGGCGAGATGGAGCAGGCCCTGCGCAAGCTGGCCGAGCTGCGGGTACGGGCCCGGCGGGCCGGGGTGGAGGGCCACCGCCAGTTCAACCCCGGCTGGCACCTCGCCCTGGACCTGAGGAACATGCTGCTGGTCAGCGAGTGCGTGGCCCGGGCCGCGCTGGAGCGCACCGAGTCGCGCGGCGGCCACACCCGCGAGGACCACCCGGCGATGGACCGCGCCTGGCGCAACGTGAACCTGCTGTGCGCCCTCGCCGGCCCCGACGGCGCCCTCGCGGCGGCCGACCCCGCCCGGGACCGGATCCGGCTCACCCGGGAGAGGACCGACCCCATCCGCCCGGACCTGCTCGCCCTCTTCGAGAAGGAGGAGCTGGTCAAGTACCTCGCCGAAGAGGAGCTGTACGAGTGAGCAGCTACGAGGCCCGCTTCAAGGTGTGGCGGGGGGACGCCGAGGGCGGCGGCCTGCGGGACTTCGCCGTCGAGGTGAACGACGGCGAGGTGGTGCTCGACATCGTGCACCGCCTCCAGGCCACCCAGGCGCCCGACCTGGCCGTGCGCTGGAACTGCAAGGCCGGCAAGTGCGGTTCGTGCTCGGCGGAGGTCAACGGCCGCCCGCGGCTGCTGTGCATGACCCGCATGTCGGTCTTCGACCGCGCCGAGACGATCACGATCACCCCGCTGCGCGCCTTCCCGGTGATCCGCGACCTGGTGACGGACGTCGGCTTCAACTACGACAAGGCGCGGGAGGTCCCGGCCTTCGTGCCGCCGGCCGGGCTGGGACCGGGCGAGTACCGCATGTTCCAGGAGGACGTGGACCGCTCCCAGGAGTTCCGCAAGTGCATCGAGTGCTTCCTGTGCCAGGACACCTGCCACGTGGTGCGCGACCACGAGGAGAACAAGCGGGCGTTCGCCGGGCCCCGCTTCCTGATGCGCGTCGCCGAACTGGACATGCACCCGCTGGACGCGGCGGCCGGGGACGGCCTGGACCGCTCGCGCGCCGCGCAGGACGAACACGGCCTCGGCTACTGCAACATCACCAAGTGCTGCACGGAGGTCTGCCCGGAGGGCATCAGGATCACCGACAACGCCCTGATCCCGCTGAAGGAGCGGGCCGTCGACCGCAAGTACGACCCGCTGGTGTGGCTGGGGTCGAAGATCAGGAGGCGGCCGGGGGCGTAGCCGCCCAGTCGTCCCGGTAGGCCCGCCAGTCGGCCTCGGTGGCCGCGAAGTCGACGTAGAGGGCGACGCCGAAGCGGGCGCGGCCGGCGTCGGTGCGGCTCAGGCCGAGCCGGACGCCGCGCACGGCGGCCGGGACGGTCTCGGCGTGCGCCCAGTGGCCGAACCGGTTCTCGTGGTAGAAGGGCAGGCCCATCAGCAGGTCGGTGCCCTCCGGGGTGACCTCCAGGGCGAGGCTGGTCTGCTGGGCGACGTAGCCGCCGTACAGGCTCTGCGACGGCTGCATGGTGTCGTACGACATCACGGCGATCTGGTCGACCCTGCGGGCCACCTGCCCGAAGTAGGCCTGCGACCACCACTTGGGGTGGCCGGTGGCCGTGCCCCAGAAGGAGTGGAAGGCGGGCAGCGGGTCGATCTGGTGGGCGGCGACGGACAGCACCGCGCCCCGGGCGCGGGTGAGCCGGCGCAGGTCGTCGAGGAGGGCGAGGTAGTGCTCGTCGCCGGAGTGCAGGGGTTCCAGGTCGAAGTGCGCGCCGTCGAAGCCGGTGGCGAGGACGGCCCGGGTGGAGGCGAGGACCGCGGTCCGGGTGGCCGCGCGCTCCAGGCGCAGCCCGTCGGGGCTCTCGGTGGCCAGCACGTCGCCGAGCCAGGCCTGCACCCGGACGCCCGGGAGTTCCCGGTGCACGGCCGCGATGAGCCGGCGGGCCTTCGGGTACACCTCGGCGGGCAGGGTGCCGTCGTGCTCCAAGGGCCCCGTGTGGACGTACAGGTCACGGATGCCCGTGCCGCGGAGCCGCCGGGCGAGGGCCCCGACGTCCCGGTCGGTCTTCCGCCCGTCCACCCAGGCGTGGCCCAGCCAGAGCGCGTCCCGATGCCGGGTGCGGGTGCCGGCGGCCGGATCGCCGGTGTAGTTGATCCGCAGCGCGGCCTCGGCGGTGAGCAGCGGGAGCAGGAGGAGGGCGAGGAGGGCGGCGAGGAGGCGGAGGACGCGCCGCCCGCGGGAGCGGGAGGGGGCCGGTGCGGCCGGTCCGGGGCCCGGCTCCGCATCAGGCTGCGGGGCGTCCCCGGGGGGTTCCTCCGCGTGGTTCCGCTCCGGTGGGCTCCCCTCCGCGTGCTCGTCGCCGCTGCGGGTCTCGTCGCTCCGGTGCTCGCCCATTCCGCCCCCTCGTGTGGCCGCTCCCCCACCCGTCCGCGCCCCGCTCGCGGCGCCGGCCGGCCGCCCCTACGCTCCGAAAGGTGACGTCCTTCCTGGTCGGGGGCCGCCTCCGGCGGGCCACGGCACACATACGGGTACGGGTGGCGCATGCCCTGCTGGGGGTTCTGACCGGGACCGTGTGGCTGGTGTTGCCACTGATGACGGCCGGGGCGCCCGATCCGGTTCCCGCCGCGCGCGCCGGGCCCACGGCGCGCTCCGCCGCGGCGCGGCAGGGGGGCGCGCCGGCCGCCGACCTCGTGCTGCCGCTCGTCGCCGGGTTCACGGCCGTGGTCCTGGCCGGGTACGGCCGGCTGCGGCGCGTGCGGCGGCTGCGCACCCGGACGACTCCGGGGACCGTCCCGCCGCGACGGCCCGCCCGCGGTGCTCCCGGCGCCGGACGGCGGGCCCGGGCGCCGCGCCCGGACGGCGACCGCGTACGGGCCGGCCGGGCCGGACCGTCCTTCGCCCGGGAGCGGTTCGGGCGGCGGCGCGCCGGGCGGCCCGCCCGGCCCCGCCCGCGCCGCCGGCCCGGCGGGCCCCGTTGAGCCGCCCGCCCGGCGCCACCGGGCACCGACCGCCGCCGGGGCCCTCAGAACAGGCTCAGCAACGCCTCCGCCGGGTCGGTCAGGGCGTCGTCGCCGCCGGGCAGGGGGAGTTCGAACCACACCGTCTTGCCGCGTGGTGTCCGCCGCGATCCCCAGGCCGCGCTGAGCAGTCCGACCAGTTGCAGCCCTCGTCCGCCCTCGTCGGTGTCCCGGGCGCGCCGCCTGCGGGGCTGGACCAGGCCGGCGTCCCACACCTCGCAGACCAGCGTGCGGTCCAGCAGCAGCCGGAGCCGGATCTCCCCCTCGCCGTACCGCAGGGCGTTCGTCACCAGCTCGCTGACCAGCAGCTCCGTCGTGTCGACCAGTTGCTCAAGGCCCCAGGACTGCAGCCGGCCGCGGGCGTACTCGCGCGCCCGGCCCACGCTGCGCGGCTCGCGGGGCAGCGTCCAGTCCCCGACCGAGTCCGCGGGCAGCCCCTGCACCCGGGCCATCAGCAGGGCGATGTCGTCCTCGCCGTGGTGGGTGTCGAGGGTGTTGAGGACGTGGTCGCAGACGTCCTCCAGCGGCCGGCAGGGATCCGTGAGCGCCCCGACGAACGCCTTGAGGCCCTCGTCCAGCGGGTGGTCGCGGGACTCGACCAGACCGTCCGTGTAGAGGGCGAGCAGCGCGCCCTCCGGCAGTTCGACCTCGACCTCCTCGAACGGCTCGCCGCCCACGCCGAGCGGCATGCCCGGGGGCACGTCCAGCATCAGCGCCGGCTCGCCGGGCTCGACCAGCACCGGCGGCAGATGGCCCGCGTTGGCGAACGTACAGCGCCGGGTGACGGAGTCGTAGACGGCGTACACGCAGGTCGCGAGGTACACCTCGGACAGGTCGGCGTCCCGGGGCTGACGGGCCGTGCGGGTCGCCTGCTGGATGCCTCCCCCGGAGCCGAAGGCCTGGGCGGGACCCCCGGGGGTGCCGAGGCCGCGCGCGATCTCGTCCAGCGCGGACAGCACCTCCGCCGGTTCCAGGTCGAGCAGCGCGAGGGTCCGTACGGCCGTGCGGAGTTCGCCCATCGCCACGGCCGCCCGCAGGCCCCGGCCCATCACGTCGCCGACGACCAGTGCCGTGCGGTGGCCGGGCAGTTCGATGACGTCGAACCAGTCGCCGCCCACCTCGGTCGCCGCGTTGCCGGGCAGGTAGCGGCACGCGATGTCCAGTCCGGACGCCTCGGGGTCGCCGGGCGGGAGCAGGGACCGCTGCAGTATCAGGGCGCGTTCGTGCTCGCGCCGGTACAGGCGCGCGTTGTCGATGCAGACGGCGGCGCGGGCGGCCAGTTCGACGGCGAGGTCCCGGTCCCGGTCGCCGAACGGCTCGCTGCCCTTGGTCCGGGCGAACTGGGCGAGTCCCACCACCGTGTCGTGGGCGACCATCGGCACGGCCAGCGTGGACTGCACGAGGCCGCCCTCCTCGGCGGGCACGCGCTGCGGGCGGGCGGTGCGCAGGGCCTCCGCGCAGGGCGAGTGGAACGGGAAGTGGTGGACGGCGCCGACGTCGACGGGCTGCCCGGAGCTGCTGAAGGGGGCACCGGAGACGGCGCTGGCGAAGGCGACACGGCGCAGTTCGGCGCTGCCGTCGGCGTGGCCGGGCGGGGTTTCGTCGCCGGCCAGCAGGCCCTGGTACAGGTCCACGGTGGCCAGGTCGCAGAAGCCGGGCACGACCACGTCGAGGAGTTCGCGGGCGGTGGTCTCCAGGTCGAGGGAGTTGCCTATGCGGGCGCCGGCCTCGTTGAGCAGGGCGAGGTTGCGCCGGGCGGCGGCGGCCTCGCGGGCGGCGGCCCGGCGGGCGGTGATGTCCGTGCCGAGCCAGGCGACGCCGATGGGCCGGCCGCTGCCGCTGTGCACGCGGTAGAGGTTGATGGACCAGTGCCGGCGTTCCTCGGAGCCGGGGACGTACCCGGTGACGTGCATGTCGGTGATGGACTCGCCGGTCTCCAGCACCCGCCGCAGGGTGGCCGAGACCCGCTCGGCCTCGGGGCGCGGCAGGTAGTCGTGCACCCCCTTGCCCCGGTGCTCGTCGGGGCTGCCGCCGAAGATGGAGGCGAAGCGCTCGTTGGCGCGGCGGACCCGCAGATCGGCGTCGATCAGCAGGAAGCCGAAGGGCGACTGGCCGAAAATGGCCTGGGAGGCGGCGAGGTCGGTCTCGATGCTGCGCAGGGTGCGCACGTCCACGACGATGCAGACGGCGGCCTTCTCGCCCTCGGCGGTGCGCGTCGGCATGACGTACACCTCGGCCAGGCCCTCCTCGCCGCGGGTGCCGTCCGGCCGGTCCGGCATCCGGAACGGCACCACTCCGGTCCACTCGCGCCCGTCGAGGATTTCGGCCATCTTCCGCTGGCCGCGCTCGCGCAGGTCGGGATCGACGAACGCCTCTATGGGGTCCATGCCGACGGCGCGGTCGGCGGGGATGCCGAACAGCTGCTCGGCCCGCAGGCTCCACTGGTCGACGAGGCCGCCGGGGCTGATGGCGAAGGACGCGACCCGGATGTAGTCGTAGATCGAGCCGGGCGGACTGCTCTGCCACATGGCGTCTCCGGGTGCCGCCTCTGCCTGTGCGGCCTGACTCCTCGCGCCGTCCGACGGGTCCTCGGACTCCGTGGCCTTCGCTGGTATCTCGCTCACGCGAACCGTCCCCTCCAGCTCACCGCGTCCGGCACCGGTCACCGGGGGCGGCTGCCCGCAGTATCCAGCACTACGGCGCCACAGGACACGGTGTTCACGATCACAGGTCGGTCCAGATGTTTTTCGGACCGGTCCGTGACAACACTCCCACTCTTCTAACCAGGGAACACACCGCCGAACCACATGCCGCCGAACCATGTGCGCCCCCGGCGCGCGGGCCGTACGGCACGTCGCCGGCCGTACACCCCCGTGCCCCACGGGTGCCCCCGTCTCACCCTGGCACGGCCAGCTCGAACCAGACGGTCTTCCCGTTCTCCCCGGGCCGGGTGCCCCAGCGGCGCGAGGAGCCGGCGACCAGCTGGAGGCCGCGCCCGCTCTCGTCCTCGGGGTGGGCGACGCGTTCGCGCGGGGGGTCGGGGAGCGGGTCGGAGACCTCCACCCGCAGCGGGTCGCCGTTTCCGGCGGGGCGCACCAGCCGTACCCCGATGGGGCCGGTGGCGTGCCGCAGCGAGTTGGTGACCAGCTCGCTGACCAGCAGCGCGGCGAGGTCGGCGACGCAGTCCAGGTCCCAGCCGTGCAACTGGCCCCGGACCACCGCGCGGGCGGAGCGCACGGCGCCCGGCTCCGCGGGAAAGGTCCACTCGGCGCAGCCGCCATCGGTGTCGATCACGCCGATCACTTCCCAGGCCAGCGGAGCCCACCCATGTCCGGTTTCGTGGGGTTAATGGGCACATACCCGATATCCGGCGGGCAGTACCGCACAGGGCGGCGCACTGTGGCACGAACGGCGTACGGGATGCTCCGCGGGCGTCGCGACCGCCCGGAGGCCGGATGGGTGCGCGGACGCGGGTCCGGTCAGGGCCGGCCGCGCCCCGCGTCCCAGCGGGCGGACACCTCCCGCACCGCCGGGACGTCCTGGTCGAGCCAGTCGACCCCCCAGAGGCGGTCCGGGGTGAGCCAGCGCAGCGCGTCGTGGTCCTGGAGGGGACGGGGGGCGGGCGAGCCGGGGCGCAGGCGGACGGTCCACACCCTCAGGACGTACGGCGTGCGCAGCGGCCACTGCCCCGGCACGCGTTCCACCGGCTCGGCGTCGACGCCCAGTTCCTCGCGCAGTTCGCGCACGAGGGCGTCCTCGGGCCGCTCGCCGGGCTCGACCTTGCCGCCGGGCAGCTCCCAGCGCCCGGCCAGGTCGGCGGGGGCACTGCGGCGCGCGGCGAGCAGCCGGCCGCCGTCGAACAGGGCGGCCCCCACCACCACGATCGGTTCCACCCGGTCGGTCGTGCGCGTCATACGGGGAAGCCTACGAGAACGCGCGGCCGGTCAGTTCCGCGCGCCGTCCCCGTTCTGGCCGATGCGCTCGACCCAGTAGAGCTGCTCCCGCCCCTGGCCGCCGAGGCTGTCGGCGGTCTTCTGCGCCTCCGCGCGGGTCGCGTACCGGCCGACGCGGTAGCGATTGCCGTTGTCGTCCTGCCGTATCACGATCCAGGGCAGGGAGACCGTGCCCTCACTCATCGCCCCCACCGCCCGTGCCCCTTCTCGCACCGTCCCACCCGCTTCCCGCGGACAAGGAAACCGCAATCCGCATATGCCCGAGCGTACGCCCTACCTTCACGCTGCGCATACGACTTTTCACAAAGAGGTACGCAACCAGCCAGAACGGAGGGGGGCGCACGGCGCCGAACGCGCCGCCCGGACCGACACCGCCCCGGGTCGCGGG
This sequence comes from Streptomyces sp. NPDC104831, assembly GCF_055583025.1. Lineage (NCBI taxonomy): Bacteria > Bacillati > Actinomycetota > Actinomycetes > Kitasatosporales > Streptomycetaceae > Streptomyces > Streptomyces sp. NPDC104831. Next base: position 91,939 of record NZ_JBVJOT010000013.1, read on the forward strand.
CGTACCGGGCCCGCCGCGGCCCACCTGGGAGGACGGCCGGATCGGCGCGGGCCGGAGCGCGGGCGGCTCGGGCCGGCGAGCCGTCGGCGGGGCCGGCGGCGCACGCGGGTGTGCGCTAGCTCACGTGATGCGGAGGGGGAAATTCCGCCCCGCCCGCCTCCCGCTCACGGTCCACGGGGTCATTTGACGGGCAGGTGGTAGGCGACCCGGTAGCGGTCGGCCGGGATGACGACGTCGGCGGTCTCGACCGGGCGGCCGGAGGCGAAGTAGGTGCGCTGGACGACCAGCACCACGTGACCGGGGACCCCGCCGAGCAGGTGGAGTTCCTCGGCGAGGCCGGGGCGGGCGCCGACCTCCTCGGTGACGTTGTCCACGATGACGTCGATGGCCCGCATCCGCTCGACCACGCCCATCCCGCCGAGCGGGCCCTCCTCGGGCAGCATCACCGGGGTGCGGCCGGTGACCGCGAGGGGCTCCCAGGAGGTGGAGAGCATCATCGGCTCGCCGGCCTCCCGGAAGACGTACCGGGTGCACATGACCCGGTCGCCGGTCTGGATCCCGAGCCGCTCGGCGACGGCCACGCCGGCCTCGGCCTGTTCACTGCTGGACTCCCAGGTGCCGCGCACCGAGGTGTCGGCCTGCTCCTGGCGGAAGGGGGTGGCGCCGCCGGCCGGACGGTATCCGGAGCGGGCCACCCGCCGGGGCACGGGCCGCTCGCGCACATAGGTGCCCGAGCCGGAGCGGCCCTCGACCAGGCCCTCGGCCATCAGCACCTTGCGGGCCTCCAGCGCGACCGTGTCCGAGACGCCGTACTCCTCGCGGATGCGGGCCTGCGAGGGGAGCCGGGTGTGGGGCGGCAGCAAGCCGTCGACGATCTTCTGGCGGAGATCACCCGCGACGCGCAGATACGCCGGCTGCTCACCGAAAGCCACTGGCCACTCCCCTCAGGTTGTACAGACAGCAACAGCCTGGCAACCGTGAGTTGGCCGGTGCAAGCAGAGGCCAGAGAATCACTCGATGTGATGATCTTGCGGCCGGAAAGGCTTTACGCAGGCACTTTCCCTCCCGTATAGGTGCCCTCGGCCCGCACCGGCTCACACCTGCATGCCGGTGCCGCTTCCCTCGCCGTCCCGCACCGTGGGCGGGACGGTGGCCAGCCCCAGCACCGACCGCACGGGGACCGCGCGGATCGGGTCGATCAGGTCCAGGCCGTTCTCGTAGTGCGCGGAGAAGGCGTCCGCGTCCCGGGCCCCGGCCGCCTTCGCCCACTGGGCGCGCGCCCTGTCCAGGTCGGCGGCCAGCGCGGTGACCGGCCCGTCGGTACCGGCCGGCCAGTCGTGCGCGCGCAGCATCCGGGCCTGCTCGCCGAGCGCGGCCGCCACCCGGCCCGCCCACGCCTTGTGGCCCGCCAGGTCGTCCTCCGGGTACTCCGCGTCGGGCGGGCTCTCCAGGGCCGCGTTGAGCACGTGGGCGGCCTTCAGATAGGCGACCTGGTCGGCGTCCAGGTCCGTCTCGTCGTTGCGCAGCGACCCGGTCAGGCGACCGCCCTCGTCGGTGTGGCCGAACACGCAGGTGACCTCGCGGTCCCCGGCGGCCCAGCCGTCCTCGGTCGGCGTCAGGAAGTACACCTCGACGTACCCCGGCACGGCCCAGCCGTCCATCGCGTAGCCGTCCCGCAGGGCCTGGCAGCGCTCGTCGGCGGTGTCGGTGACCGCGTCGCCCCCCGGGTAGGGGCCGTCGCCCGGCAGCCGGAAGGACGCGAATGCCTCGCCGTCATGCGTGCCGGTGCACGACACCGTGTCCACGTCGTACGTCACGCCGGATAGCGCACCGCCCGGCGCGTTGAAGCACTGGCCCTCCGTCAGCGAGACGCCGGCGCCGTCGTGTGCGCCCTCTTTGATTCCGTGCCACAGGGCCGAGGCGCCGCCCGTGGCGAACAGCAGCGTCCAGAGCAGCAGTCCCACCCCGGACAGCACCGCGCCGCCCACGGCCAGAGCGGTGCCGCGCTCGCCGCGCCGGCGGATCTGCCGCAGCCCCGCCAGGCCGAGCACCAGCCCCACCCCGGGCAGGCAGCACAGCGCCCCGAGCACCAGGGAGGCGATGGCGAGGCCGTTGACCGGCGCCGGGGCGTTGTAGGGGCGGTAGCCCTGCGTCCACGGCCGGTACCCCGGCAGCCCCGGAGCACCGGCCCCGGCCTGCGGATAGGGCGGCGGGCCGGACGGCCCCGGGGGAACCGGAACGGGTCCTCCTGGCTGCTGGGGGCCGGAAGGCGGGGGTATGGACACCGGTACCGTGCTCCTGGGTCGGGCGGCGGCAGCACAGACCGGCGGCGTGCCGGCGGCCGGACTGACGTACGACTGGCCGCATGGTAAGCAGGGCCCGGACGGGGACGGAACACGGCCCCGGACGGGCACGGGGCGGGCGGGGGCGGGCGCGGCATGGGCGGGGCGGGCCGGGAGGGGCGCGAATGGGCGGGGTGACCGGGCAGACGGTCCGGCGGGTCAACGCGATGACGGCCCGCTGGGCGCGGACCCTGTCCGGCGGGACGGTGTTCTCGGCGCCGGGTGTCTGGCCCCTGCTGGCCTTCCTGGCCGACGGCGCGGCGGGCCCGGCGCGCGCGGAGCTGGCCGGTGCCCTCGGGCTGCCGGCCGATCAGGCGGCCGGCGCGGCGCGCGAGTTGCTGGCGCGGCTGGCGTCGGTGTCCGGCCTGGACGCGGCGCTCGGCCTGTGGACGCACCGCGGGCTGGCCCTGCGCGAGGAGTGGCGGGCCGGGCTGCCCGCCGGCACCCACGGCCGGTTCGGGGACGACCTGGTCACCGCGCAGGAGCGGCTGGACGCGTGGGCGGCCGAGCGGACCGGCGGGCTGGTCGAGCGGATGCCGGTGACCCTGACCCGCGAGGCGCGACTGGTGCTGGCCGGCGCGCTGGCGCTGCGCACGCGGTGGCGCCGGCCCTTCACCGAGCTGCCGCTGCGGCCGGACTCGGGCCCCTGGCGGGGCCGTACCCTGCGCGGGCTGCACCGGCGCGGCGTGCGGCCGGACCGGGTGGGGGTCGCGGAGACCCCGGACGGCTTCGTCACCGCGCTGACGGTCCCCGGGGACAACGGCGTCGACGTCCACCTCCTGCTCGGCGAGGAGCGGATGGCGCCGGGCCGGGTGCTGGCGGCCGGGGTGGGCGTCGTGGAGCGCGCCCTGCCGCCGACCGGGGGCGGCGCGCTGCCGCACGGGCACGCCGGCCCCGGCCTGCGCGTGGAGCGGCAGCCGGCCGCCACGCCGGAGCCGAGGACGCTGGACGTGCGGACGGTGGCGTACGAGGTCCGGGCCGACCACGATCTGCTCGCGCTGTCCGGCCTGTTCGGGCTCACGACGGCCACGGACACCCGGGTCGGCCACTTCCCGGGGGTGAGCGACCGGCCGCTGGCGGTCGGGGAGGCCCGGCAGTCCGCGGTGGCCCGGTTCGGCGCGCTCGGCTTCCGGGCGGCGGCGGTGACGGCGGTGATGCCGGTGGCGGCGGCCGGGGTGCCGGAGTTCCGCCACGAGACCACGGTCGTCCGGGTCGCCTTCGACCGCCCCTTCGGCTTCCTCGCCACCGACCGCGACTCCCGCCTGGTGCTGGCCGCGGGCTGGGTCACGGACCCGGCGCCGTACCCGGTCACGGGGCTGGGACCGGGAGTACCGGTGGTGCTCTAGGGAGCCGGGCCGGGACCGGTGGGCGCGGGGCCGGTGGGCGTTCGGCGTTCGGCGTTCGGCGTTCGGCGTTCGGCGTTCGGCGTTCGGCGTTCGGGGGGTGATATCGGGGCGGTATAGCTCGCGGCGGGACGCTCGTGGTCATGACGGAGACCATGACCTGGGCGCCCGCGGAGATCACTCCCTCGGACGGCCCGTTGCCCGACCATCTGACCGAGCGTCTCGACGAACTGCTGTCGAGCGACGGCGCCGTGGTGTTCCGCGGTTTCGGGATCGCGCCGGCCGCCCTGGACGGCGTACTCGACCGCGTGCTGCGCAACCGGCTCGCGTACGTGCACGGCAATTCCCCCCGCAGTCACGTGGGGGACCGTGTCTACACCTCCACGGAGTATCCCGCCGAGCAGACGATCTCGATGCACAACGAATTGTCGTACTCGGCGCGCTGGCCGGCCCGGCTGGCCTTCTACTGCGAGACCACGCCGGGTTCGGGCGGGGCCACCCCGGTCGTCTCCGGCGCCGCCTGGCTGGCCGCGCTCTCGCCGAGGCTGCGCGCCGCCTTCGCCGACGGCGTGCGCTACACCCAGAACCTCCATGACGGCCACGGCTTCGGCAAGAGCTGGCAGGAGACCTTCGAGACCGCCGACCGGGCCGAGGTGGAAGGGCACCTGGCGGCGATGCCCGGCACCACCTGGGAGTGGAAGCGCGACGGCGGGCTGCGGATCGCGCAGGTGCGCCCCGCCACCGTCACCCACCCGGTCACCGGCACGGAGGTCTGGTTCAACCAGGCCGACCAGTGGCACCACGCGGCGCTCGGCGACGAGACCGCCGCCGCGCTGGCCAGGATCATGCCGGAGGAGGACCTGCCGCAGCACGTCACCTTCGCGGACGGATCGCCGATCGACCCCGCCTACGTCCTCCAGATCCGCGACCGGGGCCTGGCCGCCGCGGTGGACGTCGACTGGCGGGCCGGGGACCTGCTGGTCGTCGACAACGTCGCGGTGGCGCACGGCCGCCGGCCCTACGCGGGGCCGCGCCGCGTGCTGGTGGCGATGTCCGACTGAACCCGCGCCGCGTACATGGAAAGCCCGGCTCCACGCTCATGGAGCCGGGCTTTCCGTGAACCGCTCAGTTGTTGTTGTTCAGGTTCTCGTTCGCGTTGTTGTTCAGGTTGTTGTTCGCGTTGTTGTTCATGTCCGCCTCCTCTCGTTCGGTCGAGAAGAGCTTGGAACGCATTTCTACACTTCAGCCATATCGCACCTGGTATAGGGCGCTTATAGCGCGTGGGCCAACGGTTGCGGGAGGTACTTCGAAGAGGAGTGGCTATGGACAGAACGGCTGCGGGCAGCATCCTCGGAACGGTCGGGGGCACGCCCTTGGTGGAGCTGCACCGGCTTCTGCCCGGCTTCGGCGGAAAGGTATTCGCCAAGATCGAAGGATTCAATCCGGGGGGCAGCATAAAAGACAGGACCGCGGTGAGCATGGTTCTCGACCGCATCCACAGCGGGGAAATCGACCCGGACCGCTCGGTGGTGGTCGAATCGAGTTCGGGCAATCTCGCGGTGGGAATCGCGCAGCTCTGCCGGTACCACGGCATCCGGTTCATCTGCGTGGTCGACGCGAAGACCTCGCGGCAGAACCTCGCGATCCTGCGGGCCTACGGCGCCGAGATCGAGGAGGTGACCGAGCCGGACCCGCGCACCGGCGAGTTCCTGGAGCGCCGGCTGGAGCGGGTCCGCGAGCTGGTGGCGGCCATCCCCCACGCCTTCTGGCCCAACCAGTACGCCAACCCGCGCAACCCCGCCGCGCACGAGCACACCATGCGGGAGATCGTGGAGGCCCTGGACGGCCGGGTCGACTACGTGTTCTGCGCGACCAGCACCACCGGCACGCTCCAGGGCTGCGCCCGCTACGCCCGCGCCCACGGCCTGACGACGACCATGGTCGCGGTCGACGCCGTCGGCAGTGTGCTGTTCGGCGACGCGGGCCCGGTACGGCGCCTGATCCCCGGGCACGGCGCGTCGGTCCGGCCCGCCCTGTTCGACCCGTCCGCCGCGGACCGGGTGGTGCACGTGACCGACCTCGACTGCGTCGTGGGCTGCCGGCGGCTGGTCGGCAGGGAGGCGGTGCTCGCCGGCGGCTCGTCCGGGGCGGTGGTCGCCGCGCTCCAGCAGATCAGCGACGAGATCCCGCCCGGCGCCACCTGCGTGCTGGTCTTCCCCGACCGGGGCGACCGCTACCTCGACACCATCTACGACGACTTCTGGGTGAGCGAGCGGTTCGGCGAGGTCGCACAGCTCTGGAAGCCCGAACTCCCCGTCCCCTCCGCCTGACCCCGACATCGTTCACCCGATCTGTCACGCCTTCACCGGCACCGCGCCGGCGCCCGCGGCCACGGGGCCCCGGGTGCCGTCGCCCGAATATGGAGGGGGTATGGCGGCCCTCGCCAGCATCGGAAGGCTGACAGGCATCCATGACTGGAAGAGGCCGAGATGACCCCGAGAGATTCCGTGATGGCGCCGCCCGCCGACGAGGTGCGCGCCGAGCTGCTGCGGCAGCGGCTGGCCGGAGGGGGGCGGCGCGCACGGGCGGTCATCGAGCCGGCCGATCGCTCGGGCGCGCTGCCGCTCTCGTTCGGCCAGGAGCAGATGTGGTTCCTCAGCCGGCTCGACCCGGACAGCACCGAGTACCTGGTCCCGGTCTCGTTCCGGCTGCGCGGCCCGCTCGACGCGGCCGCGCTCGGGCGGGCCTGGGACGCGATGGTCGAGCGGCACGAGATCCTGCGCACCCGGCACGTGCTGGACGGCGCGGAGCCCGAACAGGTCGTCGACCCGCCGCGGCCGGGCACGCTCGCCGTCGCCGAGGCCGACGAGGAGCGGGCGCGCGAGGTGGTGGAGGACGCGTGCGCGCGCGCCTTCGACCTGGCGCGCGACTGGCCGACGCGGGCCCTGCTGATCCGGATCGCGGACGACGACCACGTGCTGCTGCTGGTCTCCCACCACATCGCCTGCGACGCCTGGTCGACGGGCATCCTGATCTCCGAACTGGCGACCTCCTACGCGGCGTTCACCGAGGGCCGCGAGCTGCCCCTGCCCGCGCCCGCGCTCCAGTACGCCGACTTCGCCTCCTGGCAGCGGGGGCAGGCGGCCGGTGAGCGGTTCGCCGGGCAGCTCGCCTACTGGAAGTCGCGCCTGACCGGCGGCGAGCCGCTGGAGCTGCCCTTCGACCGGCCGCGTCCGGCGGTGCGCGGCCACCGGGGGGCCGAGGTCGGCCTGGACTTCCCCGAGGGGCTGGCCGAGCGGGTCCGGGCCGTCGCCGACGAGCGCGGCACCACGGTGTTCACCGTGCTGCTCGCCGCCTACCAGGCGCTGCTCGGCCGCTACACCGGCCGCCGGGACGTGGCGGTCGGCACCGTCGTCTCCGGGCGCACCCGCCCCGAGTTGCAGGGCATGCTCGGCTACGGCGTCAACACCCTGGTGCTGCGGACCCGATGGGCCGCCGACGACTCCTTCGCCGGCCTGGTCGACCGGGTCAGGCGCACCACCCTGGACGCGTACGACCACCAGGCCGTCCCCTTCGCCCGGGTCGTCGCCGAGGTCGAACCCGAGCGCGACCTCTCCCGTACCCCGCTGTACCAGGCCGTGTTCACCCTGCACGAGGGCGGGGGCGACCCGTTCGGGCTGCCCGGCGTCACGGCCGGGCCCTTCCTCGCCGACGGCGGCGTGGCCCGCTGCGACCTCGAACTCCAGGTACGCGACCCGCGCGCGGGCGGCTTCACCGGCCGGCTGATCTACGCCAGCGACCTGTTCGACCACGACACCGTCACCCGGATGGGCCGCCACCTGGTCCGGCTGCTGGACGAACTCACCTCCGCCCCCGGGCGCCCGCTGTCCGCCGTGGAGATCCTCGACGACGGCGAACGCGACCGGTTCCTCGCGGCCGGCCGGGGCGCGCCCGCCGCCCCCTACCGCTCCGCGCCGGCACGGTTCACCGAGCGGGTCGCGGCCACCCCGGACGCCCCCGCCGTCACCGGCGCGGGCGGCACCGTGTCCTTCCGGGACCTGGACGACCGCGCCGGGATCCTCGCCGGCCGGCTGGCCCGCCGCGGGGTGGCGGCGGAGTCGGTCGTCGGCGTGCTGCTCGACCGCGGCCCCGACCTGCTCGCCGCCTTCCTCGGCACCTGGCGCGCGGGCGGCGGCTACCTCCCGCTGGACCCGGAGTTCCCGCCGGAGCGCTGGGCCGCCCTGCTCGCCGACGCGGGCGCCGGGACCGCCGTCACCGACCGGGCCCGGGCCCACCGCCTCGCCGAGGTCTTCCCCGGCGAGATCGTCGTCGTGGACGAGGCCGATCCCGAGGACGCTCCCGGCCCCCGCGTGCTGCCCGACCCGGACGCGCTGGCGTACATCGTCCACACCTCCGGCTCGACCGGCCGGCCCAAGGGCGTGCAGATCTCGCACGCGTCGCTGGCCGTCCACCTCGACTGGGTGCTGGCCGAGTACATCGGCGACGCCCGGGGCGCCGGCGCCCCGCTGTTCTCCACGGTCGCCTCCGACGTCGTCGTCCCGGTGCTGTTCGGTCCGCTGCTCGCCGGGCTGCCGGTGCACATGCTCCCGCAGGACCTCGACCTCGCCGACCTGGGCGCCCTGCTGACCCGCGACGCGCCGTACGCGTTCGTCAAGCTCACCCCCGGCCACCTGGAGCTGCTCGGCCACCAGCTCGCCGACGCCGACGTCGGCGGCCTCGCCCGCGTGGTCGTCACCGGCGGCGACGCCCTGCTCGGCCCGACCGCGGAACGCTGGGACACGCTGCTGGGCGCCGGCCGCCTGATCAACGAGTACGGCCCCACCGAGATCACCGTCGGCAACTCCACGCACGCGGTGGCCGGCGCCCAGCGGGAGGTCGTCCCGATCGGGCGGCCCATCCCGGGCACCACCATGTACGTGCTCGACGAGACCCTGCGCCCCGTCCCGCCCGGGGTGGTCGGCGAGGTCTGCGTCGGCGGCGCCGGGGTGGCCCGCGGCTACGCGGGACGGCCGGGGGCGACCGCCGGGAAGTTCCTGCCCGACCCCTTCGGGGAGCCCGGCTCCCGGCTGTACCGCACCGGCGACCTGGGCCGGGTCCTTCCGGACGGCACTGTCGAGTTCGCCGGCCGCGCCGACCGCCAGCTGAAGATCCGCGGGTACCGGGTCGAACCCGCCGAGGTGGAGGCCGCGCTGGCCGGGCATCCGTCGGTCACCGAGGCGCGGGTGCTCGCCGTGGACGGCAGGCTCGCCGCGTACCACGTGCCCGCGGGCGCCGGGCCGGAGCCGGGCGCGCTGCGCGAGTGGCTGGCGCGGAGCCTGCCCGAGCACATGATCCCCGGCACGTTCACGGCGCTGGAGCGGATCCCGCTCACCCCGGTCGGCAAGCTGGACGTGGCGGCGCTGCCCGCCCCGGGGCCGGCGCGGGACGCGGCGGGGACGGCCCCGCGCACCCCGCTGGAGGAGCGGGTCGCCGGTGTCTGGGCGCAGGTCCTGCCGGTCGGCGAGGTCGGCGTGCACGACAGCTTCTTCGACCTCGGCGGCGACTCCATCCGCGCGGTCGCGCTGGTCGGCGCGTTGCGGGAGGCGGGCCTGGACGTGTCGGTCCGGGACGTGTTCGCCCACCACAGTGTCGCCGCGCTGTGCGAGCTGCTGGCCCCTCGCCCGGCGCTGGCGGGGCGGGAGAGGGGCGTCGCCCCGTTCGCGCTGATCGGTGCGGAGGACCGGGCGCGGCTGCCCGAGGGCGCCGCCGACGCGTACCCGCTGTCGCAGAACCAGATCGGCATGCTCGTCGAGATGCTCGCCGACGAGCAGAACAGCTACCACAACGTCACCTCGTTCCGGATCAAGGACCCCAAGCCGTTCTCGTTCGCGGCCTGGCGGGAGGCGGCCCGGATCGCGGTGGCGCGGCACGAGATCCTGCGCACCTCGCTGCACCTGTCCGGCTACTCGGTGCCGATGCAGGTCGTGCACGCCGAGGCGGTGATGCCGGTCGGCATGGAGGTGCTGGGCCCGCTGCCGGACGAGGAGGTGCAGCGCGTGCTCGCCGGCTACGCGGCCGAGGACCGCGCGAACCTGTTCGACCTGGGCACGCCCACCCTGATGCGCGTCTTCGTCCACGTGACCGACGACGGCGGCTACTGGCTGTCCGTCACCGAGTGCCACCCGATCCTGGAGGGCTGGGGCCACCACACCCTGATCATGGAGCTGCTGGGGCTGTACGACCGGCTCCGGGACGGCCTCGAACCGGAGCCGTTCGACCGTCCGGCCGTCCGGTTCGCGGACTTCGTCGCGGCCGAACTGGCCTCCGTGGACTCGGCCGAGGACCGCGCCTACTGGAAGGGGGTCACCAGCGGCCACGCCCCGATGCGGGTGCCCGCGGGCTGGGGCGACCCGTCGCTGCCGGCCGGCTCCCGGTACCTGGTGCGCCGTACCCCCTGGTCGCACCTGGAGGACGGGCTGCGCGCGCTCGCCTCGGCGGCCGACGCCTCGCTCAAGAGCGTGATGGTCGCCGCCTACACCAAGGTGATGAGCCAGCTCACCGACGAGGCGGCCTTCCACACCGGGCTGATCTGCGACGCCCGCCCGGAGGAGGCCGGCGCCGACCGGGTCTACGGCATGTACCTCAACACCCTGCCGTTCCCCGTCGACCGGTCCCCGGCGACCTGGCGCGACCTGGTGCGCCGTACCTTCGAGCGGGAGGTGGAGCTGTGGCCGCACCGCCGGTTCCCGCTCGCGGAGATCCAGCGGGACGTGCCCGGCCGGCAGCGCCTGGTCAACGTGTACTTCAACTACCAGGACTTCCGGCAGGTCGACACCGACCTGATCGACATGGCGGGGACCGACGACAGCCCGACCGAGTTCCCGCTGACCGTCTCCTCCCGGGCGGGTCACATCTGGGTGACCGCCGACCCGCGCTTCGTGGACGAACGCAACGCCGACCGGGTCGCCGGGATGTTCCGCGCGGTGCTGGAGTCGATGGCCGCCGGACCGGACGGCGACGCGCGGGCCATCCGGCTGCCCGAGGGCGAGCGCGAACAGCTCGCCGCGTGGACCGCGAACGTGCGCACCCCGCTCACCCTGGACGTGCCCGCGGCGGTCGCCGCGGTCGCGCGGCGGACCCCGGACGCGCCCGCCCTGACCGATGCGGCGGGCACCCTCGACTACCGGCGGCTCCAGGAGCGTTCGGGGCGGCTGGCCCGCCGGCTGACCGCCGCGGGCGTCGGTCCGGACACCGTCGTCGGGCTGTGCATGGACCGTTCCGCGGAGCTGGTCGTCGCCGTGCTGGCGGTGCTCAGGGCGGGCGCGGCCTATCTGCCGCTCGACCCGGAGCTGCCGGCGGACCGCCTCGCCTACATGCTCTCCGACGCCGGTGCCCGCTGGCTGGTGACCGGTCCCGGCGCCCCGGAGGGCCTGAGCGCCGCCACCGTGCTGACCCCGGACGGCCCGGACCCGGCCGGCACCCCGGCCGACGTGCCGGCGGACCCGGAGAACCTGGCCTACGTCATCTACACCTCCGGTTCCACCGGGCTGCCCAAGGGCGTGCTGGTGCACCGGCGGGGCATGGGCAACCACCTGCTCGCCAAGGCGGAGGACCTCGGGCTGACGGCCGCCGACACGATCGTGCAGAACGCCTCGCAGGGCTTCGACATCTCCGTGTGGCAGATGCTCGCGGGCCTGGTCACCGGCGGCCGTACCCGGGTGGCCGACCGTTCGGTGGCACTCGACCCGAAGGCGCTGTTCGGCCTGGTCGACGCCGAGTCGGTGACCGTGCTGGAGGTCGTCCCGTCCCTGCTGCGCGCCGCCCTTGACCTGTGGGACCTCGGCACGGGGGCGCCCCGGCTCGCGACGCTGCGCCGGCTGGTGGTCACCGGCGAGGAGCTGCCGCCGGAGCTGTGCGCGCGCTGGTTCCGGCGCTTCCCCGGCATCCCGCTGGTGAACGCCTACGGTCCCACCGAGTGCTCCGACGACATCACCCACGCCGTCCTGACCCCCGACAGCCCGCCGGCGCAGCGGGTGCCCATCGGCACCGTGGTCCGCAACACCGAGCTGTACGTCCTCGACGAGGAACTGCGCCTGGCCCCGGCGGGGGTCGCGGGCGAGCTGTACGCGGGCGGCGCCGGGGTCGCCCGGGGCTACGGCGGCCGGCCCGCGCTGACCGCCGAGCGCTTCGTCCCCGACCCGTTCGGCACGCGGCCCGGCGACCGGCTCTACCGCACGGGCGACCTGGCCCGCTGGCGGGCCGACGGCCACCTGGAGTACCTCGGCCGGATCGACGACCAGGTCAAGATCCGCGGGCACCGGGTGGAGCTGGGCGAGATCGAGGCCGCGCTCACCGCGACCGGGCTGGTGCGGCAGGCCGTGGTCGCGGTCCGGGGCGGACAGCCGGTGGGGTACGTGGTGGCCGGGGAGGCCGACCCGGCCGCGCTCCGGGCCGCGCTGGCGCCCACCCTGCCCGAGTACATGATCCCGGCCGCGTTCGTCACGCTGGAGCGGATCCCGCTCACCGCGAACGGGAAGGTGGACCGCAAGGCGCTGCCGGATCCCGGCTCCTCGGCGTTCGCGCGGGCCGCCCACGTCGAACCCCGCACCGCCCTGGAGCGCCGGGTCGCGGCGGCGTGGCTCGACGCGCTGCCGGTGGACCGGGTGGGGGTGGAGAACGCCTTCTTCGACCTCGGCGGCGACTCGATCCGGGCGGTCACCGTGGCGGGCGTGCTGCGCGCCGAGGGCCTGGACGTGACCGTCCGCGACATCTTCCAGCTGCGGACCGTCGCCGCGCTGTGCGCGGTGGTCGGGCAGCGGCCGCTGCTCGACGCCGCGGCCCAGCGGGTCGTGGCGCCGTTCGCGCTGGTCCCCGAGGAGGACCGGCCGCTGCTGCCCGACGGGCTCGCCGACGCCTATCCGCTGGCGCGCAACCAGATCGGCATGGCCGTGGAGATGCTGTCCGGCGACGGCCGCGACAGCTACCACGACGTCACCTCGTTCCGGATCAGGGACGAGCGGCCGTTCGACGCCGGGGCGTTCCGCCGGGCCGTGGACGAGCTGACGGCGCGGCACGAGATGCTGCGGACCTCGATGCACCTGTCCGGGTACTCCGTGCCGATGCAGCTCGTGCACGCGAGCGCGCGCATCCCGGTCGAGGTCCGCGACCTCGCCGACGGCACCCCGGCCGACGTGGAAGCGGCCGTGCGCGCGATGGCCGGGCAGGGCGATCTGTTCGACCTGGCCCGGGCGCCCCTGATGCGGATGACCGTGCTGCTGGAACCGGACGGCCACTGGACGGTCGTCTTCACCCAGGCGCACCTGATCACCGAGGGCTGGACCTACCACCAGCTGCTGATGGAGCTGGTCACCTGCTACCGGCGGCTCAGGGACGGGCGGGAGCCGGAACCGCACCGGCCCCCGGCCGTCCGGTTCGCCGACTTCGTCGCCGAGGAACTGGCCTCGCTGGACTCCGCGGAGGACCGCGCCTACTGGGAGGGCGTCCTCGCGGGCAGGGTCCCCTTCGCCTTCCCCGACAGCTGGGGAGGCGGCGGCGCGCGGCCGGCGGACACCACCGACGTCGTCGTCGCGCTCGCCGATCTCCAGCCCGCGCTGCGGGACCTCGCCGCCCGTGCCGAGGCCTCCGTGAAGAGCGTGCTGCTGGCCGCGTTCGTCAAGGTCATGGGGGCGCTCACCGAGGAACGCGATGTCCACGTGGGGCTGGTCTGCGACACCCGGCCGGAGCGGATCGGCGCCGACCGGGTGCACGGGATGTACCTGAACACGGTGCCGTTCCCGGTGGACCGGACGGCGGCGACCTGGCGGGAGCTGGTGCGCTCGGTGTTCCGCGGCGAGGTCGAGCTCTGGCCGCACCGCCGCTACCCGATGTCGGCGCTCCAGCGCGGCTGGAGCCCGGGCCGGCTGATCGACAGCATCTTCAACTTCGTGGACTTCCACCAGGTGGACACCGAGCTGGTCGACGTCGCGGCCGGCCGGGGCGGCAGCCTGCGGACCGAGTTCGGGCTCAACGTGATCGCCCGCCCGGACCGGCTGGGGCTCAGCCACGACCCGCGGGCCGTGTCCCGCTCCGAGGCCGAGCTGGTCGGGCGGATGCTGCGCGCGGTGCTGGAGGCCATGGCCCGCGACCCGGAGGGCGACGCGCGCGGCCCCGTGCTGCTCGCCCCGGCCGCCGTGCCCGAGCCGGCCGCGCCGGTCCGGGCACGGCTGCACGAGCTGGTCCGGCAGCAGGCGGCCCGCGTCCCGCACCGGCCCGCCGTGGTGTCCGGGACGGTCACCCTGTCGTACGCGGACCTCGACCGGCGCGCGAACGAGCTGGCCGGGCGGCTGGCCGGCCACGGGGTGCGCCCGGGCGACCGGGTCGGCGTGCACGTCGAGCGCTCCGCCGACCTCGTCGTGGCGCTGCTGGGCGTGCTCAAGTCCGGCGCCGCCTATCTGCCGCTCGACCCGGCCCTGCCGGCCGGCCGGCTCACCGGGTACGCGGCCGACGCGGGCGCCCGGGTCGCGGTGACCGGGCCGGGGCTCGCCCTGCCGGGGCTCGAGGCCGTGTCCCCCGCGGGCGACGGGCGCCCGGTGGCCGTCCCGGAGCCGGCCGGGGACCTGGCGTACGTGATCCACACCTCCGGTTCGACGGGACGGCCCAAGGGGGTCGCGGTCACCCACGCCCAGGCGGCCTCGGTGGTCCTGGCCGCGCTGGAGCGGCTCGGCATGGCCGAGGGCGAGGTGTGGGCGCTGACCCACTCCCCCGCGTTCGACGTGTCGGTGTTCGAGATCTTCGGCGCGCTGCTGTCGGGCGGGACGCTGGTCGTCCCCGACCGGGAGACCGCCCGCTCGCCGCGCGAGCTGCTCGGCCTGGTCGACGAGCACGGCGTGACCGTGCTGTGCCAGACGCCGACGGCCTTCCGGGGGCTGACGGAGCTGGTCGCCCAGGGCGCCGACCCCGGGCTGCGGGCGGTGGTGCTGGCCGGGGAGAAGGTGCGCTTCGGCGAACTGGCCCCGTGGGCCGGGCGGCTGGGGCGTACGGTCCTCGTCAACATGTACGGCCCGACGGAGACCGCCATCTACGCGACGGCGCACCGGATCACCGCCGGGGACATCGCCGGGGATATCGCCGGGGCCGGCCGGAGCGTGATCGGCCGGCCGCTGCCGGGCGTGCACGCCGAACCGCTGGACGCGGCGGGACACCCGGTCCCGGACGGGGTGCCGGGCGAGCTGTACCTCGGCGGCGCGGGGGTGGCCGTCGGCTACCTCGGCGACCCCAGGTCCACGGCCGAGCGGTTCGTGCCCGACCCGGCGGGCGGGCCGGGTTCCCGCCGGTTCCGCACCGGCGACCGGGTCCGCCGGCTGGCCGACGGCTCGCTGGAGTTCCTCGGCCGGCTCGACGACCAGCTCAAGATCCGCGGCCACCGGGTGGAGCCCGGCGAGGTCCGCGCCGCCCTCCTGGCCACCGGTCTGGTCACCGAGGCGGCCGTGGTGGCGGTCGGCGGCGAGCTGGTGGCCTACGTGGTGGGTGACGGCACCGGCCCGGCCGGGCTGCGCGGGGCGCTGGCGCGGGTGCTGCCCGAGCCGATGATCCCGGCCGCGTTCGTGCCGCTGGACGCGCTGCCCCGGACGGTCGCCGGCAAGACCGAGCTGCGCGGGCTGCCGGCGCCGGGGCCCGAGGCGTACGTCCGGGTGGAGCCGGTCGCGCCCCGGACCCCGCTGGAGGAGCGGGTCGTGGCCGTCTGGCGGTCCGTCCTCCCGGTGGACGAGTTCGGTGTCGAGGACGACTTCTTCGACCTCGGCGGCGACTCCGTCCGCGCCTTCCGGGCGACCGAGGCCCTGCGCCGCGAGGGCGTACGCGTCTCGGTCCGGGAGGTGTTCGAGTACCGCACGGCGGCCAGGCTCTGCACCGCCCTCACGTAACGCTCCACGGGCCCGCGGGACCTACGGGTCCTACGGGTCCTACGGGTCCACGGCGAAGGCTCTCCTCCCCGGTCGGGAGGAGAGCCTTCTCGTGCACGGGGTCCGGGCCGACGGGAGTCGGGGGGACTTCACGTGGACCCGGGGCCGGCCGACGGGCCTCTCCCCAGACGGGGACGGAGCCTGGCGGACCTGCATCGCCAACGGGGGCGACCGACGGGCCACTTCACGTACCGGAGCTCGCGGCCACTCACGGACGCAACCCGGCCGACGGGCCTCTTCGCGTACCGGCTGTCGCGGCCACTCACGGACGCAACCCGGCCGACGGGCCTCCCCCCGTACGGGGACAGGGACGGAGCCTGGCGGACCGGCATCGCCGACGGGGGGCGGCCGACGGGCCTCTTCGCGTACGGGACCCGGCCGACGGGGTTCCTCGCGGGCGGGACCGGCCGACGGGCCGAAGCGCGCGCCGGCCCCGGCCCACGGGACCCTCGCGTACGGGCCCCGCCCGGCCGGCGGACCCCTCGCGTACGGGCCCCGGGCGGGGTCACGGGGTGGGGCCCGGCATGGGTGTGCCCAGCGGCTGGGGCTCCCCGGCCCGGGGACCGGGTGGGGAGTCTCGACCGCTGGGCGGTTCGGCTGGGTCAGGGGTTGCGGATGGCCGGGCTGGCGGCGGCCGCGACGGTGCACAGGAGCATGGCCGCGGCAACCCCGAGCAGCACGGTGACGGTGCTGAAGGCGTCCAGCAGGAAGCCCGCGGCCAGCGCGCCCACGGAGTTCGCCCCCCAGGAGGCCAGCATGACCGCGCTCATCGCCTTGCCGTGGATCTCGTCGGGGACCAGGTGCGCCATGTAGGCCCCGGCGCCGACGTTGAGCGCCGCGCCCGTGAAGGACATCGCCGCGTACAGCGCCAGCAGGGCCCAGTACTGCGTGGTCAGGGCGACCGCGGGGACCAGGACCGTCCAGCTCGCCAGGGTGCCCAGCAGGATGTTCGGCAGCCTGATCCCGGTCAGCAGCTTGGCGGCCGACAGCGCGCCGGCCACCCCGCCGAGACCGGAGACCAGCCCGATCAGCCCGACCTGGGCCGCCGAGCCGCCGTGCTCCCGGATGACCACGAGCGGGGCCATGTTGACGATCTGGAACAGCAGGTTGGTGACCGCCACGACGCCGATCGCCGCGCGCAGGAACCGCTGCCCCCACAGCCAGGACAGGCCCTGGCGCACCTCCGTCTTCCAGTCCCGCCCGCCCGGTCCGCGTTCCTCCTGGAAGGGCGCCCTGACCAGGCTGAGGTTGACCAGGGACAGCAGGTGCCCGGCGGCGACCACCCCGAACGGCAGCCAGCTCGCGACCGAGAACGCGGCGCCGCCGACCGGCTGGCCGAGCAGGCCCGCCGCCCGTCCCCGTGCCTCGTTCTGGGCCAGCGCGGAGGACAGCCGGTCGGGGTGCACCACGTTGCGGACCGCGGTGCGCTCGGCCAGCTGGTAGAAGATCGTCGCCGCGCCGTCCACGAACGCGACCGCGAGGACGTGCGGCAGCCAGACCCGGCCGGCCAGCACCACGGCCACCACGCTGGCCATCGCCGCCAGCCCGACCACGTTGCAGACCAGCATGAGGCGGCGCCGGTCCCAGCGGTCCACCAGCACCCCGGCGGGCAGCTGGAGCACCAGCATGGGCAGCAGCCCGGCGAACGCGACCAGTCCGGCGTCGGCGGCGGTGCCGTTGCCCCACAGGATGAGCAGCGGGTAGGCGATCACTCCGGTGCGGGCGCCGAGCTGGGCGGCGCCCGCACCGGTCCACAGCAGCAGGAAGTCCCGGTTGCGCCGCAACGGCGGCGGCGCGCCGGCCTTGGCCGACGCGCCGCTGGGACTGATCCCGGTCACCACAGGGATGCCTTTTCGCCCTCGGTACGGCCCGCCCCGGCGGCCGCCCCCTCGACGCGGTCCTCCATGGGGGCGCCGTGGCACCACTCCAGGACCGCCATGGCGCTGTGCATCTTGTTCTCGGCCTGCTGGAAGGCGATGCTCATCGGGCCGTCCAGCACGTCCGCGGTGACCTCCTCGCCCCGGTGGGCGGGCAGGTCGTGCATGAACACCGCGTCCGGGCTGCCCCGCCACAGCTCCCGGGTCACCTGGAACGGCTGGAAGGTCCGCCGCCAGTCGGGGTCGGGCTTGGTGGTGCCGGTGGTCTGCCAGCGCGTCGTGTAGACGACGTCGAAGCCCTGGGGCGCGGGCTCCATCCGGTGGCTCTCCTCGACCCGGGCCCCGGACCGCCGGGCGTGGCCGCGCGCCAGTTCCAGGAAGCGGGGGTCGAGGCCGTAGCCGGGCGGGGTGCGCAGCTGGAGTTCCACGCCGGGGGTGCGGCCCAGCGCCAGTGCCAGCGCGGACGCGGTGTTGTTGCCCTCGCCGACGTAGAGCACCCGCAGTCCGTCGAGCGAGCCGAAGTGGCGCCGCAGGGTGGTGAGGTCGGCGAGCGCCTGGGTCGGGTGCTCCTCCTCGGTCATCGCGTTGACCACCGGCATCCGGTGCTGCCCGGCCCAGACCTCCAGTTCGGCGGTGGGCCGGCCGGTCCGGGCGACGAGCAGGTCGAGCATGCCCGACAGCACCCGTCCGGTGTCCGAGGCGGCCTCACCGGTGTTGGTCTGCAGGTCCGCCGGACCGAAGTTGATGACGTGGGCGCCGAGCCGGAGCGCCGAGGACCAGAACGCGGTCCTGGTCCGGGTCGAGGTCATCCCGAAGTAGATGCCGACCACCTGGCCGGCCAGCGGCTCGTGGTGGACGGAGGTGCCCGCGGAGTGGGCGACGCCCCGGCGCACGATCCGCTCCAGCTCGTCGTCGCCCAGGTCCTGGAGCGACACCAGCCTGCGGGCGGTGCTCATCGGGCCGCAGCCATCCGGCGGCGCAGGCTCGCCGGCCGCAGGTCGGTCCAGATCTTCCCGATGTGGGCCAGGCATTCGTCCTTGGTGCCCTCGGTGCCCTCCGGGTGCCAGCCGGCCGGGAGGTCCCGGTCGGCCCACCAGACCGAGTACTGCTCCTCGTCGTTGAGCACCACGAGATAGCGGCGGTCGTCGGCTTCCTCAGCGTGCATTTTCCCACCTCCGGTGAACAAGGGATCCGTGCAGACACGGACCCTGTCGAGCTTCGGGAACCCGCCATAACCGAGCCATATTCGCCAGATACACCGAGGCCAAAGGGGTGCGCGCGGCCGGATCCGGCCGACTGGGCCGGACGTATGGGCCGGGTATAGATCCCGCGCCTACCGTTCCGGATATGGATACGGGAACGGCGATGGTGCGGCTTGAGTCCGTGAGCAGAGGATTCGGCAAGCGCGACAACAGGGTCATCGCCCTCGACGAGGTGACGCTGGACTTCCCCGAAGGGGTCTTCACCGCGGTGATGGGCCCCTCGGGTTCGGGCAAGTCGACCATGTTGCAGTGCGCGGCCGGCATAGACCGGGTCGACTCCGGCGAGGTCACGCTGGCGGGCACTGCGCTGCGCGGGCTGAGCGAGGCCGCGCTGACCAGGCTGAGACGACGGCATGTCGGCTTCGTCTTCCAGACCTTCAACCTCATCCCGTCGCTGACGGCGCGGCAGAACGTGGCGCTGCCGCTGATGCTGGCGGGGAAGAAACCCGCCCGCAAGGCCGTGGACGCGGCGCTGGAGCGGCTGGGGCTGGGCGAGCGCAAGCAGCACCGTCCCGGCGAGCTGTCGGGCGGCCAGCAGCAGCGGGTCGCGATCGCGCGGGCGCTGCTGACCGGGCCGAAGGTGCTGTTCGCCGACGAGCCGACCGGGGCGCTGGACTCCAAGTCCTCCCGGCAGGTCATGCAGTTGCTGCGCGAGCTGGTCGACACCACCGGACAGACGATCATCATGGTCACCCACGACCCGGTCGCCGCCTCCTACGCCGACCAGATCGTCTTCCTGGCCGACGGCCGCCCGGCGGGCGTGCTGGAATCCCCCACCCCCGAGCTGGCCGCGGCGCGGATCACGAAACTGGAGCAGTCATGGTGAGGCTGGCGCTCGCGACCGTACGAGCCCGTGCCGTCTCGTACGCGGGCGCGTTCGTCGCCCTGGCGCTGGGGGTCGGCATCATCGCGATGATGACGCTCGCCCTGTGGGCCGTGGGGTCCACCGACCTGTCGGGGCCGCAGCGGTACGCCGCGGCCCCCGCCGTCGTGACCCAGCCCGTCACCTACAAGCTGGCCGACGAGGACGGTGACCCGCGCGAGTTCCCGATCGCGCGCCCGGGCGACCTGCCCGCCTCCACCGTGCGCGCGCTGGCCGGCACCGGCAGGACCGTCGAGGACCGGTCGTTCTCCGCCCGGCTGCCCGGGGGCCCCGGCGACCAGGTCGGCCATCCGTGGTCGGCGGCCGCCTTCACCCCCTACCGGCTCGCCGCGGGCCGGGCCCCGCGCGCCGCCGGCGAGATCGTGGTCGGCGGCGGCGATCCCGCCCTGGTCGGCAAGCGGGTCGAGGTCGCCGTGGGCGGCGGCTTCACCCGCTACGAGGTCGTCGGCGTCACGGACCTGGTCTGGTTCGAGGACGCCGTGTTCTTCACCGACGCCGAGGCCCGGCGGCTGTCGCCCGGTGTCCAGGCCGTCGTGGCCTACGGCCCGCCGGGCGAGGTCCGCGACGCGGCCGGACGGGCGAGCGTGCTGACCGGGGAGTCCCGGCTGCTCGCCGAGGCCGACCAGGAGGGCGGCCGGGACCAGCTCAGGGACGCCGAGGGCATGGCCGGCACCTCGCTGATGATCGTGGCGTTCGTCGCGGTCTTCGTGGTGATCGCCACCTTCGCGTTCGTGGTGGACCAGCGCCGCCGGGAACTCGCCCTGTTCCGCACCATCGGGGCGACGCCCTGGCAGGTGCGGCGGATGGTGCTGCTGGAGGCGCTGCTGCTGGCGGCGGTCGCCTCCGCGCTGGGCTGCCTGATCGGTGCCCAGGGTGCCGCGCTGCTCCAGGACTTCATGATCGACAAGGACATCGCGCCGGCCTGGTACGAGATCGACGTCGTCTGGCCGCCCCTGGTGATCGCCTTCGCCGCGGGTCTGCTGTCGGCGATGCTCGGCACCGCCGCCGTGTCCTGGAAGGCGGGCCGGGTCAAGCCCGCCGAGGCGCTGCGCGAGGCCACCGGGCGGCGCCGGGTGCTGACCCCCGTCCGGCTGCTGCTCGGGGTCGCCCTGCTCGGGCTCGGCCTGCAGAAGAGCCTGTCGGCCGTGGACAGCCCGCTCACCGCGATGAGCATGCAGAACTACTTCCCGGTGCCGGTGCTGATCGTGGGCGGCTGCGCGCTGCTGACCCCGCTGCTGCTGCGCCCGGTGCTGTTCCTCGCCTCCTGGCCGCTGGGCCGGCTCGGCGCCGGAGCCATGATCGTGCGGGAGGGCGCCATGTTCGCCGGCCGCCGCACCGCCTCCGTCGCGGCGCCGGTCGTGCTGGCGCTCGGCCTCGGCGGCGCGCTGCTCACCGCGCCGGTCGCCGCCGGCGACGCCGGTGCGGCGGGGCTGCGCGCCCAGGCGAGGGCCGACTACACGATGGTCGCCGACGACGGCGCCGCCATCGGGGCCGCCACCCGGGAGAAGGTGCTCGCCCTGCCGGGCGTGCGGGCCGCCGCGCTGACCCCGGGCGAACTGCGCCTGTCCGGGGCGAAGGACCGCTACATCGGCACCCTGTCCAGCTGGGCCGTGGACCCGAAGGCGCTGGCCGCCACCCAGAACCTGAAGATCACCGAGGGTTCGCTCGACCGGTTCGGCGACCGGCAGCTCGTCCTCGACGAGGACACCGCGGCCGAGTTCGGCATCAAGGCCGGCGACGAGGTGAAGGCCGGGCTGCCCGACGGGACGGCGGTGGACCTGACGGTCGCGGCGCTGACCGGACCGTCGGTGCTCGGCGAGACCGGCTACGTCTCCGCCGCCCACGCGGCCGGTGGCGAGCCGACCCGGATCGACGTGTCGGTGGACCGGGGCGGCGACCGGGCCGCGGTGGCCGCCGCGCTGCGCGAGGCGGCGCACGGCCAGCCGGTCAAGGTGGCGCCGATGGCGGAGTTCCTCGACGAGATGCGCGCCGACCAGCAGGACCAGGCCCGGCTCGCGACACTGATCGTGTTCGCCCTCGCGCTGGGCTACGCGCTGCTCGCGATCGCCAACACCCTGGTGATGGCCGCCCCGGGCCGGCGCCGCGAGCTGGCGGCGCTGAACCTGACGGGCGCCACGCGCGGCGACACCCTCAAGTACGTCGCGGCGGAGACCGCGGTCGCGGCGGTCGCCGGGGTGATCCTCGGCGCGGTCGCGGCCGGCCTGGTGGTCGTCGGCCAGCGGGCCGCGCTCACCAAACTGGCCGGAGGGTTCGCCTTCGCGGTGCCGTGGGGGTCCATCGTGGCCGTGGGCGCCGCCTGCGCGGTGGTCGCGGTGTCCGTCGCGGTCGTCGCCACCCGCTTCTTCCTGCGGGGCCGGCTGCTCGACCTGGCCGGCAAGGGCGAGTAGCCGCACACCGGGAAAGGGGCGGGATCCGTGTGGATCCCGCCCCTTCCGCATGCCCTCAGCCCCGGACGAGTCCTTCGAGGATCCCGCACAGTCCGGCGGACGGGTCGTCGATGAAGTAGTGGTCTCCCGCGACCTCGGCGACCTCGAAGCCGCCGATGGTGTGCGCCGCCCAGCGGCCCATCTCCGCCGCGCCGCAGCCGTGGTCGGCGGTGCCGGCGATGGCGGTGACCGGGCAGGTCACCTTGGCGCCGGGCCGGGCCGTGTAGGTCTCCGACATCATCAGGTCGGCGGCCAGCGCGGGCGCCGCCAGCTGCCACAGGTCGGGGTCGGCCGCAGCCTGCCGGGCCGCCTCGCCCGAGCGCTCGGCCCAGGCCCGCAGCACGGCGTCCTCCCGGAAGTCGCGCCCGCTCGGCCGGTGGTCGGCGGGCGCCTTGCGCGCGGAGACGAACAGCCGGACGACCGGGGACGGGAACCGGGGGAGCATCCGGCGGGCCACCTCGAAGCCGACCGTGGCGCCCAGGCTGTGCCCGAACAGCGCCACGGGCGGGCCGTCCAGCGCGGTCAGCTCGTCCGCGATCCGGTCGGCCAGCACCTCCAGGTCCGCGACCGGGGCCTCGGCCCGCCGGTCCTGACGCCCCGGGTACTGCACGGCCACGACCTCGATCGAGGGCGGGAGCTTGTGTGCCAGCGCACGGTAGAGGCCCGCGCCGCCGCCTGCGTAGGGAAGGCAGACCAGGCGGACGCGGGCCCCGGGCCGGGCGTGGAACGTGCGGAACCAGCTCACCGCAGCCCCGCCGGGACGACGGGCTCGGCCATGGCCACGGCGATCCTGCGCGGCCCGGTGAACGGCTCCCGGCCGTGCGCCGCGAGCATGTTGTCGACCAGGAGGATGTCCCCGCGCTGCCAGTCGAACCTGCGGCGGGCCGTGCGGTAGCACTCGCGCAGGTGGGCGATGACCTCGTCGGGGATGGTGCCGCCGTCGCCGTAGTAGCTGTTGGCTGGCAGGCCGTCGGGCCCGAACAGCTCCAGCAGGCCCTCCCGGACGTCCCCGGGCAGCGTGCTGTCGTGGAAGAAGGTGATGTGGTTGAACCAGACGGACTCCCCCGTGACCGGGTGCCGGTGGACGGCCCCGCGGACGCCCTCGGTGCGCAGCACGTCGCCGTCCTGCCAGGACCAGCGCAGGTCGCGGGCCGCGCACAGGCGGGCGATCTCGTCGCGGTCCCCGGTGCCGAAGGAGGTCCGCCAGTCGACGCCGAAGCGCGGCCGGTAGTTGCGCACGACCATCCAGCCGCGCTCCTCGAACTCCGCGCGGACCGCCGGGTCGATCGAGCGGTGGATCTCCCGGGTGTCGGCGAGCGGGGTCGCGCCCTGGGTGTGCGGCGGCTCGACGCAGGTGAAGAACAGCACCCCGGGCCAGGACGCCTGGTAGGAGTTCTCGTTGTGCAGGAAGATCTCCTCGTCGGGCGGGTAGTCCGTGGACGTGTAGATGTTGCCGTGCAGGGCCGTCCGCGGGGACGACTGCTCGGCGTACTCCAGCGGCGGGCCCGAGAAGGCGCGCACCACGTCGTCGACGCCGCGCAGCAGATCGGGGCCGGTGGAAAAGCCCCGCAGCAGCACGGCGCCGTGCCGGGTCAGCCGGCCGCGCAGGTCGTCGCGGTGCAGCGCGGTGAACTCCGCCGGCGGCGGGGCACCGGGCGCGCCCTCGATGAGGTGGGGCAGGTCGCTCATGGGATCTCCGATTTCTTCTCCGGGACGGACGGCCAGGTCAGCCGCATCTGTTCCTCGGCGGTGTGCTCGATGCGGTCCATCGCCCTGCGCAGCAGGGGCGGGGCCATGAGGGAGGTGACGATCGCGACGAGCACGATCGTGGTGTAGGCGGTGGCGTTCAGGACGCCGAGCCGCAGCCCGGTCATCGCGACGATCACCTCAATGACCCCGCGGGCGTTCATGCCGGCACCGCAGGCCAGCGCCTCCGCCGTGCTGAGGCCGCTGGCCGTGGCCCCGATCCACGCGCCGAGGAACTTGCCGGCGACGGCCAGCAGCAGGATGCCGGCGGCGACCGCGGCGACCGCGGGATCGGCCAGGGCGGTCAGGTCCATCCGCAGGCCCGCCAGGGCGAAGAACAGCGGCGCCAGGACGGTCAGGGTGACCGTGCGCAGCGGGGCCAGGGCCTGTGGGCGGGGGTTGACCGACGCGATCACGACCCCGCAGACGAACGCCCCGAACACGGCCTCGATGCCGAGGGCCTGGGTGGCCGCGCCGCCCAGCAGGAGGACGACCGCCACCGGCGCGATCACCGGGCCGCGCCGCAGCACGACCCGGACCGCCGGCCGGAGCACGAACGCGGCGACCAGCAGCACGGCGGCGATCTCGGCCACGGAGCCCAGTACCGTCTGGGTCCTCAGGCCGGTCGTGGCCATCGCGGACACCACCGAGAGCAGCAGCCAGCCGACCACGTCGTCCATGACGGCCGCGGTCAGCGTCAGCTGCCCCACGTTGCGGTGCAGCAGGTTCATGTCCAGCAGGGTCTTGGCGATGACGGGGATGGCGCTCACGCACATCGCCACGCCGAGGAACAGCGCGACGACCGTGCGGTCCGCGCCGCCCGACAGCAGCGACAGCGGCAGGAGGAGGCCCGCCGCCACCCCGAAGGCGAGCGGCACGAGCAGCCCGCCGAGGCTGATCTTCGCCGCGGTCGCCCCGCGGGTGCGCACCAGCCGCAGGTCCAGTTCGGCGCCGGACAGGCCGACCAGCAGCAGCACGCCGAGCTGGCCGGTGGCGTCGAGGAGGTGCAGCTGCCCGGTGTCCGGGCCGTGCCACACGCCGAGCGCGCCGAGCACGGACGGGCCGAGCAGCACCCCGGCGCACAACTCGCCCGCGACCGCGGGGAGGTTCACCCGCCGGGCCAGCCTGCCGAGGACCAGAGCGGTGCCCAGCAGCACGCCCGCCTGGAGCAGGAACGTCAGCAACCGGTCCGCGGGGAGGGGCGCTACCGGATTCGCGGCTATCACCATGGGGCCGAGCGTCAAATCGCATCCGATAACGCGCCCATATTGCCGCTATACCCGTCCGGCCTCATGACCGGAGGTCGTTTTGCTATAGGCCGCTGATAGCCGGGCCGCGCACGCTTCCCGGCATGGAATACCAACGGCGGCTTCCGCTCTCCATGGCGCAGCAGGGCGTCTGGTTCGCCCACCAGCTGGACCCATCGGGCCGGCGCTACAACTGCGGCGAGTGCATCGACATCCGCGGTGACCTGGACCCCGAGGTGCTCCGGCGGGCCTGGGTGCGGTTGTGTTCCGAGGCCGAGGTGCTGCGGGTGGCCTCGGTCGGCGAGGACGGCGAGGGCCTGCGGCAGTACGTGGCCGCGGCCCCGGCGCCTGCGCCTCCCCTGGTCGATCTGCGCGCCGCCGCGGATCCGGAGGAGGCCGCCCGGAAATGGATGGACGCCGATCTGGCGACCTCCGTGGATCTGGAGAAAGGGCCGCTGTCGCACGCGGCCGTTTTCCGGCTCGGTCCGTCGCGGTTGCTGTTCTACTACCGAATTCATCACATTCTCGTGGACGCCTACGGGGTGCACCTGCTGCGCGACCGGCTCGCCGCACTGTGCGGCGAGCGGCCCGGCCCGGCCGGTTTCGAGCCGCTGCACACCCTCGCCGAGGAGGAGGCGGGCTACCGCTCCTCGCCCCGGTTCGAGGCGGACCGCGCCTACTGGAGTGCCCGCTTCGCGGACCGTCCCGAGCCCGTCCTGCTGCCCGGCGCCGCCCCGGCCGGTGACCGGCCGCCGCGTCTGCGCCGGGAGGAGCCGCTGCCCGAGGCCGGGCGCGCGGCGCTCGCCGGGGCGGCCCAGGCCCTCGGCGCCACCTGGCAGACCGTCCTCGTCGCGGCGACCGCCGGCTACGTCCGGCGGATGACCGGGCGCTCCGACGTGATCCTCGGCCTGCCGGTGTCCGGGCGGCGCGGTCCGCGCTCGCGGCGGGTGCCCGGGTTGGCGACGGGCACCGTCGCGCTGCGCTTCGACATCCCGCCGCAGGCGAGCCTCGCCGACCTGGTGCCCGTGGTGGCGGCGGAGATCGGGACCGCGCTGCGGCACGAGCGCTACCGGCACGAGGACCTGTGCCGCGAGCTGGGCGTGACCGGGCGGGAGGGCGGCCTGCTCGGGACGCTGGTCAACTTCATGCCGTACGAGCGCGACCTCGCCTTCGGGAGCGCCACCGGCCGGGTGACGAACCTGGCCTCCGGCCCCACCCCCGACCTGTCCGTGGCGGTCAGCGGCCGGCCGGACGGCACGCCGGGCACGCTGCTCTTCGACGCCGGTCCCGAACTGCACGACGCCGACGGCCTGGCCGCGCACGCCGCGCGACTGGCCGGGTTCGTCGCGCGGGCGGCGGGCTCGGTGCACACGCCGATCGGCGAGCTGGACCTGCTGACCCCCGGCGAGCGCACGGCCCTGCTGCCCGCCCGGGCACCCTTCCCCGCGCACGCGGGTGACGTGCCCGGGCTCGTCGCCGCCCGCCCGGCCGGGGAACCGGCCGTCGAGGCCGGGGGGACCACGCTGACCTACGGCGAACTCAACGCGCGGGCCGACGCGCTGGCCGCCCGGCTGCGCGCCCGGGGCGCGGGACCGGGCACGAACGTGGCGCTGCTGATGCCCCGCACGGCCGGCCTCGTCGTGGCGATGCTCGCCTGCCTGCGGGCCGGCGCCGCCTACGTCCCGCTCGACCCCGGATACCCGAGGGAGCGGATCGACCACCTGCTGGCGGACGCCGCACCCGTGTGCGTCCTCACCGAGGAGGGCCCCGCCGGGACGGCGCGGGAGGGCTTCGGCCGTCCCGACCCGGACTCGGCCGCGTACGTCATCTACACCTCGGGCTCGACCGGCCTGCCCAAGGGCGTGGTCGTCCCGCACGGCGCGCTCGCCAACCTCGCCCTCGACCACGCCGAGCGGTTCGGGCTCGGGCCCGGCGGCCGGGTGCTGCAGTACCTCTCGCCCGGTTTCGACGCCGCCGTGGGCGACATCTGGCCCGCGCTGGTCTCCGGTGCCACGCTGGTGCTCGCGCCGGACACCTCGGCCCTGGCGCCGGACGACCTCGCGGTGCTGCTGCGGGACGCCCGCATCACCCATCTGGCGCTGCCGACGGCCGTGCTGGCCGGTCTGCCCGCCCGGGAACTGCCCGACCTGGACGTGCTGATCGTCGGCGGCGAGGCCGTGGACGAGGCGCTCGTCGCCCGCTGGGCGCCCGGCCGCCGCATGTTCAACATGTACGGCCCGACCGAGACGACCGTGGCGGCGACCGGCAGCGGCCCGCTGTGCGCCGAGGGCCGGCCGCCGATCGGCCGGCCCGTCTCCGGGGCGCGGGTCTACGTGCTGGACGAGCGGCTGGAGCCCGTCCCCACCGGCTGCCCCGGCGAGCTGTACATCGCGGGCGCCGGGGTGGCGCGCGGCTACCACGGCCGCCCGGACCTGACCGCGGACCGTTTCCTGCCCTGCCCGTTCGGCCCGGACGGCGACCGCATGTACCGGACCGGGGACCGCGTCCGGCGCCGCCCGGACGGCCAGCTGGAGTATCTCGGCCGCGGGGACGGGCAGTTCAAGCTGCGCGGGCTCAGGATCGAGGCGGGCGAGGTGGAGGCCGCGCTGAGCCGGCACCCCGGTGTCCGCGCGGCGGCCGTGGCCCTGCGCGAGGACCGCCCCGGCGCCCGGCGGCTGGTCGGGTATCTGCTCCCGGCCGGGCCGCTCGACACCGCCGAGGTCCGGGAGCTGGCCCGGCGGGTCCTGCCCGAGGCCATGGTGCCCGCCGCGCTCGTCGTGCTGGACGCCTTCCCGCTGACCCCGCACGGCAAGGTCGACCGCCGCGCGCTGCCCGCCCCGCCCGAGGGGCGGGAGGACGACGGCACGGACCCGGCGGGCTCCCCGGCCGAGGAGACGCTGCGCGCGCTCTTCGCCGACGTCCTGGGGCTGGACCGGGTCGGCGCCCGGGCCTCCTTCTTCGACCGGGGCGGCGACAGCATCATGGCGCTGCAACTGGTCAGCCGCGCCCGCAGGGCCGGGCTCGAACTCACCTCGCGCGAGGTGTTCCTGCACCCGACGGCCGCCGAACTGGCCCGCATCGCCCGCCCGTTGCCCGACGAGGAGGCCGCCGAGCCGGAGGGCGCCGGCATCGGCGAGGTGCCGCTCACCCCGATCGTGGCCTGGCTGGCCGAACAGCACGCCCCCAGCTCGCGCTTCAGCCAGTCGGTGACGGTCCGCACGCCCGCGGGCACCACGCCCGAGGCCCTGGCCGACGGCCTGCGCGCCCTGATCGACCACCACGACGCGCTGCGCATGCGGCTGGGCGACGGCGGGCGCCCGGAGGTCGGGCCGCCCGGCACGGTGGTGCCCGAGCTGACCGTCGTACCCGGGCCGGGAGACGGGGACGAGCACCGCGCGGCCGCGCGGGACCGGCTCGACCCGGCGCGGGGCGTCCTGCACCAGGCCGTCTGGTTCCCGGGCGGACCCGGCGCCCCCGGCCTGCTGGAGCTGACCCTGCACCACCTGGCCGTGGACGGCGTGTCCTGGCGGGTGCTCCTCCAGGACCTCGCCTCGGCGATGACCGGCGCCCCGCTGCCCGCGGTGGGCACCTCGGTGCGCACCTGGGCCCGCCTGCTGACCGAGGCGGCACCGGAGCGGGCCGGGGAGCTGGCGCTGTGGGAGCGGATCGCGCGCACCGCCGACCCGGGGGCCGCGGACGGCGGCCTGGACCCGGCCGCCGACCTGTTCGCCACCGCCCGCAGCCACACGGTGACCCTCTCCCCGGAGACGACCGGGGCGCTGCTCACCGAGGTGCCCGCCGCGTTCCGCGCGGGGGTGACCGAGGTGCTGCTGACCGGGCTGGCCCTGGCCTACCGCCGCTGGCGCGGTGCGGACGGCGCGGTCCTGTGCGACCTGGAGGGGCACGGCCGGGAGGACGTCTTCCCCGGTGTCCGGCTGGACCGCACCGTCGGCTGGTTCACCAGCATGTACCCGGTCCGCCTCGACCCGGGCGAGGTCGCCTGGCCGGAGGTGGCGGCGGCGGGCCCGGCCCTGGGCGGCGCGCTCAAGCGGGTCAAGGAGCAGTTGCGCGAGCTGCCCGACCACGGCCTCGGCTACGGCATGCTGCGCCACCTCCACGAGCCGTCCCGGGCCCGGCTGTCGGGGCTGCCCGCCCCGCGGATGGGCTTCAACTACCTGGGGCGGTTCTCCTCGGGGCAGGGCGCCGACTGGGAGCTGACCGACGGGGGTTTCCACGCCGACGCCGACCCGCGGATGCCGTTCGCGCACGAGCTGGAGATCGTCGCGGCCACCTTCGACGGCCCGTCCGGGCCCGAGCTGACCGTCACCGTGCACTGGCCGCGGCGGCTCTTCCCCGGCGAGCGGGTCGCCGAACTGACCGCCCTGTTCCGGACCGCCCTGGAGGGCCTGGCCCGGCACGGGCGCCGTCCCGGGGCGGGCGGGCTCACCCCGTCCGACGTGCCGCTGGTCCACCTGGCCCAGGACGAGATCGACGAACTGGCCGGGCACTACGGCCCGCTCGCCGACCTGCTGCCGCTCTCCCCGCTGCAAGAAGGTTTCCTCGTCCACAGCATGCGGACCGAGCACACGCTCGACGTCTACGCGGCCCAGCTGGGCGTCGACCTCGACGGGGACCTCGACGCCGCACGGATGAGGGCCGCCGCCGAGGCCGCCCTGGACCGGCACGCCAACCTGCGCGCCGCCTTCTACTACGGCGACCTGGACGAGCCGGTCCAGGTCCTGCCGGCCCGGGTCGCGCTGCCCTGGCGGGAGGAGGACCTGACCGGACGCCCCGACGCGGAGGCGGAGGCCGTACGGCTGGCCGCCGCGGACCGCCGGGACCGGTTCGACCCGGCGCAGCCCCCACTGCTGCGGTTCCTGCTGCTCAGGCTGGGCGCGCGGCGGTATCGGCTGGTGCTGACCGTCCACCACATCGTGTGGGACGGCTGGTCCACCTCGGTGCTGGTGCGGGAGCTGTTCTCCCTGTACGCGGGGGACCGGCTCGCGCCCGTCACGCCGTACGGGCGGTACGCGGCCTGGCTGGCCGGCCGGGACCGGGACGCGGCGCGCCGGGCCTGGCGCGAGGCGCTGGCCGGCCTGCCCGGCCCGACCCTGGCCGGCACCACGGGCCGTACCGAGGTGGCGCACGAGCTGGTCGTCCGCGAGCTGGACGAGGCGACCACCGAGGCGCTGACGGCCCGTACGGCGGCGCACGGTCTGACGCTGAACACGGTCGTGCAGGGCGCCTGGGCCGTGGTGCTCGGCGAGCTGACCGGCGGCC
Organism: Streptomyces sp. NPDC104831; assembly: GCF_055583025.1. Lineage (NCBI taxonomy): Bacteria > Bacillati > Actinomycetota > Actinomycetes > Kitasatosporales > Streptomycetaceae > Streptomyces > Streptomyces sp. NPDC104831. The sequence continues at coordinate 122,326 of NZ_JBVJOT010000013.1, forward strand.
ACGACGTCGTCTTCGGGTCCTCGGTGTCCGGCCGGCCGCCCGAGCTGCCCGGGGTCGAGGGCATGGTCGGGCTGTTCACCAACACCGTCCCGGTGCGGGTGCGGCTCGCGCCCGACGAGCCGTTCCTCGCGGCCCTGCTGCGCCTCCAGCGGGAGCAGGCCGCGCTGCAGCCGCACGACCACCTGGGCCTGGCCGAGATCCAGCGGGCGGCCGGCCTGCGCACCCTGTTCGACACCACGACGCTGTTCGTGAACTACCCGATGGATCCGACCGCGTGGGCGGCTGCCCTCGGCGGGCGGCTGCGGATGCGCGCGTTCGAGGCCGCGGACGACACCCACTTCCCGCTGCGGCTGGCGGTCGTCCCGGGCGCGCGGCTGTCGCTGCGGCTCGGGCACCGGCCGGACGCCTTCGGCCCCGCCGAGGCGCGGCGGCTGGCCGCGCGCTGTGCCCGGGTGCTCGAAGCGGTCGCGCTCGGCCCGGACCCGCTGGTCCGCGATCTGTCCGATCCCGTTCAGGAAGGCACATCATGACCGAGGACCACGTGTTCACCCTCACCGAGGCGGAGAGGGAGCGGACCGGGGCGGTCGCCGAGGCGCTCGCCGAGGTGGAGCCGCGCCTGGTGGACGACCGGAGCTGGCTGGACGCCTGCCGGGGGATGTCCGGGGAACTCCCCCGGCGGCTGCGCCGCAGACTGCGGGAGTTCCGGCACGCCCCGGAGGCGGACGGCATGCTGCTGGTCCGCAACCTGCCGCTGGGGCCCGCGCTCGCGCCCACCCCCACCGTCCACGAGTCGGTCGAGCGGACGGCCACCCCGGCCGCCGGGACCATCGCCCTGGTCTCCTCGCAGCTCGGCGAGGTCATCGCCTACCGGGACGAGAAGAGCGGCGCCCTGGTGCAGAACGTCGTACCGGTGGCCGGCCGCGAGGAGCAGCAGAGCAACGCCGGTTCGGTCCCCCTCGAACTGCACGTGGAGAACGCCTTCCACCCGTACCGGCCGGACATGGTCGCGCTGCTGTGCCTGCGCCCCGACCACGACGGCGGCGCCGGGCTGCGGGTCGCCCCGGTCCGCCGGGCGGTCGCGCTGCTGCCGTACGACGTGCGCAAGGTGCTCGGCGAGGAGCGGTTCCGCACCGAGGTGCCGCCGTCCTTCGGCGGCCCCGGCGGGCAGGCCCCGCTGCACCCGATCCTGTGCGGCGACTTCGACGACCCCGACGTGCGGGTGGACTTCCACGCCACCCATCCCGGGGACGAGCAGGCCGCCGAGGCGATGACGGTGCTGCGGGCCGCCCTGGACACCGTCACCCGCGCCGTGTACCTGCGCCCGGGCGACCTCGCGATCGTGGACAACCGGGTCACCCTGCACGGCCGCACCCACTTCACCCCGCGCTACGACGGCGAGGACCGCTGGCTGCACCGCACCTTCATCCACCTCGACCACCGCAGGTCCCGCGCCCTGCGCGCCGACAACGGCCAGGTGCTGTCGTGAGGCGGCTCCCGCTGGTGGTCGTGGCACTGCTCATGGGGCTGGTCCCCGCGGTGCCGGCCGTCGCCGCGAAGGGGGACGGGGCGCACCGGGCCGCCCGGCCCGGGGTCGTCGTGATCGGCACCGGCGGCACCATCACGGGCGTCGCCGGGGACCGGGCCGGCTTCGAGGACTACGACGGCAGCGCGCTGCCGGTCGCGGACATCGTGTCCGGCCTGCGCCCGGAGCTGGACGAGGTGGCGCGGGTCTCCACCCAGGAGGGGCCGGAGCAGACCGCGATGACCGACTACTACGACCTGTCCCGCCAGGTGGACCGGGCGCTGCGCACGGCGGACGCGGTCGTGGTCACCTCGGGCACCAAGTCCCTGGAGGAACTGGCCTACTTCCTCGACCTGACGGTGCGCAGCCCCAAGCCGGTGGTCGTGACCGGGTCCATGCGGCCGTCCGACGTGTTCGGCGCGGACGGCCCCGCCAACCTGTACAACTCCGTCGTACTGGCCGCGAGCGGGCGCACCCGGTGCTTCGGCACGGTCGTCGAGTTCGGCAACGAGATCCTCGCCGCCCGCGAGGCCACCAAGACCACGACGATCCGCCCCGACGCCTTCCAGGCCGGGCAGGGCGGGGTGCTCGGCACCGTCGACGGCGACCGGATCCGGTTGCCGCGGGCGCCGGCCCGCATCCAGAAGTGCGGCCGGGACGGCTGGCGCACGCCGTTCGACCTGTCCGGGATCCGGCGGGAGAGGCTGCCCCGGACCGAGGTCGTCGCCTCCTACCCGGACGCCGGCGGCGAGGCCATCACCGCGTTCGCCGACGCGGGCGTGGCGGGCGTCGTCGTCGCGGGCGACCCCTCGCCCGGCGAGGCCGGCGCGCTGCGCGGTGCGCTCGGCAAGGGCGTGACGGTCGTGGCGGCGGCCCGGACGGGCGGCGGCGCCGTGTACGACGCCCACGCCCCCGGCGTCCTGCCCGCCGAGGACCTGCTGCCGCAGAAGGCCCGGATCCTGCTGCTGCTCACGCTCGCCACCACCCGGGAGCCGGCCAAGGTCGCCGAGCGGTTCGCCCGGTACGGCGTCCCGCAGTTCACCTCCTGACCCGCTCCCGCCGTCCCGGCACACCCGAACTCCCGGCACATCCGAAGGAGACCCTGTCATGACCGCCCCGACGCCCGTCCCCGAGCTGGTGGCCCGGCAGACCGCGCTGACCCCCAACCGGCCGGCGGTGTCCGCGGCCGGCAGGCAGCTGACCTACGCCGAGCTGGACGCCCGCGCCGACGCCCTGGCCCACGCCCTCGTCACCCGCGGCGCGGCACCGGACCGCCCGGTCGGCGTCCTGCTGCCGCGCGGCCCCGACCTCGTCGTCACCCTGCTCGCCGTCTGGCGGGCGGGGGCCGCCTACCTGCCCCTGGATCCGGGCCACCCGGCCGCCCGGCTGTCCGCCCTGGTCGAGCAGACCGGGCTCACCCTGGTCGTCACCGACCCCGCCGGGCACGCCCGGGTCGCCGCGGCCGGCGCCACCCCGGTGCCCGTCGGCACCGCCGCCCCGGCCGAGGGGTTCGCGCGGGTCACCGTAGAGCCCGGCACGGCCGCGTACGTGATGCACACCTCGGGCTCGACCGGCCGCCCCAAGGGGGTGGTGATCGACCACGCGGGCCTCGCGAACCGCGTCCGGTGGGCGATCGACTCGCTCGGCCTGGACGCCTCGGACCGGGTGCTGCAGAAGACCCCGGTGACCTTCGACGCGGCCGGCTGGGAGATCTTCGCGCCGCTCGCCGTCGGCGGCACGGTCGTGCTCGCGCCGGAGGGTGCCGAACGGGACCCGGCGGCCCTGCTGGGGGCCGTCGCCGACAGCGGCGCGAGCGTGCTCCAGGTGGTGCCGTCCGTACTGCGCGCGCTGACCGAGGAGGACGGCTGGGACCGCTGCGGCGCGCTGCGCGTGCTGTGCTGCGCCGGCGAGCCGCTGCACGCGGAGGCGGTCCGGCGGTTCCTCGCGCTGGCCCCGGCCGGGGTCACGGTCTGGAACACCTACGGGCCGACCGAGTGCTCCGTCGACATCACCGCCCACCGCTTCGACCCGGCGCAGCGCTCCGGGCCCGTGCCGATCGGCCGGCCGATCACCGGGATGCGCGTGCTGGTGCTGGACGAGGACGGCGAACCGGCGGACGTGGGCGAGCTGTTCGCGGGCGGGGTGGGGGTCGCCCGCGGCTACCTCGGCCGCGCCGACCTGACGGCCGAGCGGTTCGTGCCCGACCCCTGCGGGCCGGCCGGGGCGCGGCTGTACCGCACCGGCGACCGGGTCCGGGTGCGCCCGGACGGGGCCCTGGAGTACCTCGGGCGCATCGACCGCCAGGTCAAGGTCAACGGCGTCCGGATCGAGCCGGGCGAGATCGAGGCCGCCCTGGAGGCCCACCCCGGGGTCGGCGGCGCGGCGGTGGTGCCGGTCGAGGCGCCGGGCGGCGGACCGGCCCTGGCCGCCTACGTCCGGGCGCCGAAGGTGCCGGACGGGCTGCGCGGCTATCTCGCCGAGCGGCTGCCGGGCACCCACGTGCCGTCGGTGCTGATCGCGGTCGACCGCTTCCCGACCACCTCCAGCGGCAAGCTGGACCGGGCGGCCCTGCCCGCGCCGGTCCTGCCCGCGCCGGCCGGCCGGCGGGAGTCCGCGGCCGAGGAGACCGTGGCCCGGGTCTGGCGCGACCTGTTCAAGAGCGACGCCATCGACCCGGACACCGACTTCTACCAACTGGGCGGAACGTCCCTTCAGTTCACCCGGCTGGTCAACCGGCTGCGCAAGGCGACCGGCCGCGACCTGGCCCTCGCGGACCTGCTGACCGCGACCACGATCGCCGGCCAGGCCCGCCTGCTCGACGGCCCGGACGACGAGGGCGTCCCGGCACCGCGGGCCGCCCGCTCCCACCCGCTCGACGCCCCCGGCGGTCAGGACGGCCCGGTGCCGCTGCCCCGCACCGGACCGCTGCCCCTGTCCTTCGGCCAGCGCCGGCTGTGGGTGCTGGACCGGATGAAGCCGCGCAGCCGCGAGTGGGTGTCCGCGCTGTTCCTGCCGGTGCCGGACGGCACGGGCCCGGAGCAGGTCGCCGCCGCGCTGGAGCGGCTGGTGGCGCGGCACGAGGCGCTGCGCACCGCGTTCACCGTCCGCGACGGCGAGCCGATGCAGCTGATACGGCCGCCCGGCCCGCTGGAACTGACCACGGCCGAGGCCGGCCCCGGGGAGCTGCCCGCCGTGCTCGACCGCGAGCTGGACCGGGGCTTCGACCTGGCGGGCGGTCCGCTCGCCCGGGCCCTGCTGGCCCGCGACCCGGCGCCCGGCGGCCGGCAGGTGCTGGTGCTCTCGGTGCACCACATCGTCTGCGACGGCTGGTCCTCCTCGGTGCTCGAACGCGAGTTCACCGCGATCCTGTCCGCGCTGCGCGCGGGCCGCGAGCCGCACCTGCCGGCCCTGCCGGTCCAGTACGCCGACTTCGCGGCCTGGCAGCGCGAGCGGATCACCCCCGAGACGGTGGAGCGGGAACTCGCCTACTGGCGTGACGCCCTCAAGGGCGCGGCCCCGCTGGAGCCGAGGCCCGACCACCCGCGGCCCCGGGTGCGCGACGGCAGGGGCGCGATGGTGCCGCTGGAGCTTTCGCCCGAGGTCACCGAGGCCCTCACCGAGCTGGGCCGACGCCGCGGGGCCACCCCGTTCGTGACGCTGCTGACCGGGTTCGCCGCGCTGCTCGCCCGCCGCACCGGACAGTGGGACGTGGTGCTCGGCACCCCGGTGGCCGGCCGCGACCGGCCCGGGACCGAGGGCGTCGTCGGCTTCTTCCTCAACAGCCTGGTGCTGCGCCTCGGCCTGTCCGGCGGGCTGTCCTTCGACGCGGGCGTCGAGCGGGTCCGGGACGCGTGCCGGGCCGCCTTCGCCCACCAGGACCTGCCCTTCGAGCAGCTCGTCGCCGACCTCGCCCCCGAGCGGGACTCCTCGCGCACCCCGCTCTACCAGGTCGCCTTCGACCTCCACGACGAGGAGCTGACCGGCTCGGCCGCCGACGCGGCGGACCTGGCGACCCTGGTCGAGGTCTCCCGGATCGCCAAGACCGACCTCACCCTCTATCTGCGCCGCCGCCCCGACGGGGGCATGTCCGGCGGCCTGGAGTACGCGACCGCCCTGTTCGAACGGGACACCGTCGAGCGCATGGCGGACCAGTTCACCCTGCTGCTCAGGCAGGCCTCGGCGCACCCGGGCACCCGCCTGGACGCCCTGGACCTGCTCCCGGCCGCCGAACGCGGGGCGCTGCTGCGCTGGAGCGGCACCCCCGCCCCGGCGTACACCACCGACGCCCCGGGCCTCTTCGAGCGGCGGGCCGACGCCACCCCCGACGCGGTCGCGCTGCGCACCGAGGCCGGCGAGGTCACCTTCGCCGAGCTGGACCGGCGGGCCAACCGCGTCGCCCACCGGCTGCGGGACCTCGGCGCGGGCGCGGACACGGTCGTGGGCGTCCTGGTCGACCGCGGCGCCGGCCTGATCGCCTCCCTGCTCGGCGTGTGGAAGGCGGGCGCGGCCTATCTGCCGATCGAGCCGGGCACCCCGGCCGAGCGGATCCGGTACATGCTGGCCGACGCCGGGGCCGGCCTGCTGGTCTCCCCCACCGCCTTCGAGGGCGTCCGCACCGTGTCCCCGGACCCGGACGGCGCCGGGGCCTCCTCGCGGCCCGCCCGCCCGGCCGACCCACAGCGGCTGGCGTACGTCGTCTACACCTCCGGTTCCACGGGCAGGCCCAAGGGCGTCGAGATCACCCACGCCGCTCTCGCGGGCCACCTGCGGTGGGCGGTGGACGAGCTGGCGCTCGCGGCGCCGGGCGGCGCGGCGGTGTTCACCTCGGTCGCCTTCGACCTCGGCGTCCCCAACCTGTGGGCGGGACTACTGGCCGGCCGGCCGACCACGCTGCTGCCGCAGGACCTGGACCTGACCGAGCTGGGCGCCCGTCTGGTCGCCGCCGCCCCGCTGGCCTTCCTCAAGCTCACGCCCGGCCACCTGGAGATCCTGTCCGGGCTGCCCGAGGAGCGGATCGCCGGCCTCGCGGCCCGGATCGTCGTCGCGGGCGAGGCGCTGCCGGCCGCCCTGGCCGAGCGCTGGGCCTCCCTCCTCGGACCGGGCCGGCTGATCAACGAGTACGGCCCCACCGAGACCTGTGTCGGCGCCACCGTCCACCCGGTCACGGCGGGCGCCGGCCGGGACGCCGTGCCGATCGGCCGCGCCCTGCCCGGCGTGCGGACGCACGTGCTGGACCCCTGGCTCCGGCCGGTCCCCATCGGCGCGGTCGGCGAACTGTGCGTCGGCGGCGCGGGGGTCGCCCGCGGCTACACCGGCAGGCCCGGGCAGACCGCGGAGCGGTTCGTGCCCGACCCGTTCGGGGCGCCGGGCGACCGGCTGTACCGGACCGGGGACCTGGCCCGGGTGCTGGACGGCGGCGAGGTGGAGTTCCTCGGCCGCGCCGACACCCAGGTCAAGATCCGCGGCTACCGCGTGGAACTCTCCGAGATCGCCGCCGTGGTCGCCGAGCACCCCCGGGTCGGGCAGGCCGTGGCCACCGCGCACGACGGGCTGCTCCACGTCGTCTACGTCCCCGACGGCACCGAGCCCTCCGCGCAGTCGCTCGCGGACCTGTGCGCCGCCCGGCTGCCCGCGTACATGCGGCCCGCCGCGTTCACCGCGCTGGCCGCGATACCGCTGAACGCCAACGGCAAGGTCGACCGGGCAGCGCTGCCCGCGCCCGCTCCCCGCGAGCGCGCACTGGTGCCGCCGCGCGGGATCGTCGAGGAACGGGTCGCGGAGATCTTCACCGATCTGCTCGCGGCCCCGGTGGGCGCGCACACCGGCTTCTTCCGGGCCGGGGGCAACTCGATCCTCGCCATCCGGCTGGTGGCCGCGCTCCAGGACGCCTTCGACGTGGACCTGCCGATCCGGGCCGTCTTCGAGGGCCCGACCGTCGCCGAACTGGCGGCCCTGATCGAGGACTTGGTCCGTTCCGAGCTCGACGCGATGTCCGACGCCGAGCTCAACGCCTACGGAAAGGAGGACGTCAATGGACTTCGCCTTGACGACCGAGCAGCAGCGTCGTCGTGACCGGCTGCTGGCCGCGATCAGGGAGGAGCTGCCGGGGCGCCGGCGCACGGACCCGGCGGACCATTTCGACCGGGAGGACTGGGCCGGGGCAGCGGCCCTCGGGCTCACCGGGCTGTGCCTGCCCGAGGAGTCGGGGGGCGGCGGGCTCAACGCCCTGGACACCGCGCTGTGCCTGGAGGCGTTCGGCCAGGGCTGCCTGGACACCGGGCTGGCCTTCGGGGTCGCCGCCCATCTGCTGGCCTGCGCCGTGCCGGTACGGGACTTCGCCGGTGCCGAGGTGCGCGAGGAACTGCTCAAGGGCCTGGCCACCGGCTCGCTGATCGCGTCCAACGCGATCACCGAGGACGGGGCGGGCTCCGACACCGCCCGGCTGGAGATGACCGCCCGGCGCGACGGCGACTGCTACGTGATCGACGGCGTGAAGTCGTTCGCGAGCAACGCCCCGCTGTCCGACGTGATCGTCACCTACGCCGTCACCGAGCCCGAGGCCGGGTTCCTCGGCACCAGCGGGTTCGCCGTCCCGCGCGAGCTGCCCGGGCTGAGCGTCGGACCGCCGCTGGAGAAGATGGGCCTGCACGGCTGCCCGGCCGGCCGGATCACCTTCGACGGGGTCCGGGTCCCCGCCCGCTACCTGCTGGGCGTCGAGGGCCAGGGCCGGGCGATCTTCCAGCACTCCATGGGCTGGGAACGGGCCTGCCTGTTCGCGATCTACCTGGGGGTGATGACGTACCAGCTGGAGCGGTGCGTCGCCCACGTCCGCTCGCGCAAGCAGTTCCGCCGCAGGCTGGCCGACTTCCAGGCCGTCTCGCACAAGATCTCGGTGATGTCGGAGCGGCTGGAGGGGGCGCGGCTGCTGCTGTACCGGGCCTGCTGGCTCACCGACCAGGGCACCGCCGACGCGGGCGCCGTGTCGCTGGCCAAGGTCGCGGTCTCCGAGGCCGCCGTCGCCAACGCCCGGGACGCGGTCCAGGTCTTCGGCGGCATCGGCTACCTCGCCTCCACCGGCATCGAGCAGCAGCTGCGCGACGCCGTGCCCAGCACGCTCTTCTCCGGCACCACCGAGATCCACCGGAGCGTCATCGCGAGGGAGAGAGGCCTGTGAACCTGCACGAGCTGGTCATCCGGTCCGCCCGGCGCCATCCGGAGCGGCCGGCCCTCGCGGGCCCGGACCGGGAACTGAGCTACCGGGAACTCGACCGCGCGGCGAACGCCTACGCCCGGCTCCTCGCCGGGGCCGGGGTGGGCCACGGGGACCGGGTCGTCCTGTGGGGCGACAAGTCGCCCTCGGTCGTGGTCGCGATGCAGGCGGTGCTGCGCCTGGGCGCCGTCTACGTCCCCCAGGACGGCACGGCCCCCCTCGCCAGGGTCGCCACCGTGGCCCGCGACTCGGGCGCCCGGGTGGTGTGCGCGACGGGACCCCGGCTGGCGGAGGTCCGCTCGGCGCTCGACGGCGTCACGGCACTCGACCTGGCGGACGGCACACCCGGCGACGAGGCCGTGCCCCCGGTCGACACGGAGGTGAAGCCGGACGACCCGGCCTTCATCCTCTACACGTCCGGCTCCACCGGGACGCCGAAGGGCGTGAGCATCAGCCACCGCAACGCCCGGGCCTTCGTGGACTGGGCCGTGGAACTGCTCGGCGCGGGACCCGGGGACCGCTTCGCCAACCACGCGCCGCTCGTCTTCGACCTGTCGGTGCTGGACCTGTACGCCGCCTTCTCGGCGGGCGCCTCGGTCCGCCTGGTCCCGGCCGCGCTGGCCTACGCGCCCGGCGAACTGGTGGAGTTCCTGCACCGGGAGCGGATCACGGTCTGGTACTCGGTGCCCTCGGCGCTGATCCTGATGATCCGCGGCGGCGGGCTGCTCGACCGGCCCGCCCCCGCCGGACTGCGGGCGGTGCTGTTCGCCGGGGAGCCGTTCCCCGTCGCCCACGTCCGCCGCCTGGCCGCGTGGACGGACGCCCGCCTGCTCAACCTGTACGGCCCGACCGAGACCAATGTGTGCACCTGGCACGAGGTCGTCCCCGCCGACCTGGAGCGCGACCGGCCGGTGCCCATCGGCAGGGCCGCGAGCGGCGACGAGGTGTGGGCCCGGACCGACGCCGGCACCGTCGCGGGGCCGGGCGAGCAGGGCGAACTGATCGTCACCGGGCCGACGGTGATGCTCGGTTACTGGGGCCGGACGCCCTGTTCCGGCGAGTACGCCACCGGCGACCTCGTCACCGTGCTGCCCGGCGGCTCCTTCGACTACGTCGGACGCCGCGACCACGCGGTGAAGGTCCGCGGCCACCGCATCGAACTCGGCGAGATCGAGACCACCTGCAACGCCCACGACGACGTCGAGAACGCGGCCGTCGTCGTGGCCGGCGAGGGCATGGACGCCCGGCTGGTCGCCTTCGTCGTCCCCGCACCCGGCGCCCGGCCCGGCGCCCTGGCCCTGCGCCGGCACCTGGCGGAGCGGCTGCCGAGCTACATGATCGCCGACCACGTCCATCTGCTCGCCGACCTGCCGAGGACCCGCAACGGAAAGATCGACCGCCCGGAGCTGGTCCGGCGGCATCTGACCCTTTCGAAAGGACGCTCGTGAACATCGACGCCGTGACCACCCGCGTACTGGACTTCATCAGGACCGAGTTCCTCTGGTCCGACGAGGGACGCGAGATCGACGCGACCACCCCGCTGCTGGAGTGGGGCATCGTCGACTCGCTCCGGATCGCACTGCTGCAGGCCTTCATCCTCAACGAGTGGGGCGTCTCCGTGCCCGCCGTCCGGATCGACGCGAAGAACTTCAAGAACGCCGCCTCGATCGCCACCATGATCTGCGAGCTGGAGCAGGAGACCGTCCGATGACCACCACCGACTTCGACATCGCCGTCATCGGCGGCGGGCCCGCCGGCTCCACCGCCGCCTCCTACCTGGCCCGCGCCGGGCTCTCCGTGATCGTCTTCGAGAGCGAGACCTTCCCCCGGCCGCACGTGGGCGAGTCGCTGGTGCCGGCCACCACGCCGGTGCTGCTGGAGATCGGCGCCCTCGACAAGATCGACGAGGCCGGCTTCCCGCGCAAGTACGGCGCCTCCTGGACCTCGGCGGAGTCGCGCGACATCCCCCGGCTGGGCTTCAGCGGCCTCCAGCACGACTGGACCGCGGACATCCAGTTCGTCGAGCGCGACCAGCAGGGGGTGGACCGCGACTACACGTACCACGTGGACCGCTCCCGCTTCGACTCGATCCTGCTGCGGCACGCCGAGGAGCAGGGCGCGACCGTCCTCAACGGCGCCCGGGTCCTCGGCGTCGACTTCGGCGACCCGGAGGTCGTGGTCCGCACCCGGATCGCGGGCAAGCGGGTGGACTACACGGTCGGGATGGTCGTGGACGCCTCCGGCCGGCAGACCATGCTGGGCCGGCAGCTGAAGACCAAGGTGCCCGACCCGGTCTTCGACCAGTACGCCGTGCACGCCTGGTTCGAGGGGCTGGACCGGGAGGCGCTGTCCACCTCCGCGGCCCAGGCCGAGCACATCTACGTGCACTTCCTGCCGATCAACGACTCCTGGGTCTGGCAGATCCCGATCACCGACACGATCACCAGCATCGGCGTGGTGACCCAGAAGAAGCGCTTCGCGGAGGGCAGCGGCGACCTCGACGAGTTCTTCTGGGAGTTCGTCGGCAGCCGCCCCGAGCTGCACGACGCGCTCAAGGGCTGCCGCCAGGTCCGCCCCCTGAAGGCGGAGGGCGACTACAGCTACTCGGTCAAGGAGATCACCGGCGACCGCTACGTCCTGATCGGCGACGCGGCCCGCTTCGTGGACCCGATCTTCTCCAGCGGGGTCAGCGTGGCCCTGAACAGCGCCCGCATCGCCTCCCGGGACATCATCGCGGCGCACGCGGCCGGCGACTACGGCAAGGACCGGTTCGCCGCCTACGAGACCAAGCTCCGCAGGGCGGTGCGCTACTGGTACGAGTTCATCTCCATCTACTACCGGCTCAACGTCCTGTTCACCGCGTTCGTCCAGGACCCCCGGTACCGCAAGGACGTGCTGAAGATGCTCCAAGGCGACGTGTACGACGACGAGGAGCCGAAGGCCCTGGTCGCCATGCGCGAGGCGGTGGCCGCGGTGGAGGCCAACCCCGACCACCTGTGGCATCCCTACCTGGGCACCCTCAAGGCCACCCGCTGACCGGCACCGCTCCTACCGGAAGGAACTGATTCCGTCATGCTCATCCTGCGACACAGCGAGGTCGCGCGGCTCCTCGACGGCTGCGAACTCGACACCATGTCGGTCGTCGCGGACGCCTACCGCCTGCACGAGCAGGGCGACACCGCGGTGCCGCACTCGACGTTCCTGAGGTTCCCCGGGCAGCCCCGGGACCGCATCATCGGGCTGCCCGCCTACCGGGGCGGGCAGCGGCCGGCCGCCGGCATGAAGTGGATCGCCTCCTTCCCCGCCAACATCGAGCGCGGGATCCAGCGGGCCAGCGCGGCGATCATCCTCAACTCCCTGGAGACGGGCCGCCCCGAGGCGCTGATCGAGGGCTCGCTGATCTCCGCCAAGCGCACCGCGGCGAGCGCGGCCCTCGCCGCGGAGCTGCTCACCCGCGACCGCCGCCCCGACGGCCTGTCGCTGATCGGCTGCGGGGTGATCAACCTGGAGATCCTGCGCCACGTGCACGCGGCGCTGCCGGACCTCACCTCGCTCGCGGTGTACGACAGTTCGCCCGAGCGGGCCGCCGCCTTCGCCGCCCAGGCGGCCGAGGCGGTGCCCGGGGCGCGGGTGCTCGTGCTCGACAGCGCGGAGAAGGCGCTGGCCGCGCACGGCCTCGTCGCGATCGCCACCTCGGCCATCGAACCGCACCTGGACCTGGCTGCGGCCGAGCCCGGCACGGTCGTGCTGCACATCTCGCTGCGGGACCTGCTGCCCGAGTCGCTGGCCGGCGCGTGCAACATCGTCGACGACACCGAGCACGCGCTGCGCGAGCGCACCTCCCTCGACCTCGCCGTCCAGGCGGCGGGGCACCGCGACTTCATCGCCCCGACGATCGGCCGGCTGCTCCTGGACGAGGACCGCGGCGAGGGGTTCCGCCCCGAGCCGGGCCGGACGGTCGTCTACGCCCCGTTCGGCCTCGGCGTCCTCGACATCGCCCTGGCCGACCACGTCCTCACCGCCGCCCGGGCCCGGGGGCTCGGCGTGCGGGTGGAGGGTTTCCTGCCCGCCTGACCGGCCGGGAGCCCTCGCCACCGAAGCAGGGCCAGGGCCGGTACCTCCCCCGGCCGGCCCTGGCCCTTCCCTGTTCCGGCGCCGCCCGGCTCCTCGCAGAGAGGCACGTCATGCCCCGAACCCCGCCCGCCGCCGACGCTCCCGACCGGGCACTCCACCGGACGGTCCCCCGGGGCCGCGCGCCGTCGGTGGGCGACGGCACCGGCCGCTTCGGCCGGAGCAACGCCGTCCACGTGTGGCACGGCCGGGTCGCGGACCTTCCCGACCCGGCCGACACGGCCCTGCTGGACGACACGGAACTGCGCACGTTCCGGCGCCGCGGCGCGCCGTTCGCCGGCCGCTACGCGGGCGCGCACGCGGCCGTGCGCCGGATCCTCGCGGATCACTACCTGGGCGGGCCGCCGGCCGCGATCCGGTTCGGCCGGCACCGGTGCCCGAGGTGCGGCGACCCCACGCACGGGCGGCCCGGGATCGTCTCACCCCGCACCCGGCTGGACTTCAGCCTGTCGCACTCCGGGCCGTACTGGCTGCTCGCCGTCACCGCGGGCGGACAGGTGGGCGTCGACATCGAGGAGCACACCGGGCGCGGTTTCGGGGACGCGCCCCGGATCGCGCTGTCGGACGCCGAACTCGACGTGCTGGGCGGGGCCGGGAACGAGCGGGAGTACGAGGAGGTCTTCCTCCGTGCCTGGACGCGCAAGGAAGCGGTCCTCAAGGCCGTGGGGGTGGGCATCGTCGCCGACCTGCGCGCCGTGAACACGCTCGCCCACGGCCACGGGCCGCTCCGCGTCGACCACGAGGAACCCGGCGGTCCCACGAGGTGGACCGTCCAGGACCTCGCCCTGGGTCCCGGCCGCTCGGCGGCCCTGGCCCGCGAACACGCCCGCCCGGGCCCGGTCCTCCTACGGCACGCGATCGTGCCGACGCCTCGCCCCGGCCGGGCCTCCGGCAGCCGGGCGTGACCGCCGGACCCCTGGCGGTCCGGCACGACCCGCCGCCGGGAAGCCGGTGCGGCCGCGCCCCCGACGCCCGGCGGCGCCCCCGCCCCGCGGCCCGCCGGGCGCCCGCCCGGGCCCGTTCCGCCGGGCGGGCGTCCGGGCCGTCGCGCCTTTCCCCTGCTCTCCAGCTTGTGCGCAGTGCCGTGGAACTGCGCACAGGCTGGAGCCCCCGTCACCCTGTCGGACCGGCCACGAGATCGCCCCGGCCGGGCAGCGCCGGCGCGAAGTCGTCCGCCAGGATGGCCTGGTGGGCGCTGCGCAGGGTCGGCCCCGGATCGACCCCCAGCTGTTCGCGCAGCAGGCCGCAGCCCGCGTGGAACGTCTCGAAGGCCTCGGCCTGCCGGTCGCTGCGGTGCAGGGCGATCATCAGCTTCGCCCGGAACGTCTCCCGCAATGGGTGCGCTCCCACCAGCTGCGTGAGTTCGCCGACCAGCTGCCGCTGCCGGCCCAGCCGGAGATCCGCGTCGATCCGGCTCTCCAGCACTTCCATCCGGGCCATCTCGATCCTGGACCGCTCGTTGTCGACCAGCGCGTCCGTCACCCCCGTGAGGGTGGGGCCGCTCCACAGGTCGAGCGCCGCCCGGAACCGGGCCGCCGCCTCGGCGATCCGCTCCGCACGCATCAGCGTCTGGCCCTCTTTGGCCAGCTTGTAGAACTCGTCCAGATCGAAGCGGGCACCCCCTCTCTCGATGCGGTACCCGCGGCCGCACCGCGTGATCGTCGCATCGCCGTGGAAATGACCCCGCAGCCGCGAGGCGTAGGTGTAGATCTGTGCCTGATACGTGGCGGGAGGCCGCCGTTCCCACAGAACCCCGCCGAGGTCCGAGTCCGAGACGACCCAGCCGTCGGCGAGCAGGAGGGCGGCGAGTATGGTCCGTTGCTTGCAACCGCCCAGTGGAGCCTCCACCCCGTCGGACCACAGTCCGACGGGCCCGAGAACGCGGAACTCTAGCATGACCGTGAGTCAGCTCCCATCTGTGTCTCCCTGTGCGTACACGACGACAACTCCTGCCCGTTGCTTACGGATTGGCGGGTCAGGATCTCCTTGGCGACCATCCCCCTGGGGTCACCGAACGAGGTGCCGATCAGCTTCTGCGGCTGGCCGTGTGGGGGGAGGCGGACGAGCAGCTGCCGCTGTTCGGCCGCGGTCGGGGGGATCCGGACGCCGGCCGACTCACGTCGAGCGGGCCCGGCTCACTGATCTCCATGGCAACTCCAGGTCGATTCACCTGAATCGGCGGGCCGAAGCCCGGTGTAGTCGACAGTGCCACGCGGTGCGGGCCCGGCCCAGTGCCGTCGTACCGGAGCCGGTGTGTGTTCCTCAGGTGCTGGATCATGAAGAAATCACGGTGCCGCGCCCCGCGGCCCCCCGCCCCGGTGGATCACCGCAGGCCGGCGGCGCCTTGTCGGCATCGCAGGGGGATGTCCCGAGTCCGCCCCGAACGCCGTGGGACGGCCCCGTGTGAAAAGTTCACCCCCCGCTGGTGATCCGCACACTGGGTGCGCTCCCCCGCGCTTCGCAGAATCGTTCCCGTAACCAAGCGAGCCCATGGCAAGCCCACTGCGAAGGGAACGATCGCGATGACCCCGCACACCCCGCACCAGGGCACTTCGAGACACACCCCCGTCACCGCCGCGCCGGCCGGTCAGCTGGTGATCGAGAACCTGGACGTCCCGGCCGAACAGTGCGGCGCGCTGTTCACCGTGACGTACACGAACGTCGTGGCCGCGCCGGCGAGTCCCGCCGCATGACCGCCACCGGGACGCACCGCGGCGCCGCCGGCCTCCTCGGCTTCAAGCGTCACCTGCGGGCCGCCGTCGTGCCCGGAGAAGCCGCCTACCTGCTCTCGCAGCGCGGGGTCACCGCACTGCGGGGGCTGCCGGCCGAGGTGCTGGCACCCCTGCTGGACGGCACCCGCGACCGGGAGACGGTGATCCGTGACGCCGCCCCGGCCCTCGACCCCGACGCGGCCCGGTCGGCGCTCGCCGCCCTGGAGGCCGCCGGCCTGCTCAGGCTGCACACCGCCCCCGCCGCCACGGCGCACCCGTCCGCCGCCGCGGCCGAGGCCTACTGGGACCTCGCCGGACTGGACGGCGGGCGCGCCACCCGCGACGTGGCCGGGGCCCTCGTACGACTCGTGGCCCTGCCCGGAACCGACCCCGCCCGGCTGCGCACGGCGCTGCGGGAGTCCGGCATCCGGGTCGCCGGCGCCGGCGAGGACGCCGCCTTCGCGCTCGTCCTCTGCGACGACTACCTCGACCCGGCCCTCGCGGACGTCGACGCCGCCCTCCGCGACCAGGGCACCCCGTGGCTGCTGGCCCGTACCGGCGGCGCCGACCCGTGGGTGGGGCCGGTGTTCCGATCCGGTACCGGGCCCTGCTGGTCCTGCCTGGCCGTCCGGCTGCGCGGCCACCGCCGCTCGGAACTGCCGCTCCAGCGCCATCTCGGGCTCGCCGGTCCCGCGGACCGGCCGACGGCCGGCCTGCCCGCCTGCGCGTCGGCGGCGGCCCAGCTCGCCGCCCTGGAGACCGCGAAGTGGCTGGCCGGCATCCGGCACCCCGGCCAGGGCGCCGTACACATCCTGGACACCCTGCGGCTCGCCTCCGCCGCGCACCCGGTGGCCCGGCTGCCGCAGTGCCCGGTGTGCGGCGACCCGCGGCTCGTCGCCCGGCGCGTGCGCGCCCCGTTCGTCCCCGTGTCCCGGCCCAAGGCCGACCAGGAGTCCGGCGGCCACCGGGCACTCACCCCGCACCAGATGCTCGACCGCTACGGCCACCTGGTCGACCCGGTCACCGGCATCGTCAAGGAGATCAGCCGGGCGAAGCACTGCCCGGACTTCGTGGAGTCCTTCCTGTCCGGCCAGAACCTGGCCATGGGCGCGGCCTCCCTGGCCGGACTGCGCGCCGGACTGCGCGCGCTCAGCGGCGGCAAGGGCGTCACCGAGACCGAGGCCAGGACCAGCGCCCTGTGCGAGGCGGTGGAGCGCTACAGCGGCACCCGGCACGGCGACGAACCGGTGGTGCGGGACACGTACGCCGCGCTCGGCCCGGCCGCCGTGCACCCGGGCGCCTGCCAGCTCTACGCCGACCGCCAGCTGCGCGACCGGCGGGCGTGGAACGCCACCGGCTCCTGGCTCAGCCACGTGCCCGAGCCCTTCGCCGAGGACCGCCCGACGGACTGGACGCCGGTGTGGTCGCTGACCGGCGGCACCCAGCGGCTGCTGCCCACGTCCATGCTCTACTTCGGCCAGGAGCCCGCCGCCGACGGCCTGTGCGCCGACTCCAACGGAAACGCCGCCGGCAGCAGCCCCGAGGACGCCCTGCTCCAGGGGTTCCTGGAACTGGTGGAGCGGGACGCCGTGGCACTGTGGTGGTACAACCGCCTCCGCCGGCCCGCCGTGGACCTCGACGGCGCGGACGAACCGTACGTCGAGCGGATCCGCGCCGGCTGCCGGCGGGCCGGCCGCGAGCTGTGGGCGCTCGACCTCACCTCGGACTTCGGCATTCCGGTGGTGGCGGCGTTCTCCCGGCGCACCGACGGCCCCACCGAGGACATCGTGTTCGGCTTCGGCGCGCACTTCGACCCGCGGATCGCGCTGCGGCGCGCGCTGACCGAGATGGGGCAGCTGCTGCCCGCGGTGGCACCCGGCCCCGGCGGCACCGGGTACGCCGTCCCCGACCCGGACCCGGTGCGCTGGTGGCGCACCGCCACCCTCGCCAACCAGCCCTATCTGGCGCCGGATCCGGCGGCCCGGCCGGCCCCGGCCCACGGTCGCGGCCACCGGCCGCGGACCGATCTGCGCGACGACGTCACGGCCGTCACCGAACTGGTCCGGGAGCGCGGCATGGAGCTGCTCGTCCTCGACCAGACCCGTCCGGACCTGCAACTGCCCGTGGTGAAGGTGATAGTTCCCGGAATGCGCCACTTCTGGCCGCGCTTCGCGCCCGGACGGCTCTTCGACGTCCCGGTCGCCCTCGGCATGCTGTCCGAACCGACCCGCTATGCCGACTTGAATCCCGTGCCGATGTTCGTTTAGCCCGGCAACTTCTGACCGGCGACTTCCTTCACCTATTATCCCTCTCAGTGCGCGTGGCCGCGGGCTAGCGGAGGGGGCCGGTAGGACGATGTCGCCACACAACGCTTTTTCACATTCGGCCGTCGAAACGGCGGAAGAACCCGAACCGCCCGGTGCGCAAACGGAGTCGGGGCCGCCCGACGCGCCCGCGCCGCGCCTGGCCCGGGTCATCCTCATGGCCGCCCTGCTCAGCTTCCTGCTCATCACGATGCTCAACGTGCTCAGCGCGGGCCTCGGCACCGGCATGAACCTGGTGGCCCTGGCCTGCCTGGCCTCGATCTTCGCGCTGCAACTCAGACATTCGCGACCGGAAGCGCATCGGGCCCCCTGGCGGCGAAAAGCAGTCGCTCTGGGGGTCCAGGCACTTCTGACCTACCTTCCCATCCTCGTCTTCCAGGCCGAATGGGGCGGCATGGCCGGGTTCTTCGCCGGCTCGCTGCTGCTCCTGCTGCCACCGCGCCTGGCCTGGCCGCTGTACGCCGCGGTGGGCCTGTCGATGCTGCTGCCGCCGGCGCTGGAGGGCCGCTCGGTGCTGGACAGCGTCTATCTGTGCCAGTCCACGCTGCTGACCGGTTTGATCGTGTTCGGCCTGAGCCGGCTGGCCGACCTGGTGCACGTCCTGCACGACACCCGCGGCCAGCTCGCGCGGATGGCCGTCACCAAGGAACGGCTGCGCTTCGCCCGGGACCTGCACGACCTGCTCGGCTACAGCCTCTCCGCCATCACCCTGAAGAGCGAACTCATCCACCGCCTCGTCCCGGCGCATCCGCAGCGGGCCCTCGCGGAGATACGCGATGTGCTCGCCATCTCCCGGCAGTCGCTGGCCGATGTGCGCACGGTCGCCAGCGGACTGCGCGACATGTCCCTGGCGGAGGAGATCACCACCGCCGAGGGCCTGTTGACCGCCGCCGAGGTGGACATCCGCGTCACGCTGCGGCTGGGGACGATGAGCCAGCAGGTCAGCACCGTGCTCGCGGCCGTGCTGCGCGAGGCGGTCACCAACCTGCTGCGGCACTCCAAGGCCGACGTCTGCGTGATCGAGGCGGTGCAGGAGGAGGGCCGGGTGCGGCTGCGGGTGGAGAACAACGGCGTGGACCCCGACTACCGGGATCCGTCCGCGCACAGCGGCAGCGGCCTCGGCAACCTCGCCACCAGGATGCGCGAGATCTCCGGCGAGCTGACGACCGACCGGGGACCGGACGACACCTTCCGGCTCGTCGCCGAGGCCCCGGCCTTCCCCGAACGACCCCGGTCCGGCGCCGACACCGTGGTGCCGATGACCCGAAAACCGGCGGCCTGAGCCGGAGAGGAGAACCGTCGGTGGCCATTCGCCTGCTGCTGGCAGAGGACATGAACATGGTGCGCGGCGCGCTGGTGGCGCTGCTCGACCTGGAGGACGACCTGGAGGTGGTCGCCGAACTGGAGCGCGGCGACGAGATCGTGGACGCCGCGCTCGCCTGCCGGCCCGATGTGGCGATCATCGACATCGACCTGCCCGGCATCGACGGCCTGACCGCCGCCGCCCGCCTCAGGGAGAAGCTGCCCGAGTGCCGGACCCTGATCCTCACCAGCCTCGGCCGGCCCGGCACCCTGCGCCGCGCGCTCAGCGCCCAGGTCAACGGCTACCTCCTCAAGGACGCCCCGCCGCCCGAACTCGCCAACGCGGTGCGCCGGGTGGCCGCCGGGCAACGGGTCATCGACCCGCAGCTCGCGCTGTCCGTCTGGGGCACCGCGGAGACCCCGCTGACGGAACGGGAGACGGAGGTGCTGCGACTGGCCGCGGAGGGTCTGGAGGCCGGCGAGATCGCCGACCGCCTGCACCTGGCGTCCGGCACCGTGCGCAACTACCTCACCACGGTGGTGACAAAGCTCCTCGCCCGCAACCGTGTGGACGCGATCCGCATCGCCCGCGAGGCGGGCTGGCTGCCGTAGGGGGCGGACGATACGGGCCCAAGGGCCTGGCTGCCGTAGGGGGCGGCGGTAGGGGCCGAGGGGCCTGGCTGCCGTGGGGGGCGGACGATACGGGCCGAGGGGCCTGGCTGCCGTAGGGGCGGCGGTACGGGCCCAAGGGCCTGGCTGCCGTAGGGGCGGCGGTACCAGCCCAGGAGCCTGGCGCCCCCGTGGGCCGTCTCCCGGCCGCTCACGGTACGGCGTTCCCAACCGCGCACGACGCCACCGTTCCCCGGCGCTCACGACGCCGCGGCACCGCCGAGGTGGCCTTCGGCGGAACTCCGGGGGCTGTCCCCGGGGCCGCGCGCGGGGCGGCACCGGAAGCCGTAGCCCGGATCGCTCCCGGGGCCGTACCCCAAGTCGCCGCCGAAGTCGCCCCCGGGGTCACCCCTGACGGAGTTCCCGGTCCGGTCCCCGGGACCGCCCTCGAGGTCGCTCGCGGGAAGGACGCGGGGAGGTGCCGGATCATCCTCCGCCTCGGCGGTCAGGCCCGCCGCGGCGAGATAGTCCAGGATCCGCTCGGCGACCCCGGCCGGCAGCGCGAGCGCGGCCGAGACCTGGTCGGGCGTGACCGGCCAGGCCAGCCGGCCCAGCACCCAGACGGCCTCCGGGCGGTGGACGAGCACACGGTAGGAGGAGCCGGGGGACTGCACGGTGACGCCGTCGCGGCCGACGGTGAGCGAGACCCCGCTGGGCAGCCGCACGGGTCGCCGGCCGGGCAGCTTCGCGAGGGCGAAGTGCGCGACCGGCGACACGGGCGTGGCCGACAGCAGCGGGCCGGCTAAGTCGTCGATGCCCAGCGTGCGGACGATCAGGTGGGAGAGCCGTTCCAGGTGGAGCAGCAGGCAGTACCAGACGTCCTGGCCCGCCGCGTCCCCCGCCCCGGGTTCCAGGTTGGCCAGCAGGACCGGCCCCAGCTCCATGCGGCGCAGCGCCTCCGCGACCACCGGATGCGGCGCGGTGACCCGCTCGGTGCCCCAGTGACCGGTGAGCACCAGCTCGCCCTCGAGATCCCCGGGCTCGACCACCACGTCCTCGGCGAGCGACCAGAGGTCGACCGTGGGCCCGCCGGCCTCGTCCGGCATGACAACCTCCTCCTGGGCGCCTTCTCGCGGAAACACCCAGTCGCGTTCACCGGGCACCTGATTGTGGGTCGGCACCGGGTGCGGTGGACACCTAGCCCGTCACAGCCTCCGCGTGAAGATTTCACGCGGGCGCGGCGCGGGCGGAAGGACCGGCTCCCGGGTCGCCCACCGACCCGTCGACCGGTGGGGGCACGCGTCCCCGACGACCGGTGGGGGCGCGCACCGTCCCCGCGCCGAGCGCCCCCGAGATTCCCGCTCCCCGGCCCACCCAACCCCTAGGGGACCTGCCCGGGACCGCTGGGGGATGGTCCCGATACCCCGTGCACGCCCCGGACCGCGAGCGTAGGAACATGACCTCGACGCCCCCCGCGACCCGCCTCTCCCGACTGTGCTGCGTCCTCATCCCCCTCCTGCTGCTGTCGTACGGCGTGCTGCGCCTGATCGACGGCATGGACGGCACCCACGGCCCGGGGATGGCCTGGGACCTCGGCCACTTGTGCTTCCTGGCCGCGTTCCTCCTGCTGGGCACCCTGGTGAGGGAGCTGCGCGGCCTGGTCCCCGCGGCCGGCGCCCGGATGAGAACCGCGGTGCGTGCCGCCACAGCCGCCGGACTGTTCGGCGCGGCCTGCTTCGTGTGGGTGATCCTGGGCGACCTGTTCCCCGCCCTGTCCGAGACGGCCCCCCTCCCCGCCCCCCTGCAACTGGCGGGCCCCCTGGCCTTCCAGCTCGGCCTGCTCACCCTCCTGATCATGCTGGTCACCACCCGCCCCAGGCAGCTCCCCGCCTGGAGCCCGGCCCTGGTCTTCCTCTTCTTCCTCCTGATCACCGTCAACCTCGACCTGATCCCCCTGGCGTCCTTCCTCCTCATGGCCGGCCTGACCCCCCTGACCCGCAACCGCGGCCCCCGCATGGCGCAGTAGGCGTCCGCGCCGGTAGGGCACGCTGCTCCGAGACGAAAGGCGGTCGGCCGGATGACCACCACCTGGGCCCCGTCAGGCCGAATCGCTACGGCCGCCCCATGACCGCACTGCCCGCCTGGACGCACCCGCCGCGCGAGGAAGGCCGTTTCCCCAAGGACCTGGCCCTCCTCCCCGAGGCACCCCGCCACACCGAGCTGATCGACGGAGCGCCCGTCTTCATGACGTCACCGCAAAGGTCCTGGCGCGGCCGCCCCATCGCGGTCCGGCCCGGCTGTCGGGCAGGACGACTCGAGCGGCCGCGCCCGGGTGGTGGGCCGCCGAGGTGCGGGCTCCGTCGCCGTGCCGAAGAATCGTGAGCGTCCGGGGGCGTCCGGGTCCTCCCGGGCAGCCCGGCGCATGCCGGTGCATCGCCTGCGCGGCAGGAGGCCTGGTCGGGGTGAGCGCGGGGTGCCGTAGGCGCGACGGGACGCGGCCCGCTGCCGGGCGGGCCGCACTTCTGGAGGTGTACCGCCCCATGCAGATCGATCTGAGCGGACGTACCGCGCTGGTCACCGGGTCGACGGCGGGGATCGGGGAGGCGACGGCGCGGGCGCTGGCCGCCGCGGGCGCGGATGTCGTGGTCAACGGCCGTAATGCCGACCGTGTCGCCGAGACGGCGGAGCGGATCGGGGGACGCGGCGTCACGGCCGATGTCGGGACGGCCGGGGGAACGGCCGACCTGATCCGGCAGCTGCCCGACGTCGACATCCTGGTCAACAACACCGGCGTCTTCGAGACCAGACCCGTCTTCGAGATCACCGACGCGGACTGGCTGCGCTTCTACGAGGTCAACGTCCTCTCCGGTGTGCGCCTGGCACGCCACTACGCACCGCGGATGGCCGGGCGCGGGTGGGGTCGTGTGATCTTCGTCAGCAGTGAGGCGGGCGTGCAGACACCGACGGACATGGTCCACTACGGAATGACTAAGACGGCCCAGCTCGCCGTGTCGCGCGGCATGGCCCAGGAGGTCGCCGGCACCGGGGTGACGGTGAACTGCGTACTGCCCGGGCCGACGATGAGCGACGGCGTGCTGGCCATGTTCGACGAGCTGTATCCCGGCCTCGACCCGGACGAACAGGAGCGGCGCTATCTGGCGGAGAACCGCGCGGCCGCGTCCCTGCTCAAGCGGCTGATCCGGCCCCACGAGGTGGCCAGCATGATCACGTACGTGGCGTCGGAGCACGCCTCGGCGACCACGGGCAGGGCGCTGGGCGCCGACGGCGGACTCGTCCCCACGATCATCCCCTGACGGGGGCCCGTGACAAGGCCGCGCCCTGGCCGGACCGCCACGGGCCGGCCAGGGCGCGGCTCACGATCGCCTGTGGACGTGTCCGGCCGCCGCCGTCGGCGCTGCGGGAGCGCCACTTGCATTACCCCGCGTCTGCAAGTATCGTCGTTGACAACAAGGCGCGTCTGCAATCACATGGGACGTGCGTCCGGCTCGAAGAGCGTGGCCGTGCACCGAGTGCCCGCGCCCCCTCGGCAGAGCTGGTGGCCCGCTAGGCGCCTGTCCACCGACGACGCCTCACCGCCCGCGTCAGGGGAACCCCCGACGTGGAGACACTGATCGAGAACTGATCGAAAAGGCACCACCATGTCGCTGAAGAACCTCCTTCCCGGCCGTCTCGGCTTCGGCACCGCCCCGCTGGGCAACATGTTCCGCGCGATCCCCGACGA